>NZ_JBMDKU010000006.1:0-361986 GCF_057809855.1 Phenylobacterium sp. FG114 | reverse complement strand
TGAAGATGAAGCCGTCGGCCCAGCTGCGGATGGCGTCGCAGATCACTTCGTCGGCGGCGATGTAGCCGCCCATGACCCCGAACGCCTTGCCCAGCGTGCCCTCGACGATGTCGATCTGATCCATCACCCCGTCGCGCTCGGCCACGCCCGCGCCGCGCGGACCGTACATGCCCACCGCGTGCACCTCGTCGAGGTAGGTCATGGCGCCGTACTTCTTCGCCAGCGCCACCGTCCCCCGAAGGTCGGCGATGTCACCGTCCATCGAATAGACGCTCTCGAAGGCGATCACCTTCGGCGCAGCCGGATCGGCCTCGATCAGCAGCTGCTCCAGGTGCTCCAGGTCGTTGTGGCGGAACACCCGGCGCTGCTCGCGCTTGCCGGCCCGGATGCCCGAGATCATCGAATTGTGGTTCAGCTCGTCCGAGAAGACGATCAGCCCCGGCAGGATCTTGTACAGCGTCGACAGCGACGCCTCGTTCGACACATAGCCCGAGGTGAACAGCAGCGCCGCTTCCTTGCCGTGCAGGTCGGCCAGCTCGGCCTCCAGCTCCACGTGGTAGTGCGTCGTGCCCGAGATGTTGCGCGTGCCGCCCGAACCAGCCCCCGCCTCCTCGATCGCCTGGTGCATCGCATCCAGCACCACCGGGTTCTGACCCTGGCCCAGGTAATCGTTGGAACACCACACCGTGACGTCCTGCGTCTCACCGTCCGCTCGCGTCCACGTCGCCCGCGGAAACTCACCACGATGACGCTTCAGGTCCGCAAAGACCCGGTAACGTCCCTCCGACCGAACACGGTCCAGAGCGGTGCGGAAGGCTTCCCTGTAATCCATCGACTTTTCCCGGTGCGCGTTCTTGGGAGCGCGCTCGTCCCGGCCCCTGAAATACGTCCGCCTTTTGGCGCCGCGATTTCACGTTGTCCATAAATTCAGAGGTCGCACCCCCTGCAACTTTCGTGACCCTTTCTGCAGAATTCGTGAGTAGGGCTGTCGGCTTGCGACCGGTTCGCACGTCAATGCGGTAAAGGAGCACCCCAATGAGCATTCGCGGAAGCTGTCACTGCGGCCGGATCGCCTTTTCGTTCAGTGAGACGCCCGCCATGGCGATCGACTGCAACTGCTCGATCTGCCGTCGGCGCGGGGCTTTGCTTGCCGCCATGTCTCCCGGCGACTTCCAATTGGAGACGCCGCGGGAAGCGCTGTCGACCTACACCTTCAACAAGCACGTGATTCAGCACAGGTTCTGCGCGACCTGCGGCTGTGCGCCGTTCTCCGAGGGCGAGGTGGGCGGCGCGACGATGGTCATGGTCAACCTGCGCTGCACCGACGCCGACCTCGACGCGATCCAGGTGATGAAGTTCGACGGCGCGGCGCTCTAGACGCTCCGGCCCCGCAGCATTTCGAGAATCGCCGAGAAGTCCTTGGGTCCGCCACCTAGGCGGTCGAACAGGGCGTACAGGCCTTCCGCCGTCGCGCCGAGCGGCGTGGCCGCCCCCGCCTTGGCCGCCGCTTCCTGCGCCAGCTTGAGGTCCTTCAACATCATCGCGGTGGCGAACCCGCCCTCGTAGTTGCGATTCGACGGCGCCGCCGGCACCGGACCCGGGTACGGGCAATAGCTGGTCAGGCTCCAGCACTGGCCCGACGACTTCGAGGCGATCTCGAAGAAGCGCTCACCGTCGAGCCCCAGCTTCTCGGCAAGGGCGAAGGCCTCGCACACGCCGATCATCGAGATGCCCAGGACCATGTTGTTGCAGATCTTGGCCGCCTGCCCTGCTCCGTGGTCGCCCGCGCGGATCGTGGCGCGCGACATAGGTTCGATCGTCGCCTCGACGGCGGCGAAGTCGGCCTCGTCGCAACCGACCATGAAGGCCAGCGTGCCGGCGTCGGCCGCGGCGGTGCCGCCCGAAACGGGCGCGTCGGCGAAACGGAAGCCCGCCGCCTTGGCCTGGGCGGCGACGGCGCGCGCGCTCTCCACGTCGATCGTCGACGAGTCGATTAGGAGGGCCGACTTCGGCGCGTTCGGCAGGATCTGCTCGGCGTACACCTGGCGGACGTGCGGGCCAGCCGGCAGCATGGTGATCACGGCGTCGGCGGTCTTCACCGCATCGGCCACCGAAGGGGCCTTGGCGCATCCCGCCGCGACCGCCTTCTCGACCGCCGCCGCGGAAAGGTCGAAGGCCATGACCTCGCGCCCCGCCTTCGACTGGTTGGCGGCCATGCCGCCGCCCATATTGCCCAGGCCGATGAACGCAACGCGGGTCATGTGAACCTCTTCAGTGGCTTATTTCGGTTTGCGGAACTTGTAGACGAATTGATCCGTGTGGCCGCGCAGCGCCGGATCGAACACGTTCTTCATGTGATCGTCGGACGCGTTCGCCAGCACCTTGCTTTCGCCTTCGTATTTGAAGCCGGCGGCCTCGACGGTCTTGCGGACCGCCGCCGGGTCGATGCGGTGGATAGTGTTGGCCGTCGGCACGACGTCCGCGCCCGGCGCCGCCGCGTGGTCCAGGACGATGAAGACGCCGCCCGGCTTGACGGCCTCATAGATCGTCTTCACGACCCCGGGGACATCCAGGTTGAACCGGGTGAGGTAGAGGTCGTGGTAGTTCTGGGATGTCCAGAACACATCGACCGGCTCCGGCAACTTGAAGCTGCCGATTCCCGTGGAGACGACGGTGATGTTCCCGTACTGCGGATCGGCGGCGACCGCGAGGATCGGAGCCGGTGCGGTGGCGTTGGCGGGCGGCGGATTGGTCACCGCGAACACCTTGCCGTTGGGCCCGACGGCCTTGGCGAAAATCCGGGTGAAATAGCCGCCACCCGGGATGAAGTCGGCCACCTTGTCGCCGGGCTTCACGCCAGCGAAGTCCAGCATCTCGGCCGGCTTGCGGTCCGCGTCGCGCTTGGTGTCGGCCTCGGGCCGGCCCTTGTCCGCGACTGCGGCCGTGATCGCGGCGGATGGGGCCGCCGCCGCCATGCCTGACGAAAGGGCGAGCGCCGCGGCGGCCGCGAGCAGAAGCTTGGTCTTCATCTGGTGTTCCTCCCGCGGCCGGTCGCAGCCGCCTCTGCTCAAGGTAGAGGCGACCACTCCTCGCCGGAAGGCAGGGGCGCGAAAATCGCGTCCAACGTGGCCTCGTCCACGTCCGAGGGCGTCGGCGGACTCCACTTGGGCGCGTTGTCCTTCTCGACGATCACCGCGCGCACCCCCTCCAGGAAGTCGTGCCGCTGAACCACGCGGGCGCCGATCCGGTATTCCATGGCCATGTTCTCGGCGAAGTCCTTCGCCTTCGCGCCGAGCTGGAGCTGGCGGAAGGCCACCTTCATGGTCTGCGGCGACTTGGTCGCCATCACCTTGAGCTGCTCGCGGGCCCAGTCGGTGTCGGCCGCCTCCAGCTTCGCGAGGATGGCCTCGACGCTGTCGCCGGCGAACAGGCGCGCGATCTCGTCCTGATGCTGCGCCAGGCTGGGCCGTCCGGCATCGCCCTCGAACTCGGTGAGGATCGCCTCGACCCGCTGCGGTTCGGCCAGGATGGCGGCCTTGAGGTCGGGAATCCTGGCGCTTTCCACATAGTCCGTGGCGAGCTGCAGCAGTTCGCAATCGGCCGCCTTGATCCGCGCCCCGGTGAGCGCGAGCCAGAGACCGAGGTGGTCCGGCATCCGGCTCAGGTACCAGCCGCCGCCGACGTCCGGGAACAGGCCGATCCCGGTCTCGGGCATGGCGAAGGTCGTTCGCTCCGTCGCCACCCGGAACCGGCACGGGCGCGAGAGGCCGACGCCCCCGCCCATGGTGACGCCGTCCATGATCGCCACGCGCGGCTTGGCATAGTTGAACAGCAGGTGGTTCAGACGGTACTCGACGAAGAAGAACTCGCGCGCCAGCTTGCCGTCGCCGGCCCCGCTGTCCGCAAGCATCCGGATGTCGCCGCCCGCGCAGAAACCGCGCTCACCGGAATGATCCAGCAGCACCAGCTCGACATTCGGATCGTCCCGCCACGCCAGCAGCGCGTCGGTCATCAGCCGGCACATGTTGGTGGTGAGGGCGTGCAACGCCTGCGGACGGTTCAGGGTGATACGCCCGACCTTGCCTTCGACGCGACAGAGGACTTCTGGCTCGCTCATGCCCGGAACAGCTCCCGCGCGGTGATCACGCGCATGATCTCATTGGTGCCTTCGAGGATCTGGTGGACGCGCAGGTCGCGCACGATCCGCTCCAGCGGATAGTCGCGCAGATAGCCGTAGCCGCCGTGCAGCTGCAGCGCCTGGTTGGCCACCTCGAAGCCGGCGTCCGTGGCGAAGCGCTTGGCCATGGCGCAGTACTGCGTCGCCTTGTGGTTCTTGTTGTCCAGCGCGTGCGCCGCGCGGCGCACCATCAGGCGGGCCGCGTCCAGCTCGGTGGCCATGTCCGCCAGCCGCCACTGCAGGCCCTGGAACTCCTTCAGCGCCTGGCCGAACTGCTTGCGCGTGGCGAGGTATTCGCGGGCGGTGTCGAGGGCTAGGCCCGCGCCGCCCAGCGAGCACGAGGCGATGTTGATCCGACCGCCGTCCAGGCCGGCCATGGCGAACTTGAAGCCCTCGCCCTCCCCGCCGATCCGATTGGCCTCCGAGACGCGGCAGTCGTCGAAGTTCACCTGCGCGGTGGGCTGGGCGTTCCAGCCCATCTTTCGCTCCTGGGCGCCGAACGACAGGCCCGGCGTCCCATTCTCGACGACGAAGGCCGACACGCCCTTGGCGCCCTCGCCTCCCGTTCGCGCCATTACGACGTAGACGTCAGAGAAGCCGGCGCCCGAGATGAAGGCCTTCGAGCCGTTCAGGACATACTGGTCGCCATCCTTGCGCGCCGTGGTCTTCAGGGCCGCCGCGTCGGACCCCGAGCCGGGCTCCGTCAGGCAGTAGGACGCCACGAGCTCCATCGTCGTGAGCCTGGGCAGGAAGCGGCGGCGCAGATCGTCCGAACCGAACCGATCGATCATCCAGGACGCCATGTTGTGGATCGAGATGAAGGCGGCGGTCGAAACGTCGCCGTAGCTGAGCTGCTCGAAGACGATGGAGGCGTCCAGGCGCGAGAGGGCCGAGCCGCCGACATCCTCCTGCACGTAAAGGCCGGCGAAACCCAGCTCTGCCGCGGCGCGCAGCACGTCGCGGTCCAGGGTCTTGTCCTCGTCCCAGCGGGCCGAGTGCGGGGCCAGTTCGGCGGCGGCGAAGGCGCGGGCGGCGTCCTCGATCGCGCGCTGGTCTTCGTTAAGGTCGAAATCCATGGCCCGGGGTTGAGCGCGCGGCGTGCGGGGTGTCAATCGTCCGCCGCGGCAGCGCCACACGAGCGTCGCTTTCCCAAGCTCCACTTCCAGTGGGGGGACGCGGATATGACGACCCGGGCGAGATCGGCGCGACGGGCGGTGGCGGGCCGGCACGGCTGGTCCCTGGCGTTCCTCCTATCCGCCTCGCTGCACCTGGTGGTGCTTGGCTGGTTCGGCCTGAAGCGGGCGGTCACCGAATGGCGAGCCGAAGCGCCGGCCGTAAATGTCCAACTTGTCCGATTGCCTCCTCCGGCGCCGCTAAAGGCGCGGGCCTCGCCTAAGCCGGCGGCCGGACGCGCCTCAACTGCCGTCCCGCAGCGGAGCGCCGGACCGCCTCTCGCCTCGAGCGAAGGTGCGATCGCAGGAACGCCGGCGCCGCCTGGGATCGCCATCGATCCGCGCTGGCGGGTCGACCGCAACGGCCCGAACCCACCGCCGCGCCGTGAACCTGACTACAATGAATTCCAGCCCTGCGACCCGCTCAAGGATCCGAAACGCGAGAGCAAGGCGTGCCGCAAGGTCGACGAGATCGCCGAGAGCGTGACCCGCTTCTATGACCCCCAGAAGGGCAAGACCGCGGCCGCCCGTGAGGCCCGGCGCAACGAGGCCCTGAAGCGCTATCGCGATGCGCCGGGCGCATCTGGCTATCCAGGCATCGGCTGCGCCGTCCTGCACCGCTGCTAAGGCTTGCGCCAGCCGCCCTCGCGGGTGCAAACGCGGCGCATGACCAAAGCGCCCCTCGCCGCCTACCCCGCCCTTCGGATGCGCCGCCTGCGCCAGGCCGACTGGATCCGGCGGCTCACGCGGGAGACCATACTGACCCCGAACGACCTGATCTGGTCGATGGTGGTCCACGAGGGCGAGGGCCAGATCCCCGTCGCGTCGATGCCGGGCGTGAGCCGCCTCTCGGTCAAGGATTGCGCCGCCGCCGCGAAGGAGGCCCGATCGCTCGGCATCCCCGCCATCGCCGTCTTCCCGCACATCGACGGCGCCAAGAAGGACGCCAGCGGCAGACTCGCGGCCGATCCTGATGGCGTCGTCTGCCGCGCCGTGAAGGCGATGAAGGACGCCGCGCCCGAGGTAGGCATCATGTGCGACGTCGCGCTCGACCCGTTCACCGACCACGGCCACGACGGGCTGCTGGAGAACGGCCGGATCGTCAACGACGCCACCATCGAGGCGCTGGTGAAGCAGGCGCTGGTCCAGGCCAGGGCCGGCTGCGACATCCTCGCGCCCAGCGACATGATGGATGGCCGGGTCGGCGCGCTCCGCACCGCGCTGGAGAGCGAGGGCCTGCAGGACGTGATGATCATGTCCTACGCGGCCAAGTACGCTTCGGCCTTCTACGGTCCCTACCGCGACGCCATCGGGTCGGGGAAACTGGGGACGGGCTCGGTGGACAACCCGGGCGACAAGAAGACCTACCAGATGGACTCGGCCAACCACGCTGAGGCGCTGCGCGAGGTGGCCCTCGACATCGCCGAGGGGGCCGACATGGTGATGGTCAAGCCGGGGATGCCCTACCTCGACATCGTCCGCCAGGTGGTCGACGCCTTCTCGATGCCGACCTACGCCTTCCAGGTCTCGGGCGAGTACGCGATGATCATGGCGGCCGCCCAGAACGGCTGGCTGGACGAGGAGCGCTCGATCCTGGAGAGCCTGGGCGCCTTCAAGCGCGCCGGCGCGGCGGGGGTCATCACCTACTTCGCGCCGCGCGCGGCGCGGCTGCTCGGCGCCTAGGGCCGACCGGCGCGCGGGCTGTCCACCTCCGCCACCAGGATCCTGCCGGTCTGGGCGGCGGCGGCGGCCTCGTGATCGGAACTGGCCGCGGTGAGCATGAACAGCGTCCGGCCATCGTCACCGCCCAGCATGCAGGCGTAGCAGGGCTGGCCCGTATCGATGACCTCCAGCACCTTGCCGCCCTCCGCGATCCGCATGCATTGTGGCGCGATCGGATTGGCGATCCAGATCGCGCCGTCCGCATCCAGGCAGATGCCGTCCGGAACGGCGGGCGAGGTGGACGCCCAGACACGCCGGTTCGAGAGCGCGCCGCCGGGTCCGATTTCGAAGGCGGTCAGCACCGCGCCCAGGGTCTCGCCCAGGATCAGCGTCCTGCCGTCAGGCGTGATCACCGGGCCGTTGGGAAAGTGCATGTCCTCGGCGGCCACGCTGACCCGCCCGTCCGGCGCCACATAAGCCAGCTTCGCGGTCGGGTGGTTGGCCAGAACGTCGGGCACGCCGCGCGCGGCGATCTCGGCGTCCAGGTCGAAGCCGAAGTTGCCGACGTAGGCCCCGCCCGCGGAATCGACCACCATGTCGTTGCAATGGAACGCCGCGACATGGCCGAGGTCCGCGTGGACGCCGATCCGCCCGTCCGGCGCGCGGCGCAGGAGCTGGCGCCTGGTCATCGAGACGATCAGCATCGCGCCATCTGGCGCCCAGCCCAGGCCCGAGGGTCGGTCGTCGATCTCGAACTCGGTCCGCAGATCGCCCGCCAGCGACACCGATTTCACCGCATGGGCGTAGAAGTCGCTGAACCACAGCCGCCCGTCATGCCAGCGGGGGCCTTCGCCGAAATAGATGCCGCCCGTCAGAACCCGCGTCGTGCGTCCCATCGTCCCTCTCGCCGCAAGGTCTCCCGCGATGATCGTTGAGGTCGTCGGCGCTGTCATCCGTGATGGCGCCGGAAGGCTGCTGACCGTACGCAAACGCGGGACCGAACGCTTCATGCTGCCAGGCGGGAAACCTGAGCCGGGAGAGGACGACCTGTCCGCCCTGGCCCGCGAGCTGGCCGAGGAACTGGGCGTGCGGCTCATGTCGGCGGCTCCGCTGGGCCGGTTCGAGGCCCCGGCCGCCAACGAGCTTGCGACCACGGTGCGGTCTTCGGCCTACGTCGTCGAGATCGACGGCGAAATCGTCGCCCGCGCCGAGATCGAGCAACTGCTCTGGATCGATCCGGCCAGGCCGCCCGCCGTTCCGATCGCTCCGTTGCTGGCCCAGAAAATCCTGCCCGCTCTCAACGCGGCGTCGAGAGCCACGCCCTCAGGATCGGATTGACCTTCTCCGGCGCCTCCTGCTGCACCCAGTGGGAAACGCCCGGCAAGCGTTCGATGGTGAGGTCCCGGACGTATTGGTCCGTGCCGTCGAGCAACTCGATGCCCAGCGCGGCGTCCTCCTCGCCCCAGACGATCAGCGTCGGGGTCTCGATCATGGGCCACGGTCCCGCCAGCTTGCCCTGCAGGCGGAACGCGGCGCGGTACCAGTTGATCATGCCTCGAATGGCTCCAGGCCGCTGGGCGTCCTTCGCGTAGCGATCGAGCACGTCGGGCGTGAAGTGGGTCTTATCGACGGCCATGTCGTAGAAGGCGCGGCGGATGGCGCGCGCGTCGTTGGCCGTCATGGCGCGTTCCGGCACGCCCGGAAGCTGGAAGAAGAACATGTACCAGCTCTTCTTCAGCTGGGCCCATGACCGGCGCAGGTGGGCGCTCATCACGCCAGGGTGCGGCACGTTCATGATCACCAGCCGCTCCGGCGGCCGCGGAGCGTTGGCGGCGAAGGTCCAGGCCAGCCCCGCCCCCCAGTCGTGGCCGATCAGGGTGACCGTCTTGGCGCCGCTCGCGTCGATCAGCGCGGCGACGTCCTCCATCAACCGGTCGATCAGGTACGCGGGGACGTCCTTCGGCTTGGGCTCGGTCTCGCCATAGCCCCGCAGGTCCGGCGCCCAGACGCGGTAGCCCATCTCGGCCAGCAGCGGCAGCTGGTAGCGCCACGAAAAGCGGCTCTCCGGGAAGCCATGCAGGCACAGCGCGAGGTGGTCGCCCGCCCCGGCTTCATCCACGGCGAACCGGAATCCGTTGGCCTCTACGAACCGTGTCTGCATACCGCCCTCCCACAACTGCGGGGCGATGCTAGAGCGTTGCCGTGGCGGAGGCGAAGCCCCTTAGCCGACGGTAAAGTAGGTGCTCTCCCGGTCGATCCCGGGAAGCTGGATCGTACCCTGGTCGGCGAAGCCGATCTTCCGCAGCACCGCCATGGAGGCGAAATTCTCCAGCGTCGTGATCGCCGCCAGCTTCGGGATGCCGAGCGGCCCCTGGGCGTGCGCCAGCACGGCGCCGGCGGCCTCCTGGGCGTAGCCCTGGCCCCAGACCCGCGGCGCGAAGGCGTAGCCGACGTCGGGCACGTCCAATCCGTCGCGCTTCACCAGCCCGGCCAGTCCCACGGCGGTCTGGTCGAGCTTCTGGATGGTCAGCCACATGCCGAAGCCATGCGCGCGATAGCTGCCGATGACCCGTTCGACGATGTACGCACGCGCCTCGTCCTCGGTCCGGACACCACGATCGCCGATGTTCTCCAGGAAGCCGGGCGAGTTCAGGAGTTCGAGGACGAACGGCGCGTCCGTCTCCTCCACCTCCCGCAGGATCAGCCTCTTGGTCTCCAGCACCGTCACCAGTTTTCCCTCCGCACGCAGCACGAAACGTCATCTTAACGCGCTCGCCGCAGTTTGCTTCGGAATCAGCGTTAACCCGGGTGAACCATGGCGGTCGGCGACCAGCCCATCGTAATCAAGAAGGTCAAGAAGGGCGGCGGCGCAGGCCACCACGGCGGCGCCTGGAAGGTCGCGTACGCCGACTTCGTGACCGCCATGATGGCCTTCTTCCTCCTCATGTGGCTGATCAACACGACCAGCCCGGAGCAGAAGCGCGGGATCGCGGACTACTTCGCCCCCGCCAGCGTCTCGCAGACCATGTCCGGCGCGGGCGGCATCCTCGCCGGTTCGGCCCTCGGCAACGACGGCTCCAAGAGCGCAGGCTCCAGCGACGTCATCGAGGAGCTGGCGCCGTCGTCCGAGAACCCCAACGACGGCGACTCGAAGGACGGCAGCAAGCCCCAGCACCCGGAAACCGGCGCGGCGGCTTCGCAGGCCGAGGCCGAGCAGGCGCGCGAGGCCGCGTCGTTCGCGTCGGCGGCCCAGTCCCTGCGCCAGGCCCTGCAGTCGATGCCCGAACTGGCCGAACTGTCTAAGAACATCATCATCGACGAGACGCCGGAAGGCCTGCGCATCCAGCTGATCGACCAGGAAGGCCGCTCGATGTTCAACCAGGGCTCGGCCCAGCCGAACGACCGGGCCAAGCTGCTGCTGCGCGCGATCTCCAAGGTGATCAACCAGCTGCCCAACCGGATCAGCATCTACGGCCACACCAGCGCCAGCTCCGGCGGGATCAAGCCGGCCAGCGACTGGCAGCTCTCCGCGGCCCGCGCCGACGCCTCGCGCGGGGTCTTGCAGGGCGCCGGCGTCGAAGGGGATCGCGTCTATCAGGTGTCCGGCAAGGCGAGCTCCGAGCCGCTCTATCCGGACGACCCGATGCTGCCCGGCAACCGACGGATCGCCATCGTGTTGTTGCGTGAGGCGCCCGTGCTGCCGCCGAACCCGGGGCTCTAAAGGACGCCTTGCTTACCGGCGCGGCATGACGCCTAATCCTATCAGGCGTTTTGTTTCGAAAGCGACATCCGGTCCGTGACGCAGCACTTCCCGACCCGACAGCTCCGGTTCTTCCTGACCGCGCCGTCGCCGTGTCCGTACCTGCCCGAGCGGTTCGAGCGGAAAGTCTTCGCACACCTGCCGCTGTCCGACGGCGCGGCCGTCAACGACAGCCTGACCCAGGTGGGCTTCCGCAGGTCGCAGAACATCGCCTACCGCCCCGCGTGTGAAGCCTGCTCGGCCTGTGTGTCGGCGCGGATTCCGGCTGCGGACTACGTCTTCTCGCGCTCCGAGCGAAAGATCCTCTCGCGGAACGAAGACGTCGAACGCCATCTGGTCGAGGCGGAAGCGACCATGGAGCAGTTCGACCTGCTCCGCCGCTATCTCCTGGCCCGCCACGCCGACGGCGGCATGGCCGAAATGACCTGGCCCGACTACGTCGCCATGGTCGAGGACACGGCGGTCCGCACCCACATCATCGAATATCGAGTGCGCTCGAAGGACGGCGGACCCGGCGATCTGATCGCCTGCGCCCTTGTCGACCTGATGAGCGACGGCCTGTCGCTGGTCTACAGCTTCTACGATCCCACCCTGTCGCGGCGCAGCCTGGGTTCGTTCGCGATCCTGGACCACGTGATCCAGGCGGGGCTGACCCAACTGCCCTACGTCTATCTGGGCTATTGGGTCCGCGGCTCCGAGAAGATGGACTACAAGGTCCGTTTCAGCCCCATCGAACTGCTGAAGCCCGATGGCTGGACCCTCGCCTCGGCGCGCGAGCTCAACAACCTCGACGGACACATCTGAACTGGGGACGGGGGGCGGGCGCCTGTGGCGCTCCGCGTTCGCCGGGCCTAGAACTCCGCCCGTGACATCATCCATCCGAAAAGACGCATGGCGAAGCAGCTTCGGCTGAGCCTGGGGCGCGAGGCCCAGCCTTCCTTCGCGGATTTCGTGCGCGGGCCGTCAAACGCCGACGCGGCCGACGCCGTGCGCGCCTGGCCTGCCTGGCGCGACGGCTGCCTTGCCCTGGTCGGGCCGATGGGGGCCGGCAAGAGCTACCTGGCGCGCGCCTGGGCGGAGGCGGCCGGCGCGCTGATTCTCACGGCCGACGCACCTGACGCCGAGGCGGCCGCGGGCCGGCCCGTACTTCTGGAAGATGCCGACCGCGTCGCGGCCGCGGAAGGGCTGTTCCACCTCATCAACCTGGCAGCCCGCCCCGGCGGCGGCCTGCTCCTGACCGGAAGGACCGCGCCCGTCGCCTGGTCCACCGCCCTGCCCGACCTTCGCTCACGGCTCAACGCACTGCCGGTCGCCGAGATCGGCCCGCCTGACGACGCGGTCCTGGAAGGTGTCCTGCGCAAGTTCTTTCGCGAGCGGAACATCCGGCCGCCGGAGGAGGTCTACCCCTACCTTCTCGCCCGCATGAGCCGATCGATCCCCGACGCCGCCGAGATCGTGCGACGGCTGGACGAGGCGGGTGATGCGGGCTTTCGGCCGGTGACCCGCGTTCTCGCCCGCCAGATTCTGGAGGGTTGATCCGCCCGAAGTCGCGCCCCGCGCGCCCGTAGCCGCAAGAATCTTTCGCGGCGCGATAGACAAAGCGATTCGTTTTCCGGCAGTGGTTTGTCCGCGTGGCGCACCGGCCACGTTCCCGAGACCCGCCGCATGCTCGCGCGGAACCCGGCCAAGGCCGCCCCGGAGCTGGAGCTCAAGTTCCAGCTCGGCGCCGGCGCCGTCGAGGCGCTGCAGGGAGAGGTCTTCCCTCTCGACAAGGCCTCCGTCTCGCAACTTCACGCCGTCTATTTCGACACGGCCGCCCACGCGCTGCGCGACGGCGGCTTCAGCCTACGGGTGCGTCGCAAAGGCGACACCTACGTCCAGACGCTCAAGCACCGCGGCTCCGGCGGCCTGTTTGAACGCGACGAATGGGAACAACAGGTCGACGGCCCCGACCTGGAGCTTTCGGCGCTGGCGGGCACGCCCGTCCTGGCCGCCATCGGCGACGCCCCGCTTTCGCCGGCCTTTATGGTCGAGGTGGAGCGGCGCGCGCACATTTGGACCAAGGGGGGCACGCGGGTCGAGGTCGTGTTCGACACCGGCTTGATCGTGGCGGGCGAACGCCAGGACGCGATCGCCGAGATGGAGCTGGAGCTGCTGGCCGGCTCGCCGCAGGACCTCTTCGACCTGGCTCGCCACCTGCAGTCGCTTGCGCACCTCACCTTGTCCTTCGAGAGCAAGGCCGAGCGCGGCTATCGGCTGGCCGGCCATGATGGCGTCGCCGCTCTCCGGGCGCAGACCTCCCCGGTCACGCCGGAAACGACCGGCGCCGAGGCGTTTCAGCTCATCGCCCGCGACGCGCTGGTTCAGATCGCGGGCAATGCGCGGCTGCTGCAGCGCGCGCACAATCCCGACGTCCTGCACCAGATGCGGGTCGGGCTGCGGCGGCTACGGGCGGGCCTATCCGTTTTCAAGGCCATGCTGGACCCGGAGGGGTTGAACGCGGCCCGCACCGAGACTCGCTGGCTCGCGGCCGAACTCGCCGAAGCTCGCGACATCGACGTCTTCCTCCAGCGCGCGGCGACACCCGACGAGATCGAGGAAAGCCCGGGCCGCGCCGCCTTCTTCCGCGCCCTGCGGATCGCCCAGGCAGACGCCTACGAGCGGGCGCTGGCGGCCGTACGGTCCGAACGGTTCCGCGCCTTGCTGTTCATGCTGGGCGAGTGGATCGAAATCGGCGGCTGGCGCCGACTGGCCAACGACGAACAGCGCGCCCTGCGCGAAGGCCCCGCCGTCGCCCTCGCCGCGCCGATCCTCGACAAGCTCGACCGCCGGGTGAAGCGCCGGTCACGCAAATTCCTGAAGATCGACGCCGCGGCCCGGCACGACCTGCGCAAACAGGCGAAGAAGCTGCGCTACGCCGCCGCCTTTTTCGGAGAAGCCTTCCCAAAGCACCCCAAGCGCCGCCAGCGCTTCGTGATCGCCCTCAAGGCGCTGCAGGATCAGTTGGGAGAGCTGAACGACATGGCCGTGGCTCGCGCCGTCGCGATACGCGCCGTCGGGCGCCGCTCCGGTGAGCTGGCCTTCGCCGCAGGCCTGGAAGTCGGGCGGCTCACGGGTGAGGAAGACGCGGTCATCCACGCGGCCAACAAGGCGCTGAAGGCGTTTCGGAGCATGAAGCCGTTCTGGTCGTCTTCAGACAGCCGCAATGACGGCCTTAACCTTTCCCGAGCACGCTTGCGCAGTGTCTGACGCAGCCAGGGAATCAGGATGCCACCGCCCAACGACGTCGCACCGCTGAGCGCTCAGGCCCCGGCGCCCGCCGAGGCCGCGCCCGTGGCGGCGGAGGATCTCGCCAAATCGCCGGCGCGGTTCTTCAACCGCGAACTTTCGTGGCTGGCCTTCAACCGCCGAGTCCTGGCCGAGAGCATGAACCCGCGCCACCCCTTGCTGGAGCGGCTGCGGTTCCTGGCCATCAGCGCCAACAACCTCGACGAATTCTACATGGTCCGCGTCGCGGGCCTGAAAGCCCAGGTGCGCGAGGGCGTTCGGGCGGTCAGCCAGGACGGGCTCACCGCGGCCGAGCAGCTGCTGCGGGTCAACGAGACCGCCAGCGAACTGATGGCCGACCAGCAGACCCGCTGGCGCGAACTCTGCGCCGAACTGGCCGGCGAAGGGCTCCGCTACATCTCGGCCGACGAGGTGACGGCCGCCGAGCGGGCCAGCCTCGAGCAGCGCTTCCTGAACGAACTCTTCCCCGTCCTCACCCCGCTCGCCATCGACCCCGCCCACCCGTTCCCGTTCATCCCGAACCTGGCCTTCTCGCTGGTCCTCAAGATCCGCCGAATCTCGGACGGCCGGCAGCTCTACGCCCTCGCGCCCCTGCCGGCGCAGGTGGCCCGGTTCTGGGATGTGGCGCCCGGCCGCCAGGCGACGCGGCGAAAGTCGCAACGGCGGGTCATCTCCCTCGAGAGCATGGTCACGCTCTTCCTCGACCATCTGTTCCCCGACTGCGAGATCGAGGAACAGGGCGTGTTCCGCCTGATCCGCGACTCGGACGTGGAGATGGAGGAAGAGGCGGAGGACCTGGTCCGCGAGTTCGAAGCGCGCCTCAAGCAGCGCCGCCTGGGGTCCGTTGTCCGCGTGGAGCTCGAGGCGTCGACGCCGGAAGATCTCCGAGGCTTCATCTCAGGCAGCCTGCACGCCAATCCCGAAGACATCATCGTCATGGATGGCCTGCTGGGCCTGGACGAACTCAGCCAGCTCATCCCGGCCGATCGGCCGGACCTGAAGTTCAAGCCCTTCGAGGCCCGCTTTCCCGAGCGGATCCGCGACCACGGCGGCGACTGCTTCGCGGCGATCCGTGAGAAGGACATCCTGGTCCACCATCCGTTCGAGAGCTTCGACGTGGTGGTCCAGTTCCTGCGCCAGGCGGCCCGCGACCCCAACGTGCTGGCCATCAAGCAGACGCTCTACCGCACATCGAAGGACAGCCCGATCGTCGCGGCCCTGATCGAGGCGGCCGAGAACGGAAAGAACGTCACCGCGCTCATCGAGATCAAGGCGCGCTTCGACGAGGAAGCCAATCTGAAGTGGGCCCGCGACCTGGAACGCGCCGGGGTGCACGTCGTCTACGGCTTCATCGAGTGGAAGACCCACGCCAAGCTGTCGACCGTGGTGCGCCGCGAGGGCGAGCACCTGCGCAGCTACTGCCACTTCGGCACCGGCAACTACCACCCGATCACCGCGCGCATCTACACGGACCTGTCGCTGTTCACGACCGAGCCGCCGTTCGGCCGCGATGCGGCCAAGCTGTTCAACTTCATCACGGGCTACGCCCAGCCCGTGGGCCTGGAGCGCCTCTCGTTCTCGCCCGTCACCATGAAGCGAGACCTGCTGCGCCTGATCGGCCAGGAAGCGGAGAACGCCAAGGCCGGGAAGCCTTCGGCGATCTGGGCCAAGATGAACTCGCTGGTCGACCCCGAGATCATCGACGGCCTCTACGCCGCCAGCCAGGCCGGCGTGTCCATCGACCTGGTCATCCGCGGCATCTGCTGCCTGCGGCCGGGCGTCCCGGGCCTGTCCGAGAACATCCGGGTCAAGTCGATCGTGGGCCGCTACCTGGAGCACGGGCGGATCGTGGCCTTCGCCAACGGCCACCCCATGCCGTCGCACCATGCCCGCCTCTACATGTCGTCGGCCGACTGGATGCCGCGCAACCTCGACCGCCGCGTCGAGGTCATGACGCCCATCGAGAACCCGACCGTGCACCAGCAGGTTCTGCAACAGATCATGCTCGCGAACCTCAAGGACGAAGCGCAAAGCTGGACCCTCGACGCCGACGGCCGCTATAGGCGTGATCCTGCCTGGGACCACCCGAACGCCTTTTCGGCGCACGAGTATTTCATGACCAATCCGAGCCTTTCCGGTCGCGGGCAGAAGGTGAAAGACATGCCGCGCGCGATCGAAAATGTGGCCACGCGAGGATAGCGACACCCGCCCCGAAGGCCGCCAGGCCGCCGTCATCGACGTCGGATCCAACTCGGTCCGCCTGGTGATCTACCGCGTCGACGGGCGCGCGCTGTGGACCATCTACAACGAGAAGGTCGTCGCAGGGCTGGGCAAGGACCTGACCGCGACGCGCCGCCTGTCGCCCGACGGCGTGGAGGCCGCAGTGGGCGCCCTGCGCCGGTTCCGCGCCGCGCTGGACGGCTGGCGCGCGGATTCGGTGACGGCCTGCGCCACCGCCGCGGTCCGCGAGGCGGCTGACGGCAAGGCCTTCCTGAAGCGGGTGAAGGACGAGACCGGCCTCGACGTGCGCGTGCTCTCCGGCGAGGAAGAAGCGCGCTATGCGGCGCTGGGCGTCGTCTGCGGGCAACCCGACGCCGAGGGTGTGGTGGGCGACCTGGGCGGCTCCAGCCTCGAACTCGTGCGGCTGAACAGCTTCTCGAACATCGAGGGCGTCACCGTGCCGCTGGGCCCGTTCGCCTTGGGCGCGCCCAAGCCGCTCAACCTGGACCGGACGCGGCGGCTGATCGACGACCACCTGGCGCCGCTGGCGCCGCGATACGCCAGCCCCGAGTTCCACGCGGTCGGCGGCGCCTGGCGCAACCTGGCCCTGCTGCACATGCAGCTGGCGGACTATCCGCTGCACGTGGCGCACCAGTACGAGATCGGCCGTGGCGACGGGCTGGAGCTGGCGCGGTTCGTCCAGCGGCAGTCGCGGTCGTCGCTGGAGGGCATCGAGGGGCTGTCCAAGAAGCGGTTCGACACCCTGCCCTACGCCGCCGCGGTGCTGGAGCGGCTGATCGAGCGGCTGGGCGTGGAGCGGCTGGTGATCTCGGCCTATGGCGTGCGCGAGGGCCTGCTGCTGGAAGGCATGACGCCCGAGGTGCGGCAGCTGGATCCGCTGATCGAGGGCTGCGAGGCGCTGACGGCGCACCGCGGGCTCTCGCCGGGCCTGGGCCAGGCGCTGGAGGCCTGGGTCGGGCCGCTGTTCGAGAAGCTGCCGCCGCTGTTCGGCGAGCGCGACGGCGTGCTGATGGCCGCCGCCTGCCGCCTGGCCGACCTGGGAGCCTTCCTGCATCCGGACCATCGCGCCGACCTCGCCTTCGAACAGGTGCTGCGGGCGCCGCTCGCCGGCATGAACCATGCCGAGCGGGCCTTCCTGGCCAACGTCGCCTTCGCCCGGCACTCGGCCGCGCCGCAGCCGCCGGACGCCACCGCCGTCGGCCGCATCCTGACGCCCGAACGCCGGCAGCGGGCCCGGGCCCTGGGCTCGGCGATCCGGCTGGGCTCGGACCTGTCGGCCCGCAACCCGCGGCTGCTGGAGCGGTCCAGCGTGACGATCCGCGGCGACCGGCTCTCGCTCACCGCGCTTGGCGACTGGGGCGACATGCTGCTGGGCGAGCAGACCACGCGCCGCGCCCAGACCCTGGCGAACGCGCTGAAGCTGAAACTCGAGATGGGCTAGCAGGGATCGCGCGCGGCGATCCCCACCCGCGGGCCTTCGGCGCCGATCCGATCGAACCACCACCGTAGGGCCCATATGAAGAGGGCGGCGTCCCGGTCGCCCGGAACACCGCCCTCTAAAACAGATCCGTTGGGGGATCTGCGCCTGCTGGTGGGAGGGGGTCCTAGGCTCCGCTGGCAAGCCAGCTCGGCTCGGATCCGTCTCCCGTGCCCCTCCTCCGCTTCCGATCCCGGGTCGCCCCGGAACCATCGTCTCGGGAGAGGCCGCCTGCCCGCTTCGCCTTCCGGTCGCCCGGTCCGCCGCGCCGCAGTTCCTCTCGGCAAGGAGAGGTTCACTTAAGACCGGCCGGCCCGCAACGTTGTCTTGGCGCGGCCCTGTGAAGAGTCCGTGGCGCCGCCGGTGCAGAACCTGTGGACGGTCGGATAACAGCGTCCGAAACCGTCGTTCGATCAGGCGCTTGCAGTTATCCCAAGGATCGCGCGGCTTAGCCGGCCGAGGCGGCTCGCGGGGCGCGGCGGACTTCGACGACGCGGACGCGGGAGCCGTCGAGCACCAGGGCCAGTTCGCCCTTCTTGAGCTTCAACGCGTCCTCGCCGAACGCCTCGCGGCGCCAGCCCTTGAGCGCGCCGACGTCGGCCTCGTCGTCGTTGGCGATCTGCTCCAGGTCGGAGACGGTGGCGATCAGCTTCGAGGCCACGTTGGCCTCCTCGGCGCGCGCCTTCAGCAGCACCTTCAGCAGCTCGACCACGGCGCCGGCGGCCGGCGAGGCCGACTGGCGCGGCTTCTCCACCACGGGGGCGTAGGCCTCGGGATCCCTCAGCGCCTCGCGGATGGCGGCGACCAGGTCGGGCCCGAAGCGCGAGCCCGAGAAGCCCTTGGGCACCGAGCGCAGGCGGTCCAGCGCATCGGCGTCGGTCGGCGCCTGGGTGGCGATCTCGTCGATGGCCTCGTCCTTGAGGATCCGGCCGCGCGGCTGGTCGCGCAGCTGGGCCGTGCGCTCGCGCCAGGCGGCGACGGCGCGATAGACGGCCAGGTACTTGGCGGTGTGCCGGCGCGGGCGCAGCCGCCGCCAGGCGTTCTCCGGCTCGACGTCGTAGTTCGCCGGGTCGGTCAGGTCGTTCATCTCGTCCTGGACCCAGGCGAGGCGCCCTTCCCGCTGCAACCGGTCGCGCAACATCGGGAACAGCTTGGCCAGGTGGGTCACGTCGGCCAGGGCGTAGGTGAGCTGGTTGTCGGTGAGCGGGCGGCGGGCCCAGTCGGTGAAGCGGCTGGACTTGTCGAGCTCGATCTTCAGCATCTGGCGGACCAGGGCGTCATAGGCGATCTGCTCGCCGTAGCCCGCGGCCATGCCGGCGACCTGGGTGTCGAACAGCGGCCTGGGCATGGCCTGCAGGTTGTTGAAGATTTCCACGTCCTGCCGGGCGGCGTGGAAGACTTTCAGGATCGACGTGTCCCGCATGATCGCCAGGAACGGTTCGAGATCCAGGCCCTCGGCCAGCGGATCGATCGTGGCCTCGGCCGACGGCGCCGCCGCCTGGATCAGGCACAGCTTCGGCCAGTAGGTGGTTTCGCGCATGAACTCGGTGTCCACGGCGACGAACGGCTGGCCCTTGATCTTGTCGCAGAACGCCGCGAGTTCGGCGGTGGTAGTGATAGGCGTCATAAATCAGCTATAGCCCCGCGCGCGGACGACTCCAGTCCGCAAGCGCGTCTCTCTGCACTCCAAGTCCGGGTTCGTAAATGTCCGAACGGCCAAACGGTCTCACCTATGCGCAGGCTGGCGTCTCGATCGACGCCGGAAACGAGCTCGTCGAGCGCATCAAGCCGCTGGCGAAATCCACCCGCCGGTCGGGCTCGGAACCGTCGTTGGGCGGGTTCGGCGCCCTCTTCGACCTGAAGGCGGCCGGCTACGACGACCCGCTGCTGGTCACCACCACGGACGGCGTCGGCACCAAGCTGAAGGTGGCCATCGAGACCGGGATGCACGGCACCGTCGGCATCGACCTGGTCGGCATGTGCGTCAACGACCTGCTGGCCCAGGGCGCCGAGCCGCTGATGTTCCTGGACTACTACGCCACCGGCAAGCTGGACGTGGAGGCCGCCGCCTCGGTGGTGGCCGGGATCGCCGAGGGCTGTCGCCAGGCGGGCTGCGCTCTGGTGGGCGGCGAGACGGCCGAGATGCCCGGCATGTACGCCGAGGGCGACTACGACATGGCGGGGTTCTGCGTCGGCGCGGTCGACCGCGACAAGGTGATCCCGCGCCTGGGCGACCAGAGGGCCGGCGACATCCTGGTGGGCCTGGGCTCGTCCGGCCCGCACTCCAACGGCTATTCGCTGATCCGCCGCATCGTCGAGCGCTCGGGCCTCAGCTGGGACGCCCCCGCCCCGTTCGCCGAGGGCAAGACCCTGGCCCAGGCGCTGCTGGAGCCGACGCGGATCTACATCAAGACCGTGCTGCCGCACCTGAAGGCCGGCCGCATCAAGGGCCTGGCCCACATCACCGGCGGCGGCCTGGTGGAGAACCCGCCGCGCGCCATCGCCGACGGCCTGGTCCCGCGCTTCGACTGGAACGCCTGGGCCCTGCCCCCGGTGTTCGACTGGCTGGCCAAGACGGGCGGCGTCTCGGAGCAGGAGATGCGCCGGACGTTCAACTGCGGCCTCGGCCTGGTGCTGATCGTCGATCCGCACGACCTGCCCGACGTGCTGGAAGGCCTGGTGCGCGACGGCGAGGACGCCTTCGTGGTGGGCGAACTGGCGACGGCCTAGCACCGTCCCTCCCTTAATGGGGAGGGACAGGCCGCGCAGCGGCCAGGGTGGGGAGACTTCGATCCTCCCCCTCCTCCGCGTTTTCGCACCACACAGCCCCACCCTGCTCGCCTCCGGCGAGCTGTCCCTCCCCATTAAGGGAGGGACGGTCACGCCGAGCTTTCCCAGTCGAGCTCCTCGACCTGCGCATCGAGCGCCGCCTGCGGCGGGTCGGCCAGCTCGCGCCAGCGGGCGATGGCCTGCGGCGCGAAGCCCAGGTCCAGCGCCACGCGCGCGATCTCGTCGTCCAGCGGGATCGCGGCGAAATCGGATTTCAGGCAAGCCTCGGTGACGGCCACCTCGATCCCCTCGCGCCGCCAGGCGAACGCCTCGCAGGCGGCGCGAGCGACTTCCGCCTCGGACACCTCGACACCCTCGATCTCCAGCCGCTCGGCCTCGTCCCAGCTCAGGCGCATCAGCGCGGTGCGCAGCTCGCCGACCCGGCGCGCGACGGCGGCCCCGCCCGGCTTTGGCGGCGGAATGTCGGCCTGCACGCGGGCGGCGGCGGCCAGGTCGCGCTTCAGCCGCGCCTTGATCGCCAGCGTCTGGCGATACGACCGCGCCGCGCGCTGATAGCTGCGCCCCAGCCGGTTGGCCTCGTCATTGTCCTCGGCGGCCAGCGCCCGGCGCGCGAAGTCCCGCGCCAGCTCCAGGTCATGCCGCGCGATCTCCGCGAGGCCGGCGGCCTCTTCTTCGGTGATGTCGAGGGCGTCCCACATGTCGGGTGGGAATGTAGGGGGCGTGTGCGTCAGAAGCGGACGTGGATTGGAAGGCCTTCAACTGATCATAGACATACGGAAGGTCCCCACCGGCAATCTCTGGTGGTAACCTACAGCGACCCGCAATGGCGTTCGCGGCTGCCGAAGCTACTAAAACGCGAGGAGCCGATCACAGATGCCATCGAGCGTGGGAAACGCGTCGCCAGCTTCCCTCGCGATCGCGAGCTTGGTTCCGATGTGCATCATATTCTTGCCGAAGCCGCCGGGGTAGCCGAACCGATCACTAGCGTCGGCGTGAAGTGCCTCCCAACGGTCCTTGCCTACGTCCGCCTGGAGTGCGTCTCCGAGATTGGTGGGCCAGACCGTGTAACTCGCGTGCGCGATGATGGCGGTAGGGAACGGCTTCGTCGGATCTCCTCCTAGCAATCGGAGAAGCGCCACATTGTCGTTGAGGTGCTTCGGCTGCCTCGACGGATCGGTTTGGTCGCTGTCCGCGTCAAAGATCGTGTACGTGGGTATGGCGAGCCGACGTGCAACAATTAGCGGTCGAATGAGCTCGCTCTTCCCGTTCGCAGGAACGATATGACATCCGCGGCGCCGAAACTCGGTGATCCGGTCCGTGAGGAGTATCCACGAGGTAAGGTAAGCTAGGTCTTCAAGGCCTTCGACAAGAACCAATCGCGGCGTGAAGAACATTTCGTTCAGGCTTGGCTGAAGCGCTTGATTTAGCCGAGCGAGAGTCTGGTCCAACGGCACAACGGCAGCCCCCGTGGCAGTAGCAACATCGTCGCCAACTTGCTGGATCGACGCCTGCCGTACGACTGATTTCCGCTCTTCCGGAATGCGGCGGACCATTCGTACGGCCTCGAAGCCAGCGCCCGTGATGAAGTGTGGGCTATGCGTTGAAACAATCACCTGGGCGTTTCCCTCGCTCAGGCTCTGCAGGACGCCGGATAGGTGCCGAGCCTGTGGAGGGTGCTGGTAGAGCTCCGGCTCTTCTATCCCCAGGATGAGTGTCGGAGCGTCCTGTTCATCAGCCGACGCAAGCTCCTGAAGCAGGGCCAGAAGGTACGACCTTTGTAGGCCATGCCCGAACCGCGCCAATTCACCCTGGAAGTCGCCTTCGCCAGCTACCATTCGCGCGAACGGCTCTTCAACCGACACCGCCTTTTTGCCGTCTTGATCCCAAGTGAGGCTGACCGTTGTTTCCGGGTGGGCCCATTCTCCGAGACGAGCTTGCAGGGCCTTTGACAGTTCTTCGAGCGTCGCCTGTCGCCCATCCAAAAGAGCTTGGTACTGAGTGAGCGCGTCCTGCTTCAGCTTTGCGAGCTCTTCGTCAAACTTTACAGCCCCACGGACCTTACGAGCCAGGAGGCGCCCCAACGCCGTATTGCGCGCTTCGAGCTGTTCCTTGGTCGCATCCTTGACGGCGGGCACATAGACCCATTGCACCTGCTCTGCGAGCCGGTTGGCCCCTTTGCTAAATCCGTAGAACTGGTCGTTACTCGGAATGAGTACACAGGCCTCGGGATGGGCGTCTTCGTACGCGCGAAGCGCACTTCGCATCGCGTCCTTCGTTCTTTCATCGGGCAACTCAGGATGTGCCGCTCGCGCATTTGCGTAGCGATCCCGAAGCACATCGACTTTCTCACCTGCCTTCTCCGCGCCGAAGAAGGCCTTGAAGATCGGAATTCCTAGGCGCTGTCCAAACTGCTCGACTGCAGCATGGCCGGTGGTCGGATCGAAAGTCGCTTCCGCTGAGATTGTGAGGCGTCCCTGCCGCGCGTAGCCCGCAAAGCTCGCCTGCGCCGCCTCGCTCAGGTCTGTGAAGGTGACAGTGATGACGATTGGTTGGTCGGTGTTCTGGAGATGAAAGTCCTGAGCATCCAGCTCGCTCATATTTGTCGAGGCATTCTCGACTTCCCGGAAGAAAATATTCAGCGCGCATAGCACCGTGGATTTGCCGGCTCCGTTGGCCCCGACAAGCGCCGTATAGTCGTCGAAAATTACTTCTTCATCTTCAAACGCACGCAGGTTCTGTATTCGGATTTTCTCGATTTTCATGCCGCCCCCGTCGCCCCTAAACGACACCGCCTTGCTATCATCCCACGGTAGCGCTCGCCATTTAATCAGCGAAGAGCTGTAATCCTAGAGGTCTTGTTGGGTCACGAAGGATCTAGAAATCGGTCGAGAACCGTTAAACTAGGTGAGAGCTGCTGACGGTCCGCTTTGCGGCCCAACCCGTTGCTGGCGCGGGTGGCGGGGCCATCGGCGGTGGCGGTCGCCGGCTGCGGGGCCTGGATCCTGGCGTCGGCGTTCGACGCGCGGTGGCCGTCCGTGGCGATCATGGTGGGGTCCGCGGTCGTGCTGATCTGGGCCTGGTGTGGGCAGCGCCCCCTCCGTCTCGGCGCGGGGCGCCGATCCATCTCCCCCGCTGCGCAGGGGAGGAGCGGGTGGGCGGTCCCCTCCTCCGCAACTTCCCCGCCGATGGCGCGTTCGGCGGCTGAGCCTTGTCGGGAGTTCGCCGTGAAACATGCCTTGCTGTTCCTGCTGCCGGCGGCGCTGGCGGCGTGCGCGACGCCGGGGCGCTATTCCGGGCAGCTTTCCAGCTATGACGGGCTGGAGGCCAAGGACGGGACGGTGCGGACCAGCGTGGTCCGGCGCAGCGACAAGGACCGGCTGGCGGACGTAAGCCGGGTGACGATCCGGCCGGCGCGGCTGGCGCAGAACAAGGACACCGCCTGGCTGACGCCGCAGGAGCGCGAGGTGCTGCTGCGGGAGGTGGACGCGCAGCTGTGTTTCGAGCTGACCGAGCGGTTCGCCCTGGCGCGGCCTGGAGCCACCGGGGCCGAGAAGGCCGACGCCGAGGTGCGGGCGGTGGTGACGCGGGTGGAGCCGACGGGCCGGGCGGCCTCGGCGCTGTCGGCGGCCAGCGGCTTCTTCATTCCCGGGCCCCTGGGCCTGCGCGTGCCGGGCACGGTGGGCGGGCTGGGCGCCGAGGCCGAGATGATCGGGCGGGACGGCAAGCAGGCCGCCGCCCTGGTCTGGAACCGCAACGCCACGCCGATCGGCACCGACGATCCGTCGCTGAGCCGCATCGGCGACGCCCTGCAGTTCGCCGAGCCGTTCGGCGACACGGTGGGGGCGGTGATGACGCCGAAGGACCACAAGAGCCGCAAGATCGAGGACCCGGACCCGTGCGCGGAATACGGCCCGCGGTTCCGGCCCGAGGGCTGGCTGGCGAGCGCCGCCACCGGCCTCTATATCCCCGCCGCCAGCAAGGCGAAGGCCGACAAGGACGAGGACAAGCCCAACTCATGACCGCCCGCCAGATCGCGATCGTCGCCGCCGTGGTGTTCGCCATCGCCTCGCCGATCGTGCAGATGGGCGCCGGCGTGGGCCTGACGGCGGCGGAGTTTTCCCGCAGCGGCGACGGCACCCTGCGGGCGGCCGGCTACGCCTTTTCGATCTGGAGCGTGATCTACGCGGGCCTGGTGGCGTTCGCCATCTATCAGGCCCTGCCCCGCCGGCGGGACGACGCGCTGGTCGACGCGGTGGCGGGGCCGGCGGTGGTGGCGATCGTCGGGACGGGCCTGTGGATCTGGGCCTCGGCGCTGGACGCGCGCTGGCTGACGGTGGCGATCATCGTGGTGTCGGCGGGGTATCTGGTCTGGGGGCTTGTGCGGGCGTTGGGCCCCCTCCGTCTCGACGCGTTTTCGTGGGCCGAGCGGGCCCTGGTGCTGTGGCCGCTGGGGATGCTGGCCGGGTGGCTGACGGTGGCGTCGGCGCTGAACATCCTGACGGTGATGACCGCCGAGGGCCTGCTGGACGGCGTGGCGCGGACGGCGGCGTGCGCCGGGATCGTGGCGGTGCTGATCGTGGCCCTGGCCGTGCTGCGGGCCACGCGGCTGGCGGCCTATGGCGTGCCGGTGGCTTGGGGGCTGGCGGCGGTGTGGGTCGCCGAGCGCGCAGCCAAGGGCGACGTGGCGGCGCTGGCCCTGGGCGCCGCGGTGCTGGTGGGCGCCTATGCGGCGTGGCAGGCGTGGGCGGGGTTGCGGGCGCCGGCGCGGTGACCGCCGAACTCCGCCGGCGTCGCGTCATCGGCTGACGATGGTCGCCAGAAAGGCCTGATGGGCGGCGTCGAGCGCCTCAAGGTCGAAGCGGTTGGCGACCCCGACGCGGCCTTCCTCGACCACCTCCTCGGCCGTCCGGCGAAGGGCGGAGATCCGCTCGTCCCGCGGCTCGATCCCGGCCACCGCGCTCAGCACCGTCATGAGATGAAGCAGCACCGCGGGGGTGCGCCCGGCCGCCTGGCGGATCATCGGGAACATCGCCTGGATCAGGTCGTCGTAGGTGAGGTCCGGGATCAGCAGCCGGGGCTGGCCGTCGTGGCGGATCACGCCGCTGCGGAACTCGCGCGACGCCAGCCGGGCGAGCGTCGCGCCCAGGCGGTCCAGAACGCTGATCGCCGTGCGGGGATCGTTGATGCCGGGCGAGAGGGCCCGCACCGCCACCTCGACGAGCTGCAGGACCGGATAGGTCAGGTCGTCGGCCCCGCCCGCCTGGGCGCTCAGGGCGGTCGCGTCGTGCAACGCCTCGCCGGCGCCCTCCACCGGCGGACTGACCAGGGCGATGGGCGCGCCGGGGTAGACGAACATGCCCGGCCGCACGAGGAGGCGAATGGTCGTGTCGTGCTCCGCCGCCCATTCGGCGAGGCCCCCGGCGTCGATCTGCTGCAGGTAGCCCGAGGTCTCGAACCGGACGGCGGCGGCGCCGCGCCAGTCGATGTCGACGAGGGCGGGCTCGTCCCTGTCTGGCCAGGTCAGGCGATCGATGTCGCGCCGGACGTCGTCATAGACCAGGTCGATCACGGTATCGACGTTGATCCGGGTCGCGACGTGGTGAACGAAGTAGACCATCAGGGCGATGCAGGCGCCGGACAGGACGAGGCCGACCGTGACCCCCAGCGACGGGACGAACGGGCTCTCTTCCCCGCCCCTTACCGACCGCAGGACGATCAGGGCGTAGGCGAAGGCGCCCAGCAGCACCCCGAGGGTCAGCTGGTTGCCGCGGTCCCTGACGAAGTTGCGCAGCAGGCGCGGGCCCATCTGGCTGGACGCCAGGGAGAGGGCGGCGATGGTGATCGAGAACAGGGTGCCGGCGACGCCGATGGTCGACGACGCCATGGCGCCCAGCAGGGTGCGGGCTCCGGTCTCTCCGCCGCCATAGATCCAGCCCGACGGCAGCCAGTCCGGCAGGGCGCCCCAACGCTGGATATCGACCACCAGCAGGCCCAGCCCGGCGAGGAGGACCACGATGGCGGCCGGCAGCACCCAGAAGGCGTCCGCGAGGCTGCGCCAGAACTTCCGAACGCGTGCGATCATCCGGCTCTCCCGCCCGGCGCCGCCATCGGCGTCCGAGGTGGTTCGCAAACCACGAAGCGGCGCCGTGGTTCCGCCGGCGCCGGCGGCGTGCGCCCGGGCGGCCGCTACCGCAGCGACGCGTTGATGCGGTCGAGGGCGGACTGGCCGGGGACGAGTTCGGCTTCGGCGAGCTGGTTGAGGGGCGTGTCCACCGTGCCGACGGCGTCGTGGAGGTCGCCGGCTTCGGGGTCGACGAAGAGCAGGCCGGTGACGATCTGGCCCCTCGCCTGCCGCGCCTGGAGGTAGCCGAGCGCCTGGGCGCGGCTCCCGGGGTTGTAGAGCTCGTTCAGCTTGTGCAGCGACAGGATGGAGCCGTCGTGCTGCTGCACGCGCACCGTCTCGCCGGGCTTGTAGTCCACGTGGATCGGGTCGCGCGGGGTGATGACGTCCAGCCGGTTCACCGCCTCGTTGTGCTCGCGCACATAGTCGAAGCTCTTGGTCGAGCCGTTGTGGTTGTTGAACTGCACGCAGGGGCTGATGCAGTCGATGAAGGCGGCGCCCTTGTGGGCCAGGCCGGCCTTGATGAGCGGGACGAGCTGGGCCTTGTCGCCCGAGAATGAGCGGCCGACGAAGGTGGCGCCCATCTGCAGCGCCAGGCTGACCATGTCGATGCCGGCGTCGTGGTTGACCACGCCGCGCTTGGACTTGGAGCCCTTGTCCGACGTGGCGGAAAATTGCCCCTTGGTCAGGCCGTACACGCCGTTGTTCTCGACGATGTAGAGCATGTTGACGCCGCGCCGGATGGCGTGGGCGAACTGGCCGAGGCCGATGGAGGCGCTATCGCCATCGCCCGAGACGCCCAGGTAGATCAGCTCGCGGTTGGCGAGGTTGGCGCCGGTCAGCACCGAGGGCATGCGGCCGTGGACGGTGTTGAAGCCGTGGCTGGCGCCCAGGAAGTAGTCCGGCGTCTTGGACGAGCAGCCGATGCCGCTGAGCTTGGCGACGCGGTGGGGCGGCAGCTCCAGCTCGAAGCAGGCCTGGATGATCGCGGACGAGATGCTGTCGTGGCCGCAGCCGGCGCAGAGGGTGGAGACCGAGCCCTCGTAGTCGCGCCGGGTGTAGCCCAGGCTGTTGGTGGGCAGGCTGGGATGATGCAGCTGGGGCTTGAGGATGTAGGTCATTCGGCGGCCTCTACACGGCCCGTTCCGGCCTGGGCTGTCTGCATGCGCTGGCCGATGGCGCCGGCGATGAACCGGGCGGTGATCGGCGTGCCGTCGTAGTGGAGGATCGAGACCAGCCTGGCCGGGTCGACGTCGCCCTCGGTGATCACCAGGGTGCGCAGCTGGGCGTCGCGGTTCTGTTCAACCAGGTAGACGCGCTCATGCTGGGCGATGAAGTCGAACACCTCGTCGGCGAAGGGGAAGCCGCGAACGCGCAGGGCGTCGAGGCGCAGGCCCTGCGCCTCCAGCATCTCCAGCGCCTCGTGCATCGCGGGCGTGGTGGATCCGAAGTAGATGACGCCCTCGGTCGCCTTGCCTTTCGCGGGGCGCAGGATGGGGGCTGGGACCAGGCTCTTGGCGGTGTCGAACTTGCGGAGCAGGCGCTCCATGTTGTCGACATAGACCGCCCCCTCCTCCGAGTAGCGGGCGTAGGGATTGCGCGACGTGCCGCGGGTGAAGTAGCCGCCCTTCGTCGGGTGGGTTCCGGGATAGGTGCGGTACGGAATGCCGTCGCCGTCCACCTCCTTGTAGCGGCCGAAGTCGGCGCCCGCCTCGAGCATCTCGGCGGTCATCACCTTGCCGCGGTCGAGCCGGCGGCTGTCGTCCCAGCGGAAGGGCTCGGTCAGCCACTCGTTCATGCCGATGTCGAGGTCGAGCATGACGAAGACGGTGGTCTGCAGCCGGTCGGCCAGGTCGAAGGCCTGGGCGCCCATCTCGAAGCACTCGCCCGGATCGGCGGGCAGCAGCATGGGGTGCTTGGTGTCGCCGTGGCCGGCGTAGGCGGCGGCCAGCAGGTCGGCCTGCTGCGTGCGCGTGGGCATGCCGGTGGACGGGCCGCCCCGCTGGACGTCGAAGATCACCGCAGGAATCTCGGCGAAGTAGCTGAGACCTATGAATTCCGTCATCAGCGAGACGCCGGGGCCGGAGGTGGCCGTGAAGGCGCGGCAGCCGTTCCAGCCGGCGCCGACCACCATGCCGATCGAGGCGATCTCGTCCTCGGCCTGGATGATGGCGCAGCGGGCCTTTCCGGTCTCAGGATCCGTCCGCAAGTCATGGCAATAGCTGGTGAAAGCCTCGGCCAGGGAGGTCGATGGCGTGATCGGGTACCAGGCGCAGACGGTGGCGCCGCCATAGACCGCGCCGAGGGCGGCGGCGTTGTTGCCCTCGACATAGATCCGGTCGCCCACCGCGTCGGCGGGGCGCACCTGCAGCGGCAGCGGAGCCAGGTTGGAGCGGACGTAGTCCAGGCCCATGCGCAGGGCCTCGATATTGGCGGCGATCAGCCGGTCCTTGCCCTTGAAGTCCTCCACCAGCAGGGCCTCGATGGCGAGCGGGTCGATGCCAAGAAGTCCCGCCAAGGCCCCGACATAGATGGTGTTCTTGAACAGCTGGCGCTCGCGCGGAAGCTCGTAGGCCTCGTTGCACATGGCCGTCAGCGGCACGCCGATGATGGTGATGTCGTCGCGGAAACGCGAGAGCGGCATCGGCTTGGTGGAGTCATAGAACAGGAAGCCGCCGGCCTCGATCTCGGCGAGGTCGCGGTCCCAGGTCTGCGGGTTCATGGCCACCATCAGGTCGACGCCGCCGCGCCGCCCCAGGTGTCCCGCCTCGGTGACCCGCACCTCGTACCAGGTGGGCAGGCCCTGGATGTTGGACGGGAAGATGTTGCGCGCCGCGACCGGCACGCCCATCCGCATCACCGAACGCGCGAACAGGCCGTTGGCGCTGGCCGAGCCCGAGCCGTTGACGTTGGCGAACTTGACGACGAAGTCGTTGATCCGGGGCTCACGCACGGGCCGCGCCCTCCGCATGCGTCATCTCGAGATAGAACTTCTGCATGTCCCACGCGCCGGTCGGGCACCGTTCGGCGCAGAGGCCGCAGTGCAGGCAGACGTCCTCGTCCTTGGCCATCACCCGGCCGGTGGGCAGCTTGCCCGAGACGTAGAGGTCCTGGGTCAGGTCGGTCGCCGGCGCCTTCAGGCGGGTGCGCAGATCCGCCTCCCCCTCTTCGCTATCGGCCGCGTCCTCGGTGAAGGTGATGCAGTCCATCGGGCAGATGTCGACGCAGGCGTCGCACTCGATGCACAGCTTGTCGGCGAACACGGTCTGGACGTCGCAGTTCAGGCAGCGCTGCGCCTCGCGCAGGCCCAGCTCGCGGTCGAAGCCCAGCTCCACCTCCAGCCGCACGTCCTTCAGCGCCTCGCCCTTGTCGCGCAGGGGCACGCGGTAGCGGTGGTCGTTGGAGACGTCGTTGTCGTAGCTCCACTCGTGGATGCCCATCTTCTGGCTCACGAGGGTCACGCCCGGCGCCGGGCGGGCGCTCACGTCCTCGCCCTGGCAGAACTTGTGGATCGAAATGGCCGCCTCGTGGCCCTGGGCCACCGCCCAGATGATGTTCTTCGGCCCGAAGGCGGCGTCACCGCCGAAGAAGACGTTGGGCAGCGTCGACTGGAACGTGGCCGGGTCGACCTGCGGCATGCGCCACTCGTCGAACGCCAGGCCGATATCCGTCTCGATCCAGGGAAAGGCGTTCTCCTGGCCCACGGCCACCAGCACGTCGTCGCACTCGTAGTGTTCGTCCGGCTCGCCCGCGGGGACGAGCCGGCGTCGGCCCCGCGCGTCGGTCTCCGCCTTCACGACCTCGAACAGCACGCCGGTGAGCCGCCCATCCTCGTGGGTGAAGGCCTTGGGCACGCGCATGTTGAGGATCGGGATGTCCTCGTGCATGGCGTCCTCCTTCTCCCAGGGGGACGCCTTCATCTCCTCGAAGCCGGAGCGGACGATCACCTTCACGTCTTCGCCGCCCAGGCGGCGCGAGGTGCGGCAACAGTCCATGGCGGTGTTGCCGCCGCCCAGCACGATGACGCGGCGGCCGATCTTCTCGATGTGGCCGAACGAGACCGACGAAAGCCAGTCGATGCCGATGTGGATGTTCGCGGCGGCCTCCTGGCGGCCCGGCAGGTCCAGGTCGCGGCCGCGCGGCGCGCCGGAGCCGATGAACACGGCGTCGTAGTCCTCCGCCAGCAGGGCCTTCAGGCTGTCGATCCGCTGGCCGAAGCGCATCTCCACGCCACCCAGGGCCTGGACGTAGCCGACCTCCTCGTCGATCACCTCCTCCGGCAGGCGGAAGCGCGGGATCTGGCTGCGGATCATCCCGGCGGAGCGGGCCTCGCCGTCGAAGATGGTGAGCTGGTAGCCGAGCGGGGCGAGGTCGCGGGCGACGGTGAGCGAGGCCGGGCCGCAGCCCACGAGGGCGATCTTCCTGCCGTTGGGCGCGGCGGCGGGCGGCGGCATCAGGGAGGTGACGTCGGACTTGTTGTCGGCCGCCACCCTCTTCAGGCGGCAGATCGCCACCGGCTCCTCTTCCACCCGGCCTCTTCGACAGGCGGGCTCGCAGGGACGATCGCAGGTCCGCCCGAGGATCCCCGGGAAGACGTTCGATTTCCAGTTGATCATGTAGGCGTCGGAGTAACGGCCCTCGGCGATCAGGCGGATGTACTCTGGGACGGGGGTATGGGCCGGGCAGGCCCACTGGCAGTCTACGACCTTGTGAAAGTAGTCGGACTCAAGCTCACGCGTGCGCTGCAACACTCGCTTCCTTCCCGGATCGCTCTGCTCCCGGGGCCAGGAAGTCGAACTCTGCGCTGGGCAGAGATGGCTCCGCGCCCCGACGCGGCGTTAGAAAAACACGTTACGTCCGCGCCGCCGCGGAAGCCAACCGATTCCTGATCACGGTTCACCGATTTCTGGCCCGTCAATCCCGAAGACCAGCGGTCACCTGGATATCGCAGGGGCATGACCTTCCACACCACACTGTGATCGCGCCGCGGGCGTTTCGCGCGCCTGGGCCGTTGGCGGCTGTGACAGGTGAATGATACCTTAATCGTGGGAGAGGGCTCCGCCGTGGCGGGGCTGATGGGAGACGACCTTATGGACATGCCGCAGGAACGCGTGCCCGAAACCGTGGCCGCCGCCTTCGAAGACCTTGAAGCCGCTTTCATGCCGCTCGACCCGGCCGAAGCCCTGGACCTGCACCGCGCCATCAATGAGCGCCGCGCCCAGGTGGAGAACGGCGAGGCGTTGAGGCACCTGCGCTCGCTCTAGGGGAACTCGGCGAGCCGGGCCTGCGCAGGCGGCCGGCCCTAGGCGAAGGCCATCAGCGCTCGACCGTCGACCGCTGCATCGGGGCGAGTTTTGCCAGGAAGCGGTTCTGGTCGCGGAAGCCGATCTTCTCCTTCTCCATCGCGGTCTGGAGATGTTCGACCAGGGCGTTGAAGTCGGCGTTTTGTATGCCGAGGTCCTTGTGGGCGCTTCGCATGTCCCGGCCGGAATAGGTGCAGCCGCCATTCAGGATGTAGCAGAACTGCTCCTTCAGCGTCCGGCGCAGCCGCACCATGTCGTGGGCCTCGAAGATGCCCTGGATGCGCGGATCCTTGAGGCTGAGGTCGACGAGTTCATCGACCACGCGGTCCACGCCAGCCTGGCCGTGGAAGGCCTTCCACATGGCGTCGCCCTCGAAGGGCTTGGATCCGGCGTTGGCGTCGGACTGGGTGTAGGGAGCCACGGCCTCCTCGTCGGGGTGCTGCGGATTGGGGTTCTCAGGCGGCGCACCGGCGGCTAGGGCCGCAAGAAGGATGAGGACCTTCATCATCAGAAGCCTGCCTGAACGGAGAGGTAGAGGCCACGCTGGCCCTTGTAGGTGGCGACGGTCCCGAGGTCGGCGTAGGCCGCTGTCACCGAGAGGTTCTTGTTCACCGCATAGGCCGCGAACAGGTCCCACCAGTCGTCTTCCTTGAGCCCCAGGTTGTTGGGCTTGGAACGGTATTCGCCGCCGACCAGCAGGCGCTTCGACAGCAGCACGCCGGCTGAGCCTTCGAACTGCAGGGTGTAGTCGTCCTTGCCGCCAGGGCCGCCGAACCCCAACAGGCCGGTCTGGTTGGCCCGGGTGGCGCGGACCGTACCATTCAAGACGACGCTCTCGGCGAGCAGCACCTTGGTGGCCGAAACGTAGTAGTCGACGCCGTCGTCGTCCTGGCCGCCCAAGAGCGCAATGATCGGGGCCTTGGCGGCGTTCTTATACTGGGCGCCTATCGCGACCTGCGGGACCCAGGTGTCCTGATTGTACACGGCGTCGCCCAGCACCCTGACCTTCACGCCCACCACGTCCTGGTGGAAGGTGAAGCCGTCGCCCAGGCCCAGCTTGGCGCCCGTGCGCTGGGTGTCGAAATTCTGGCGGGCGTACGATAGCTCGATCCGGTCGAAGAGGCCGACCGCTGCGCCGTAGGCCCGGAACTGGTAATCCGGCAGCTCCACCAAGGTGGCGTGAATGTTGGCGCCGACACCGTCGCGGGTCTCGTACCCGGTGATCGTGGCCCAGCTGGCCAGGCCGCCCCCGCCGGAGCCCTCTATGCTCGTTACCCCGCCGGTGAGCAGAAGCTTGCCCAGTGGGCGCAGTTCATCGGCCGAGGCCGCCCCGCCGCACAGAAGTGACGCAACGCCGACCAACAGCGCGATGCAACACCGTCTCATGAACTGCAGCCCCAACACCAGATTGTTCGAGCTCGACTATCAGTTGAAGCTTTACATCTGGTTCAGGCGAACGGCGGTACTGATCACGCCATGAAACCTCTCGTGCTCGGCCTGACCGCCGCCCTCCTGGCCTCTCCGGCGATGGCCGGCGACATCACGGTCGATGTCCGCGATGCGGCCGGCAAGCCCGTGCCGAACGCCGTGGTGATGATCCGTCCGGCAGGCGGTGTCCCTGCCGGCAAGCCCATGCGGGTGAGCTGGCCGATGGTCATGGCGCAGCAGAACGTTCAGTTCAGCCCCTACGTCCTGATCGTGCCACTGGGCTCGACCGTGAGCTTCCCCAACAAGGACAAGGTGCGCCACCACGTCTACTCGTTCTCGGCGCCCAAGAAGTTCGAGCTGAAGCTCTACGGGAAGGACGAAAGCCGGACGGTGACGTTCGACAAGCCGGGCGCCGTCTCGCTGGGCTGCAACATCCACGACTCGATGATAGCTTTCATCTACGTGACCGAGACCCCCTACGCGGCGAAGTCGGGGGCCGATGGGGCGGCCACCGTGCAGGACGTTCCGGGCGGGGCGGGTCAGTTGACGGTCTGGCACCCGGACCTCAAATCTCGCACGCTCGCAGGCCGGGCGTTGGCAGTGGCCGGCGCGGCGCAACGCACCGCCATCACCATCGACCTGCGACCTTCGCAGGCCCGGTAAGGGTATTGGGCTAGATTCGGCTCTGCGCGGGCTGGCTTTCGGTCAGGAACGCCACGAGCTGGTCGAGCGGCTGAGGCTTGGCGATCAGATATCCCTGGGCCATGTCGCAGCCCATGGCGGCCAGCACCGAAAAACAGTCCTCGGTCTCGATCCCTTCCGCGACAACACGCAGCCCCAGGCTGTGGGCCAGGTCGATGGTGGACCGGACGATCAGGGCGTCGCGCTGACTGACGGTCACGTCCTTCACGATGCCGCGGTCCAGCTTCAGCTCGTGGCCACGGATCTGCTTGAGGTAGGCCAGCGACGAGAGGCCTGAGCCATAGTCGTCGATCGAAATGGAGATTCCCATATCAGCGAAGGCGTCCAGCATGCCCAGCGCCACTTCCGGGTTCTCGATCACCGCGGTCTCCGTGACCTCGAAGCAGACCTTGCCTGCCGCCCCCCTCACCGCCTCGGCGCAGAAGGCGACGAAGTCGGGCTCGCCCAGAACGCGGCCCGAGATGTTCACCGCCACGCTGATCTCGTGACCGCGTTCGGCCAGGGCGCGCTGATCCTCGACGGCGCGCCGCACCACCCATTCGGTGAGAGTGCGGATATGGCCGGTCTCCTCGGCCATGGTGATGAAGACGTCGGGGAAGATCATCCCGCGGGTGGGATGGTTCCATCTCACGAGCGCCTCCGTGCCGGTCACGGCGCGCGCGCGCATGTCGTACTTGGGTTGGTGCCAGAGAACGAGCTGGTCCTGCAGGATGCCGGTCAACAGGTTGGACATCAGGCTGAGGTTCGCAGCCGGGTCGCCGTAGGCCTCGGCGTTGAAGACGGCGATTTGCCGGCGGCTCGCGCGCGCCTGATCGAGCGCGATGCTGCCCCGTTCCACCGAGGCGGCGGCCTGGCCGTCCTCGAGCGGCGCCAGGCCAAGGCTGAGCGCCACGTCGATGGGCTCGCCGGCCACGCGCACCGGCCGCTCAAGGGCGGCGATCAGGGACGCCGCGTCGCCCAGGACCACGGTCTCGTCTTCGCCGGTCAGGACGAAGCCGAGCATATCGGCCGAGATCCGCGCCACGCCGCAGGCCGGGGCCAGGCCGGCGAGACGGTCGCCGACCATCCGCACGGTCTCCGCGGCCAGCTTGTGGCCGATGGCGTGGCGCATGTGGCTGAAGCGGTCGAGGCCAAGCACGCACACGAACACCTGGCCGGGTGGCCGGTTCGTGAAGCCCTCGGTCACGCGCTCCAGCGCCAGCCGGTTGGGGAGGCCGGTCTCCAGGTCGTGCAGCGCCTGATGGGTGATCTTGCGCTCGCGCTCTCGCATCTCGGCGGCCATGGCGTTGAAGCTCTCGGCCAGTCGGCCGATCTCGTCGCCGCTCTCTATCGCCACCCGGGCGTCCTCGCCGCGCTGCAGCCGTTGAGCCGCCTCGTCCAGGGCCGAAATCGGCCGGGTGACGCCGCGCGCCAGCGCCCAGCTGCCCCAGCTCACCACCGCCATGCCGGCCAGACCCATCAGGCCGACGATGACCAACAAGGGCCGATAGGGCGCCAGCGCCAGCGCCAGAGGATAGCGCAACAGCAGAACGGCTCCGCCGTTCGCCTCGATGGCGGGCAGGCGCTTCACGAGCGCCACCGTGGGTCCAGTCTCGAGTTTCAGGATCGCGGGCCCGGCGTTGGTCGTCAGCGAGGCGTCGATCACCCTGCGCACGGCCAAGCTATCGAGCTCTGCGCCGGCCCTGGGATTGGTCCAGCTCCCATCCGCTGCGCGATGCAGGACGATGGCGTCGAGGGGAATGGCCGACAGGCGCTCCAGAGCGCGCATCTCCTTGGCGTCCAGGCGGACGGCGAACACCACCCAGCCGATCCGCTCGGGCGACAGCACCGGCGCGCTGACCAACTGGTGCGGCTCGCCGCCCAGCATGAAGACGCCCGACGGGTCGTCTGCGGCCTCAAAGGCCTTGGACAGCGCCGCCCGGTCCACGGCGGCGAAGTCGGCGCCGATGACCTGCCCGTCGGCGTCGACCATGAACGCGTAGTCCACACCCATGCGGCGTCGGAGGTTTTCCAGCGCCGAGGCGATCGTTGGGGCGTCGCGGGTCGCTGCTGCCGCGCGGAAGCCGAAGTCGCGGGAGAGCAGGCTTGCGCCTTCCTGCAGGCGCTCGGACCGCAGCGACCAGACACGATCGAAGACTGTGCCCGTGGCTGCGAGTTCGCTGCGCACCTGCCGCTCGGCAGCGCCCGAGATCGCGAGGAACACGGCGAGCGAGACCACAAGCAGCACCGCGCCGAAGAGGCCCGCGTAGAGGACCGTCAGCCGGGTCGAGATGCGTCTGAACTTCCGCTGGGCCGGCCGCGCCGCCGCGACCGCACGACTGGCGGAGCGGATGACCCGGAACATGGGTGCGAAAGGCCGCATCCGGCTGGCCATACCGAACCTTCCTGAATCGCCCGTAAAGCCTGAAACCGAAAAGCTTTCCGCCTTGCGCAGATCGGGCCGCCCATTCCCGCCGCACCCCGAACGTCTGCTCTTGGCGCGGCGCCGACATCGTCGCGCCCCCTCGGCCACCCGCCGCTGCGCGGGCGGAGGCAAAGAAAAGGCCCCGGGCTTGCGTCCGGGGCCTTCGCTATATCTCAAGCCTGGGTCCCCGCATTCGCGGGGATGAGCGGCCGATTATTCGGAATAGCCGTCCGGCAGGTCGTCTTCCTTCATCAGCTCGTCCTTGCTGACCTTCTTCTCTTTGACCTTGGCCTTGGAGACGATGAGGTCGACCACCTTGTCCTCGAAGATCGGGGCGCGGAGCTGGGCCTGGGCGTTCTGATTCTCGCGCAGCAGGTTGAACACCTGCTGGGCCTGCGGACCGTACTTGATGGCTTCGCGGCGGATCGCCTCGTTCAGCTCCTGCTCGGTCACCTGGACGTTGTTGGCGCGGCCGATCTCGGCCAGCACCAGGCCCAGGCGCACGCGGCGCTCGGCGATCTTGCGGTATTCCTTGGTGAGCTGCTCCTCGGACTTCTCGGCGTCCTCGGGCGGCAGCTGGCCGGATTCCTTGTCCTGCTGCACCTGGCCCCAGATCGAGGCGAACTCGGCCTCGACCATCTTGGGCGGCAGCGGGAAGTCGTGCTTGGCGTCCAGCTCGTCGAGCAGGGCGCGCTTCAGCTTGAAGCGCGAGGCGCCGGCGTACTGTTCTTCCAGGTTGCTCTTGATCAGCTCCTTGAGCTTCTCGAGGCTCTCGAGGCCCAGGCGGGTGGCGAACTCCTCGTCGACGGCGGCTTCCACCGGGCCGCGGACTTCCTTCACCTTCACCTCGAACTCGGCCTCCTTGCCGGCCAGGTTCGCGGCCTGGTACTCAGCCGGGAAGGTCACCTTGACGAGCACGTCGCTGTCGGGCTTGGCGCCGACCAGCTGTTCCTCAAAGCCCGGGATGAAGCTGCCCGACCCCAGCACCAGCGGGGTGTCCTCGGCCGTGCCGCCCTCGAAGGCGACGCCGTCGATCTTGCCGACGAAGTCGATCAGGACCTGGTCGCCGTCCTTGGCCTTCACGGTCTTGCCGGTCTTGGCTTCGTAGTTCTTGTTCTGGCTGGCCAGTTCGGCCACGGCCTCGTCCACTTCCTTGTCGGTGGGCGTGTAGACCGGCTTGGTCAGCGACAGCGTGGCGCCGTCCACCGGCTCGAATTCCGGCATCAGGTCGATCGACAGCTCGTAGGCGAGGTCGGCCTTGCCATCCATCACCGCGTCGATGTCGCCTTCCGGCTTCAGCTCGGGCTCGCCGGCCGGGCGCAGCTTGTTGTCGTCCAGGATCTTCTGGGTGGTCTCGGTCAGGCTCTGCTGGACCACTTCGCTCATCAGCGACTTGCCGTACAGGCGACGGACGTGGGCCGGCGGCACCTTGCCGGGGCGGAAGCCCTTCACGTTGAGGGTCGGGGCGATCTCCTTGATCCGCGCTTCAAGGCGCTCGGCCAGATCGGAGACGGGGACCGTCACGCCGTAAACGCGGCTCAGGCCTTCGCCAGACTTCTCAACGATTTGCATCGACATTCTCAAGTTTCCCGGACCCGAGCGCGTCGGTGCGCCCTGTCCGTCTCAAAGCCAAACGGGGAAGGCCGCCGAACAGGGCCCGGCGGCGCGAAGCGGCCCTTATGTCACGTGAGGCCGGCCCCTCCAAGCCCCCTGCCCCTTGACGCGGACCGCGCCGCCCGCGATGGCAGGGCCCCTACCCCACGCGGATGTGGCGGAATTGGTAGACGCACTGGATTTAGGTTCCAGCGCCGCGAGGCGTGGAGGTTCGACTCCTCTCATCCGCACCATCCTGCTTCGCTCTTCGAGCGTCGCAGGACCGACGGCCGGGAGTTGCGAAGCCGCGAGGCTCCGAAGCCTTGGCGCAGGCGGGCTCCCCACGCTAAAGGCCGGCCATGTCGAACGGCGTGCTCTTCGTCCACAACAACTTCCCCGGCCAGTTCGGGGACCTGGTGCAGACGCTGCTGGCCCGCGGCGTGCCGTGCATCGCGCTGGGCCAGGAGCACTCGACCGCCCTGAACGGCGTCAAGCTCGCCCGATACGCCCTGGCGCGCGGATCGACGCCGGGCATCTTCCACCTGGCCACGCGGGCCGAGGCCGACCTGATCCGCGCGCGCGGCGCCTATGACGCGGCCCAGGCGCTGAAACTTGAGGGCTGGGACCCGGCCGTGATCGTTGGCCACCCCGGATGGGGCGAGATGACGTTCCTCTCCGAGGTCTTCCCGAACGCCAGGACCGTCACCTTCGCCGAGTTCTACTACCACGGCCGCGGCTACGACGTGGGCTTCGACCCGGAGTTCGGGACGCCCGACATCGACACCGTCCTGCGCGCCGACGCGAAGAACGGCATGATGGCCATGGCCTATGCCGAGGCGGACGCGATCGTGACGCCCACCCGCTTCCAGGCCGGGACCCTGCCCCGCCGCTTTCAGGACGCGGTGCGCATCATCCACGAGGGCGTCGACATCGACGCGATCCGGCCGGCGCCCGCGGAACCGTTCGCCCTGGCCGACGGCCGGGTCATCGCGCCCGGCACGCCGGTCATCACCCACGTGAACAACCACATGGAGCCGCTGCGTGGGCTGCACATCCTGGCGCGGTCCCTGCCCCGCCTGCTGGCCGAGGTTCCGGACGCCCAGGTGCTGCTGATCGGGGATCCCACCCGCAAGCCCTACGGGGCGCCGACCGCGGACGGACGGACCTGGCGCGATGTGTGCTTCGAAGGCGTCGACTACGATCCCGCCCGGGTGCACTTCCTGGGCCGCGTGCCGCACGCACGGATGCTGGCGGCGCTGCGCCTGGGCGTCGCCCACGTCTACTACACCTACCCCTTCGTGCTCTCGTGGTCGCTGGCGGAGTCGATGGCCTCGGGCTGCTACGTCATCGGCTCGGACACCGGGCCGGTGCGCGACGCGATCCAGGACGGCGTGAACGGCCGCCTGCTGCCGTTCTTCGACGTCGCGGCCTTGTCGGACGCGCTGATCGCCGCGTGCCGCGACCCCGAGGCCTCGCGCCCGCTGCGCGTCGCGGCCCGGGCGACGGCAGAGAAGATGTTCAGCCGCGCGAAGGGCCGGGAGGCCTGGATCGGGCTGCTGCGCGAGTTGGGGCTGAAGATCCCGGGGTAAGGCGCCCTAGCCGCACTTCACCTGTTTGATGATCCCGGTCTGGGCGTCGAAGAAGAAGTTCAGGCGATTGGGGTTGAAGTCCATGGTCACCGGGCAGGTGGTGCAGGCGACGCGCTGCAGGTCGGGCTTCACGGGCACCGGAATCTCCGAACGCGGCCGTCCGACGAGGTTCTGATAGTCGCCCGCTCGGCACATGTCGGCGACCGGCTCCGGTGGCGGCGGCGGAGCGCTGGGCGGCGGAGGCGGCGGCGCGGGTGCGGGCTCGGGGGCGGTCGAGCAGGCCGCGACGGCCAACAGCGCACCCAGAAGGATCGCGCGCTTCATGCCTGTTTCTCCCATCCCCGAGCCTGCTGCTTCCAGTACGACACCGGCAGGCCGCGGGCCTTCACAGCGCTCCATTGTGCGCGGGCGTTCCGAAGCTGGTCCTCGTCGCCGCCGTCGAACAGCACCACGCAGCGCTTGTAGTCCGCGAGTTCGCCGGGCTCGGCTCCGTCGATCAGGAACAGGGCGTCGGCGGCGTTCGGGTTCTCCGTCCCCGTGGTCAGCAGGACCGGCTGGCGCGCCGCGCCCGGCTCGTCGGCCGGGGCGTGCGGCAGGAAGCTCTCGTCGCGATAGCTCCAGAGCCAGCCGTCCAGATGGTCGATCCGCTCGGCGACGGACGAGCGCACGATGGCCCTCCAGCCCTTCTGCAAGGTCTTCTCGAGGAGTTCCGGCAAGGCCTGGTCCAGCCCGGTGCGTTCCAGGTGGTAGAACCAGACCTCGCAGGCGGCCTCAGCCATCTCAGCCTTCGTACTTGTCCCGCACCATGCGGTTCAGCAGCCGCACGCCGAAGCCGGTGGCGCCGTCGGGGCTGGTGGGGATCGACGAAGGCTTCTTCCAGGCGGTCGAGGCGATGTCGAGGTGGGCCCACGGGGTGCCGTTGACGTACTTCTGCAGGAACAGCGCCGCGGTGATCGAGCCGCCCGGCCGGCCGCCGGTGTTCTTCATGTCGGCGATCATGGAGTCGATCTGCTTGTTGTAGGCCTCGGGCAGCGGCATGCGCCACAGGCCCTCGTCCTCGGCCTTGGCGGCGGCCAGGAGGTTGGCCGCCAGGTCCTCGTTGTTCGAGTAGCAGCCGGCTAGGTCGTTGCCGATGGCGATGATGATCGCGCCGGTCAGGGTGGCGAGGTCGACCATGAACTTCGGCTTGAAGCGGTCCTGGCAGTACCAGAGCGCATCGGCCAGCACGAGGCGGCCCTCGGCGTCGGTGTTCACCACCTCGATGGTCTGGCCCGACATGGAGGTCAGGACGTCGCCGGGCCGGTAGCTGTTGCCGTCGGGCATGTTCTCGACCAGGCCCAGGATGCCGACGGCGTTCACCTTGGCCTTGCGGCCCGCCAGAACGTGCATGAGGCCGGCCACGGCGCCCGCGCCGCCCATGTCCCACTTCATGTCTTCCATGTTCTCGGCCGGCTTGATCGAGATGCCGCCGGTGTCGAAGCAGACGCCCTTGCCGACGAAGGCCACCGGCTGGGCGTTCTTGTCGGCGGCGCCGTTCCAGCGGATCACGGCGAGCTGGCTTTCGCGGATGCTGCCCTGACCGACAGCCAGGAGCGAGCCCATGCCCAGCTTCATCATCTCGGCCTCGCCGAGGATCTCGACCTCGAGGCCAAGGCTCTCCAGCGCCTTCACCCGGGCGGCGAACTCGGCCGGATAGAGGACGTTCGGCGGTTCGGAGACCAGGTCGCGGGTGAAGCTGATGGCGTCGGCCAGGGCGGCCAGCGGCGCGAAAGCAGCCAGCGCCGCATCCGCCTCGGCGGTGGCGACCAGCGTCTTCAGCACCGACGGCTTCTTCTCCGCCGGTTCCTTGGTCCGGTACTTGTCGAACCGATAGGCCGCGAGGCGGACGCCCAGGGCGGCGTGGGCCGCCCGCTCCGCACCGCCCGCGCCTTCCACGACCAGGAGCTCAAGGCCCGACGCCTTGACGGTGTTGTACGCCGTGGCGGCGGCGTGCTCGGCGGCCAGGTCGTCATAGGCCTCGCGCTTGCCAGCGCCCACCAGGACGAGGCGCGCTGCGTCCACGCCTTGCGGCGCCAGGATGTCGAGCGTCTGGCCCTTGCCGCCGGTGAAACGGCTGGCGGCCATGGCCTGACCGATGGGGCCGTCCTGCTTGTCGCCCTCGAAGACGATGCGGGCCACGGCGGCCTTGGCGGTGACGCCCGCGCCAGGGGCGACGAATTCGATATCCATCGGTACTCTCTCTGAGGCTCTGTCTGCGCGCCCACGGTTCGGTTGTGCGGCGCGGCGACGCATGGTTTAGAACAGGTCCGCCGCCGGGGCGCGTCTAATTCTCCGGACTACCCGTTTTTCGCAAGATGCGCCTGATCGACCGATATCTCCTCCGCCAGCTCCTGGGGCCGGTCGTCCTCGCGACCCTGGCGCTGACGGCGGTCGCGCTGCTTTCGCAGAGCCTGGCGGGGCTGGACCTGATCGTGAACCAGCGCCAGAGCGCGCTCGTGTTCCTGAAGGTGACGCTGCTGTACATGCCGCAGCTCATCAACCTGATCCTGCCGATCGCCGTGTTCGTGGCGGCGCTGGTGGCGCTGAACCGGCTGCACACAGAGCAGGAGATCGTGGTCTGCTTCGCGGGCGGCATGAGCCGCTGGCGGGTGATCTCGCCGGCGATCCGGCTGGCCTGCACCATCGCCTTCCTGGCGCTCGTGATGAACATCTTCGTGCAGCCGCTATCGTTCCGGGAACTGCGGCGCGAGCTGTTCCAGGTTCGGACCGACCTGGCCGCTACCCTGGTCCGCGAGGGGGAGTTCACCGAACCGGCCCCAGGCCTCACCGTCTACGCCCAGAGCGTCGACGGCCAGGGCAACCTGCGCAACCTGTTCATCCACCAGATCAAGCCCGACGGCGGCACCACCACCTACACCGCCGAGAAGGGGCGCGTGGGCCGCGCCCAGGGCCGGCCGGTGCTGTTCATGACCAACGGCTCGAACCAGGAGTTCTCGGGCCGCGGGGTGCTGAACTACCTGACGTTCAACGAGTATGTCTTCGACTTGGCGCCGATGGCGAACTCGGACGAGCTGATCCACTACAAGCCGTCCGACCGCTACCTGCACGAGCTGTTCTTCCCGGACCTGCAGCAGGACTGGGAGCGGCGCAACCGGCTGGAGCTGCTGGCCGAGGGCAACGCCCGCCTCGCCTCCCCGCTCTACAACATCGCCTTCATGGCCCTGGCGCTGGCGGCGATCATCGGCGGCGGGTTCTCGCGGCTGGGCTACGGCCGCCGGATCGTGGTGATCGGCGCGATCGCGGCGCTGGTGCGGCTGATGGGCTTCCTGGTGCAGTCGGCCTGCGAGGACAGCGCCTGGCTTAACATCGCCCAGTACGCCGTGCCGCTGCTGTGCATCTGGGGCGCGATGGCGGCGATCTTCCGGCAGAAGGTCAGCCGGCGCATCGACATCACGCGGCCGCGCGCGCCGGCCGGCCTGGCGGGGGCGCAGGCATGATGGGGCTGGGGCGCATCGAGCGCTATGTCGTCGGCTACATGCTGCTGGGCGTGCTGACCTGGCTGGCGGTCATTTCCTCCGTCGTCATGCTGATCCAGTTCGTGGAGCTGACGGGTCAGGTGGGCACCCGCGCCGACGTGGGCGCCGACAGCATCCTGGGCCTGACGCTGCTGCGCGCGCCCTCGCTGATCCAGATCCTGCTGCCGTTCTGCTTCCTGTTCGGCGGCATCAGCGCCTTCGTCGGCCTGAACCGGCGCAGCGAACTGGTGGCCATGCGCGCCGCCGGCATCTCGGCCTGGCGCTTCATCTTGCCCTCGGCCGCCGCGGCCTTCGTGATCGGCGCCGTCGCGGTGGCCGGAATCAACCCGATGGCCGCCGCCCTGAACGCCCGCTTCGAGCTCGAGCGCTCGCGGATGATGGCCAACTACCTCGGCGACCGGCCGCAGGACATCTGGCTGCGCCAGGGCGATGACACCAGCCAGATCGTGATCCACGCCAAGGCCCGCGACACCAAGCGTGGCGCGGTCACGCTGCGCGGCGTCTCGCTGTTCATCTACGAGAAGAACGAGCACGGCACCCCGGTCTTCCGCCGCCGGCTCGAGGCGGGCGAAGCGACCCTGATGCCCGGCTTCTGGCGGCTCAAGGACGTCCGCGAGGCTACGGCCGGCGATTCATCGATCCGCTCGGAGAGCCTTTCGATCCGCTCCACCCTGGACGCCGAAGCGGCGATGGAGCGCCTGGCCTCGCCCGAGGCGATCGCCTTCTGGCGGCTGCCGAAAGCCATACAGCTTACCGAGCAGGCCGGGTTCTCGGCGTCGGGCTATCGCCTGCGGCTGCACCAGTTGCTGGCGACGCCGGTGCTGTTCGCCGCCATGTCGATCCTGGCGGCGGCGTTCTCGCTGAGGCTGGCGCGACTCGGCGGGCTGGCGGGGCTCGCGGGCGCGGGCGTGGCGCTGGGATTCGTGATGTTCTTCTTCAATCAGTTCGCCGGCGCCCTGGCCAAGGCCGACATCATCCCGCTGTTCGCCGCCGCCTGGGCGCCCGCCGTCGTCGCGCTGCTCGCTGGCGTGACCCTGCTTTGCTACACCGAAGACGGTTGAATCGTTTGGCCGCGGGGCGCTAGAGCCTGCGCCAGCAGGCTCGCCGCTTTTCTTGGTGACGCGCATCCTTTGCGCCAAACCGGTTTCCACTTTGTCGGGATGCGCTATGCATCGCAGGCCTGACACAATAGACGCCGCCGGGCGCGTGGCTATCGCGCCATAGGGGATCGAGAGGGTTGATGAGTCCGCGCAGGCGTATGCCGCGATCCGCAGGCAAGCGCGCCCTCCTGGCCGGCGCAGCGATCGCGTTCCTGTGCACGGCGCAAGGCCATGCGCAGGCGTCCAAGGCCCAGCCCGTCGCCGACGGGCTGCAGAAGGACGAGATGTACATGGAGGCCGACGAGGTCATCCGTGACGACGACGCCGGACTCACCACGGCGAACGGCAACATCGAGGTCCGCTACAACGGCCGCACGCTGCGCGCCGACAAGCTGGTCTACGACGACAAGTCGGGCGTGATCCGCGCCTATGGCCACATCGTCGTCGTCAACGCCGACGGGTCGTCCGAGTACGCCGACGAGATGGTGCTCGACGAGGACATGCGCGCCGGCGTGGCGCTGGGCTTCTCAGCCCGGCTGCAGGAGAACGTGAAGATCGCCGCGGCCAGCGCGGCCAAGCGCAACGAGAACATCGAAGAGCTCAACAAGGCGATCTACACACCGTGCGAGATCTGCGCGAAGGACGGCTCGCCGCGCACGCCCACCTGGTCGATCGCCGCCGAGCGCGTGGTGCGCGATAAGAAGCGGCGCATCGTCTACTACCGCAACGCCCGCTTCCGCCTGTTCGGCGTCTCGGTGGCCTACCTGCCCGTCTTCTGGCACGCCGATCCCGCCGCCGAGCGGGTCTCGGGCTTCCTGGTGCCCAAGGGCTCGGTCTCGGACCGGCGCGGCCTGTCGTACGAGCAGCCCTACTACTGGGCGTTCTCGAAGTCGGCCGACCTGATCATCAGCCCGCAGATCAACTCGAAGATCGCCCCGTTCCTGAACGGCGAGCTGCGCAAGCGCTTCTACTCCGGCGATATCGACATCCGCTTCGGCTACACCCATGCCCGCGACTTTGACGGCAAGGGCAACGAGATCGTCGGCACCAGCACCGACCGCAGCTACGTCCTGGGCCGCGGCGCCTTCCAGATCGACGACAAGTGGCTGTGGGGCTTCACCGCCGAGCGATCATCGGACGACCTGATCTTCGACAAGTACGAGATCGGTAAGGTCTACATCAGCCGCGGGCCCTATGTGGCCGACGACCGGCGGCTGATCTCGCAGCTCTATACGATCCGCCAGGACGAGCGGTCCTACTTCTCGGTGGCGGCGATGAGCATCCAGGGCCTGCGCCCCGGCGCCATCGACCCGGTGACCGGCTTCGCCTCGGGCGAGAACGACCGCGTGTTCCCGGTGATCGGCCCGCTGGTCGAGGGCCACTACGAGCCGGCCGGCACCATCGCGGGCGGACGGCTGCGGGCGCACACCAGCGCGGTCGTGCTGAGCCGCGAGCAATCGCAAAGCGACCTCAGCCAGCGCCTGCCCGGCCTGGACAGCGCCCGCGTCACGGGCGAGCTGGACTGGCGGCGCGCCTTCACCTCGAACGGCGGCCTGCGCTTCGAGCCGTTCTTCAACGTGCGCGCCGACGCCTACAAGCTGCACGACATCCTGACGGGCGTGGGTTCCGCCACGCGCAGCGACGAGATGACCCGGGGCCTGGCGACCGCCGGCGTCGACATGACCTATCCGTTCTACAAGCGCACCAAGGACGCCACCGTGATCCTGGAGCCGGTGGTGCAGGTCGCCGCGTCGCCGAACGCCAAGCAGGTGGTGATCGGCCGCGATCCGACCACGGGCGACCCGATCTACCTGAACGAGGACAGCGTCGCGTTCGAGTTCGACGAGACCACCCTGTTCCGCGCCAACAAGTTCCCCGGTTACGACCTCTACGAGGACGGCGTCCGCCTGAACGTGGCGAGCCGCGCGACGGTGATGTGGGACGACGGCCGTCGGGCCAATTTCCTGCTGGGCCGCAGCTTCCGCACCGAGGAGAACGCGGTCTTCACCAACCGCTCGGGCCTGCGCACCAAATCGTCGGACTGGATCGTGTCGGCGGACGCCCAGCCGATCCGCGGCGTCTCGATGTTCGCCCGCGCCCGTCTCGACAGCGACAACCTGGACATCCATCGCCTGGAAGCCGGGGCCAACGTCTACAACAAGCACGGCAACGGCTTCGTCCGCTATCTCACCGACGATTTCGACATCAACGGGATCAAGCGCGAGAACCTTGACCTCGGCGGCGAGCTCTACATCGGCAAGAACTACGGCGTCAGCTTCTACGGCAACCGCGACCTGAACCAGGACTCGTGGGTCATTCGAGACGTCGGCGTCTTCTATCGGGACGACTGCCTGCGGGTGGATGTGATCTATCGCCGCGAGGACACGATCGTCGGTCGTCTGCTACCCAGCGAGTCCGTTTCGGTCCGCCTAACGCTCGCCACATTGGGCGGCTCATTCAATGGCCGGTAAGATGGCTGCAAAACTGCGCCACGAAGGAAGTCTCTGCTCCATGATGCGTTATCTGACCGGCCCCACTGCGCGGAGCGCGGCTTTCGCCTGCGCCCTGGTCGCCGTGGCCGCAGCGCCCCAGGCCGTGGCGCAGCAGCCGGGAAGCGAGGCGGTCGGCACGGCGCCGCCCGACAGCCCGGCCCCGCCCGCGCCCGCCCCGCCCGCCGGCCTTTCCGAATCCGTGGCCGCGGTGGTGAACGACGACATCATCTCCACCTACGACCTGGCCCAGCGGATGCGCCTGCTGATCGCCACGTCCGGCGTGCAGCCGACCCAGGAGAATCTGCCCCAGTTCCAGCGCGAGGCGCTGGTGTCGCTGGTCGACGAGCACCTGCAGTTCCAGGAGCTGCGCCGCGTCGAGAAGGAACAGAAGATCGAGATCCTGGCCGACCAGGCCGAGATCGACGAAGAGATCGCCGCCATGGCGCAGGGCAACAACATGAAGCCCGAGCAGTTCATGGCCTTCCTCGCCTCGCGCGGCATCGGGGTCGACACCCTGCGCCGGCAGATCCAGGCTCAGATCAGCTGGAGCCGCTGGATCCAGGGCCGCTACGGCTCGCGCCTCCGGGTGGGCGACGACCAGATCGCCGCGACCCAGGCCCTGCTGGCCGCCCAGGCCAGCAAGCCCCAGTACAACATCGGCGAAGTGCTGATCGACGCGAACCGCGTGGGCGGCATGCAACAGGCCATGGCCGGCGCCCAGCAGCTGGTCACCCAGATGCAGCAGGGCGCCCCCTTCCCCGCCGTGGCCCGGCAGTTCTCGGCCCTGCCCACGGCGGCCAACGGCGGCGACGCCGGCTGGGTCAGCCCCGGCGAGATGCCGACCGAGGTTCAGGCTGTCCTGGAGCAGATGCGTCCGGGCCAGCTCAGCCAGCCGATCCCGGTGAAGGACGGCGTCTATATCCTCTACCTGCGCGACAAGCGGGCCGGCGGCAACGCGACCCTGGTGAACCTCAAGCAGGTCGCGATCGGATTGCCGCAGGGCGCCAGCGCCGAGGACGAGGCTTCGGCCCGTGCGAAGCTCGCGGCGCTGAAGCCCCAGATCAAGGACTGCGCCGGCCTGGAAGCCGCCGCGGGCGGGACGCAGGGCGCCGTCGCGGGCGACCTGGGCGAAGCCGAACTCAGCGACCTGGCGCCCCAGTTCCGCGAGGCGGCCGAAAAGCTGAAGGTTGGGGAAATCTCCGACCCCATCCGCACCTCGGCCGGCCTGCACCTGATCGCCGTCTGCGGTCGCCGCGCCGCCGGCGGGGCCCAGACCGATAAGGAGCAGATCGAGCGCCGCCTGCGGGGCCAGCAGCTCAGCATGATCGCCCGCCGCTACATGCGCGACCTGCGCAACTCGGCGACGATCGAGACGAAGTGAAGGCTGGCGAGACGACGTGAGGACCGGGCCGCTCGCGCTGACCCTCGGCGACCCGGCCGGCGTCGGCCCGGAGATCGTCGTCAAGGCATGGCGGGCGCTGAAGGACGAGGGTCCGGCGTTCTTCGTCGTCGGCGACGCCCAGGCCGTCCGCTCGGCGCCGACCTCCACGGCCGGCCTCGTGCGCGCCATCTCGTCGCTCGATGAGGTCGAGGGCGCGTTCCCCACGGCGATCCCTGTGTTCGACCTGCCGCTGCGTGGCCCCGTGGTGGCCGGACAGCCGACCCCTGCCGCGGCGCCGTCGATCATCCAGTGGATCGAGACGGCCGTCGGCCTGGCGCTCTCGAAGACCGTGTCCGGCGTGGTCACCGCACCGATCGCCAAGGCTCCGCTCTACGAGGCGGGCTTCAAGTTTCCCGGCCACACCGAGTTCCTCGGCGAACTGACCGCCGCCGCCTCCTACGATGGGGCGCGCGGGCCAATCATGATGCTGACCGCCGCCGACCTGCGCGTGACGCTGGTGACGGTGCACGAGCCGCTGGCGAAGGTCTCGGCCAAGCTCGACATCCAGAGCGTCGTGAACGCCGGCCTCGTGACCGCCCAGGCCCTGCGGCGCGACTTCGGCATCGCCAAGCCGCGGCTGGCCGTGGCCGGGCTCAATCCGCACGCCGGCGAGAGCGGGACCATCGGGCGCGAGGAGGTCGAGATCGTCCAGCCGGCCATCCGCGCGCTGAAGGACCTGGGCGTCGACGCGCGCGGCCCGCACCCGTCCGACACCCTGTTCCACGCCGAGGCCCGCGCGGGCTATGACGCGGCGCTGTGCCTCTATCACGACCAGGCGCTGATCCCGATCAAGATGCTGGACTTCTGGGGCGGCGTGAACGTGACCCTCGGCCTGCCCATCGTGCGCACCTCGCCCGACCACGGCACCGCGTTCGACATCGCCGGCCGCGGGATCGCGCGGCCCGACAGCCTGATCGCCGCCATCCGCCTGGCCGACCAGATCGCGAAGACGCGCCCGTGACCGGCGAGGGCGTGAGCCTGGACTCCCTCCCAACCCTGCGCGAGGCGCTGGAGAGCCATGGCCTATGGGCCAAGAAGGCCTTCGGCCAGCATTTCCTGCTCGACCTCAACGTCACCCGGAAGATCGCGCGCCTGGCGCAGGTCGGCGAAGGCGATCATGTCATCGAGGTCGGTCCCGGCCCCGGCGGCCTGACCCGCGCGCTGCTGGAGACCGAGGCACGGGTTACGGCGATCGAGAAGGACGAGCGCTTCCGGCCGCTGCTGCAGGAGCTGGCCGACGTGGCGCCGAACCTGTCGCTGGTCTTCGGCGACGCGCTGAAGGTGGACGAGGCGCAGATCGCGGGCGGTGCGCCGGCGCACCTGGTCTCCAATCTGCCCTACAACGTCGGCACGCCGCTGCTGATCAAGTGGCTGACAGGCCCTTGGACGCCCGCGTCCCTTACCCTGATGTTCCAGCGCGAGGTGGTGGACCGGATCACGGAGGGGCCTGGCGAGGACGCCTATGGTCGGCTGGGCGTCATCGTGCAGGCGACCTGCAAGGCCCATCGGGTGCTGGACGCGCCGGCCCGCGCCTTTACGCCGCCGCCCAAGGTGGATTCCGCCGTCGTGCGCCTGGAGCCGCTGGCCGAGCGGCCCAGCGCCGAACGTCTCGACGCCCTGCAGAAGATCACCGCCGCAGCCTTCGGCCAACGCCGCAAGATGCTGCGCTCAAGCCTCAAGGTGATGGGCGGCGAGGACCTGATCTCGGCTGCCGGGCTGGATCCGCAGGCCCGCGCCGAGGTGATCCCGGTGGACGGATTCCTCGCGCTCGCCGACGCCTGGCTCGCGCGCCGCTAAGCTCCGAAGATCCAGCCGGGCGGCAGGGTATTCATCTGCACGCCCATCAGGATCATCTGGCCGCCGCCGGCCATGCTGATCATGGTGTCGGCCCCTAACTGGGCCACCGTGTACATCGTGCCCACGTCCAGCAGCACCCGGTCGCCCTGGGCCACATTGAAATCGAGCACGCGGTCGATCCCGGCGTCGCCGAAGGTGTGGAACAGGTCGGCGCCCGAGCCACCGGTGACGGTGTCGTCGCCCTTGTCGCCGGAGACGAAATCGTCGCCAGCGCCGCCAAAGATCGCGTCGTTCTCCTGGCCGCCGCGAACGATGTCGTTCCCGTCGCCGCCCTCGCAGGTGTCGGCGCCGATGTTGCCATAGACGAGGTTGTGACCGGCCGAACCCACCAGGCTGTCGTTGTCCTTGCCGCCGACCACCCAGTCGTCGCCGCCGCCGGAGACGCAGGTGTCGGCGCCCATGTTGCCGTTGATGTCGTCAAAGCCGGCCCCGCCGACGATCGAGTCGTCCCCCTCGTCGCCCCGCAGGTAGCCGTTCCCCGTGATGGTGTCGCCGCCGCCGCCGCCCTCGATCGTGTCGCTCGCGGACGCCCCGCCGAAGATCCGCTCGGCGGCCTGGCCGCCCCGGATCGTGTCGCTGAAGGCGCTGCCGACCACCTGCTCGATGCTGCGGAGGTCATCGCCGCCCGCCGAGCCGTCGAGGCGGATGACGACGCCCCGCCCGGCGCCGGCGTAGTCCACCGTGTCGGCGCCGTCGCCGCCATCGATCGTGTCGCCGTCGCCAAGGGCATGGATCCGGTCATCGCCGGCGCCCGCCGTCACGCTGTCGCGACCCTCGCCGGCGGAGAGCGTATCTGCGGCATCGCGCCCGGTGATGGTATCGGCGAAGCCGCTGCCGATGGCGCGCTCGAATCCGGACAGCGTGTCATTGCCGGCCCGTCCCGCACGAAGGTCGATCTCGACGCCGGAGGCCGCCTGGGCATAGCTGACGGTGTCGACCCCGTCTCCGCCGTCGACGACGGAGGCAGAGGGCTTCTGGCCATCGGTCGGGGCGATCAGGTCGTCTCCGACGCCGCCCTCGATGGTGTCGTGCGCGCCGTGCCCGCTGATCGTGTCGTTGCCGGCAAGGCCCTTGAGCCAGTCGCCGTTGGCCTCGATATAGAGGTCGTAGCCGCCGCCGTCGATCACGTCGTCGCCGCCGAGGAAGGCCTGTTGAAGCCGTGCGGTGTCGCGGGAGCCGATGACCGCGAGGAACTCGGCGACCGGCATGGAGAAGCCTTCGAGCGCGAGGACCAGATATCGACCGGGACCCGTGAGATAGGCCGCAGTCACGATCCCTGCGCGCGGAATGCCGGCGGCGTCGAAGTCGCCGAAGCCGGTCCCCTGCAGCTTGGCGTAGAGGAAGTAGCTGTCGAAGGGGGGCAGCGAGACGTACGAATAGGGGTCGAAGCTGGAGACCAGGTTGACCTCGGTCGAGGTCGCCGCTGTCTCCTGCCGCAGCTCGGCAGTGGTCGCGCCGCGATACCCCCAGGCTTCCATCCGCAGGCGCGCAGGCGTGCTGCGAATGATCGTCATGGGCAAGCAACTCCGGGATTCGACCCCTCCATTTAGACGCGAGCGTCGGACGGGCACAACCACCCCGCCGCCGCTCGCGCCGCCGCGTGGACAACGCCTGCGCCAACCGCTCCAATGCCGCCCGACTCGTAGAGGAGCCGGCATGCTGACCCTTCTGGGCGTCGCCACCGTAGTGGTCGGCTTCGCCGTGCGGCTCAATCCGCTGCTGGTGGTGACCATCGCCGCCTTCGTCACCGGGCTCGCCGCGGGGTTGACGCCCGTCGAGGTGCTGGAGGCGTTCGGCAAGGCGTTCAATGAGAACCGCTTCGTCACGGCCGCCTATCTGGTGCTTCCCGTCGTCGGCGTGGTCGAGCGCGCCGGCCTGCAGGAGCGCGCGCGGTCGCTGATCGCCCGGTTCAAGGGCGTCTCGGTCGGGCCCTTCCTGATCGGCTACCTGGCCTTCCGGCAGCTCACCTCGGCGCTGGGCCTCACGTCCATCGCCGGCCACGCCCAGAGCGTCCGGCCGATGGTCGCGCCCATGGCCGAGGGCGCCGTCGAGGCGCGGACCGGCGAGCTCAGCGACGAGGTTCGTCAGGACACCCGGGCCATGACCTCGGCCACCGACAACATCGGCCTGTTCTTCGGCGAGGACATCTTCATCGCCATCGGCTCGATCCTGCTGATGGTGGGCTTCCTGGCCACCAGCGGCATCGTGATCGAACCCCTTCACCTGTCGATGTGGGCGATCCCGACGGCGCTCGTGGCCTTCGCCCTGCACGCCGGCCGGCTGCTCCTCTTCGACCGCAAGCTGCGTCGGAGCGCCGGCCAATGATCAAGCTCTCCGCCGTCTACGTCCTGTCCGGCCTGGTGTTCGCCGCCTTTGCGGTGCTCAGCGCCATGGACGCCAACAACCGGAAGCGGTTCGGCAACGCGGCCTTCTGGGGGCTGGTCGCTGTGAGCTACCTGGCCGGGGATCGCCTGGGCGACCTCGGCAACGGTGTCCTGGTGCTGGGGCTGGCCGCCATCGCCGGCCTCGGCCTGCTGGGCCGGGGCCAGCCCGCCACCACCTCGCCGGAGGAGCGCAAGGTGCTGGCCGAGCGGTTCGGCGAGAAGCTGTTCATCCCCGCCCTGACCCTGCCTGTGGTGGTGGCGTTCGGCGTCCTCGTGCTGAAGCCGATGGAGTTTGGCGGGACGCCGCTGCTCGATCCCAAGCAGGCGACCCCGCTGTCGCTGGCCCTGGCGGCGGTGATCGCCGTGGGGGTCGGCCTCATCCTGCTGCGCCAGCCGCTGATCAGCCCGCTCCAGGAAGGCCGCCGGCTGATGGACACGGTGGGCTGGGCCGCGCTGCTGCCGCAGATGCTCGCAGCGCTCGGCGCTATCTTCGCCCTGGCCGGCGTCGGCCAGGTGATCGGCGACCTGGTCACCAGCTACATCCCCATGGACGCTCGGCTGACCGCCGTCGCGGTCTACTGTATGGGCATGGCCGGCTTCACGATCATCATGGGCAACGCCTTCGCCGCCTTCCCGGTGATGACCGCCGGCATCGGCTTGCCGATCCTGATCCACAAGTTCGGGGGCGACCCGGCGGTGGTGGCCTCGATCGGCATGCTGTCGGGCTTCTGCGGCACGCTGATGACCCCGCTGGCGGCCAACTTCAACCTGGTGCCGGCCGCCCTGCTGGAGCTGCCCGACCGGTATGCCGTGATCAAGGCGCAGATCCCCACCGCCCTGCCCCTGCTGATCGCCAATGTGGTGCTGATGTATGTCCTCGCCTTCCGATAGCCGCCTGACGCCGGAGCTGGCGTCGCAGTTCGCCCGCCTGGCCCTGGGCCACGTGGGCCGCGAGTATCCGAACAAGATGGACCACGTGCTGGCGGGGCCGGAGGACATCCGCGGCCCGCGCGACCTGCACCCGATCTACTTCGGCAGCTTCGACTGGCATTCCTGCGTCCACGGCTACTGGACCCTGGCGACGGTCCTGCGCCTGCATCCGGAAATCCCGGAGGCGCCGGCGATCCGCGCGCTGTTCGACGACGCGTTCACGGCGGAGAAGGTCGCGGCCGAGACCGCCTATCTCGCCCGGCCCTCGTCGCGCGGCTTCGAGCGGCCCTACGGCTGGGGCTGGCTGCTCAAGCTGCAGGCCGAGCTGATGGCCCACGACGCGCCGTGGGCGGCCACGCACCAGCCGCTGGCCGAGGCCTTCGCCCAACGCTTCCGAGGCTTCCTGCCGATCGCCACTTATCCGATCCGCTCCGGCGTCCATTCCTCGACCAGCTTCGCCATCGCCCTGGCGGCCGACTACGCGCGGGCGACCCGCGACGAGGCGCTGCTGGCGCTGTTCGCCGACAAGGTTCGCGCCTGGCACCTGCAGGATCGCGACGCCCAGGCCTGGGAGCCGTCGGGCGACGACTTCCTGTCGCCGACGCTGATGACCGCAGAGTGCCTGCGCCGCCTGCTGCCGGGAGACGAGTTCGCGGCGTGGTTCGCCGCCTACCTGCCCCGGGCCGACCGGCAGGAGCCCGCGAGCCTGTTCACGCCGGCCGCGCCCTCCGACCGCACGGACGGCAAGATCGCGCATCTGGACGGGCTAAACCTCTCCCGGGCGTGGTGCTGGCGCGAGCTCGCCGCCACCCTGCCCGCGGACCACCCTGCGAAGCGCGTGATGCAGGGCGCCGCGCAGCGCCACCTCGCCGCCAGCCTGCCCCACGTGGCCGGCGACTACATGGGCGAGCACTGGCTGGCGTCGTTCGCCCTATTGGCCCTGACCGCCGCCTAGGCGACGGGCTCGGGCGTCTTCTCCAGCACGAAGTCGTCCGGGTTGGGCGCGAGGGTGGCGCGCCAGTAGTCGATCAGGCCGAAGGGCCAGTTCTGGCTGACGCGACCGAAGCTGTTCTTGTACCAGCTGGACACGTTCGGCGAGCCCCAGGCCCAGCCGGCGTTGGCCTCGTCCACCCGGCGGTTGAAGTCGTCGTGCACCGTCTTCTTCACGTCCATCGCCCGCGCGCCGGTCTCGGCCAGCAGGCGCAGGCAGCCCACGATGTAGCGGACCGAACACTCCGAGAAGAAGATGATCGAGCCATTGACCACGATGTTGGTGTTGGGCCCGTAGGTGATGAAGAAGTTCGGGAAGCCCGGCACGGTCATGCCGAGATAGGCCTTGGCGTCGCCGCCCCAGACATCGTGCAGCTCGCGGCCGCCCTTGCCCTTCACCTTCAGGAACGACAGGAAGTTCGAGGCCTGGAAGCCGGTGCCGTAGATGAGGACGTCGAACTCATGCTCGACCCCATCGGCGGTCTTCACGCCCTTGGCCGTGATCTCCGCGGTCTTCTCGGTCACCAGCTCGACGTTCGGCCGCTTCAGCGCCGCCAGCCACACGCCGTTGTCGAGCACCGCCCGCTTGCCGCCGATCGGATAGTTCGGGATCACCTTCTCGGCGAGGTCGGGACGGTCGGCGAGCTGCACCTGCATGGCCATCGCCGCCATCTCCCGCAGCATGGCGTTCTCAGGCCCCACGGCGGTCGGCGAGCCGTTCCAGGTGGGATCGGACTTCACCATCGGCAGGAAGCCCTCGGTGGTCATCCAGAACAGATAGAACCGGTACCACTTGTCGAAGAACGGCACGTGCTCCAGCACCCACTTCATGCTCTCGGGCACGTCGTCGTGGTAGTGCGGCACGGGCAGGCCCCACGGCGGGGTGCGCTGGAAGACGGTGAGCTTGGCCACGTCCGGCGCGATCTCGGGCACGAACTGATAGGCCGAGGCGCCGGTGCCGATCACCCCGACCCGCTTGCCCTTCAGGTCGACGCTGTGGTCCCACTCCGCCGAGTGGAACGCCGGTCCCTTGAACTCGCCCAGGCCCTTGATGTCCGGGAACCGCGGCCGGTTGAGCTGGCCCACGCAGCTGACGACGGCGCTGGCCTCGATGGCCTCGGTCTTGCCGTCCTTCTTCAGCGTGCAGCGCCAGACCGCGCGGCCCTCGTCCCACTCGACGCTCTCGACCCAGGTCCCGAAGCGGATGTGCTTGCGCAGGTCGTACTTCTTCGCGATCCCGCGGAAGTATTCCAGCAGCACGGGCTGGGGCGAGAAGTGCTGCGGCCACGCGTGGCTGGGCTCGAACGAGTAGCTGTACATGTGGTTCGCGTTGTCCACCCGGCAGCCCGGATAGGTGTTTTCGAACCAGGTGCCGCCGACGTCCTCGTTCTTGTCGACGATCTCGAACGGCACGCCCGCTTGGTTGAGGCGGATGCCGGTCAGCAGGCCCGACATGCCGGCGCCGATCACCAGCACCTTCAGCTTGCGCGCAGCGTCCTGCAGCTTGGGTTGCTCGAACTGGGGATCCTTGCTGCTGCGGCCGTCGATCGTCAGTTCGTCGACCAGGAAGTCCACGTACTGCTCGGGAATCTCGGCGCCCGCGACGAAGTCCATCTGCCGGCGCAGGATCTCGGCGGGCGGCCTCGGCAGGGCCAGCGGCTTGCCGGCCAGGTGCGCGCGGATCGCCTCGGCGGCGGCCTTGCGCGCCTCGTCCTGGCGTTCGGCGGGGATGCCGATGTCGGCGCGGTCCATGGGGTTGTAGACCGGGGTCCACTCGGGCCGCAGCCAGCTGGTGTCGCCGGTCATATGCACCAGCGCGGTCAGCAGCGCCGGCAAATGGACCTCTTTCAGCACCTCCTCGAGGTTCCCGGGAACGTCGGCCATGCTGCTCCTGCCCATAGGTTATCGTTGTTCTGGTACGGGCAGCATGACTCCCGCCGAGGGCCGGCGGAAGCCCTCACGTCGCGTCACCACCCGCTCTTCTGCGCCGCATGGATACGGGCGAGGACCCCGTCGGGCAGCTCCAGCCCGGAGGCGGCCAGGTTCTCGCGCAGGTGTTCGGGCCGGGTGGCGCCGAAGACCGCGGCGCTGACGCCGGGATTGGCCAGCACATAGGCCAGAGCCGCCTGTGATCCCGTCATCTCGGGCAGACGGTGCAGGAACCCGAGGCGCCGGCCACGCGCCAGTTCGCCGCGATGCTTGGCCAGTGCGCGCGCCGCGTACCAGAGGTCTTGCGGCCCCTTCAGGCGGGCCAGAAGCGGCTTGGTGTGCCCCATCGCCAGCGGCATCCCGGCCAGGACGCCTTTCCCGGCCGCGGCCGCCCGGGCGATCAGCGGCTCGCGCTCGGGCCGCAGGACATTGTAGTCGACCATGACCACGTCGAAGACGGGCAGGCCGATGGCATGTTCGATCACGGCCGGATCGAAGCTGTTGAGCCCGATCGCCCGCGCCAGGCCTCGCGCTTTCAGATCGGACAGCGTGGCCTGCATCGCATCGTCAAGCTCGGCGATCGATGGACCGTGGAGTTGCAGGAGGCCCAGGCGGTCCAGGCCCAGGTTCTTCAGGCTCCGCTCCGTACTCGCCACGATGGCCGCCGGCGTCATGTCGCGTGCGATGCGGCCGCCCCCAGCGTGGTACGTCCCAGCCTTGGTGGCGATCACCAGGTTCGATGTGTCGCGTCCCTTCAGCGCCCGGCCCAGCCGGGGTTCGGCCTCGCCGGCCGAATAGCTGGCGCCGGTGTCGAACAGGGTCACGCCGCGATCGAGGGCCTCGTGGACCAGGCCCACCGCCGTCCGCTCGTCGAAGCGGGGCTTGCCCCACCAGCTGGCGCAGCCGAAGCCCAGCTCCGACACGGTCAGGCCGGTGCGGCCGAGCGGGCGATAGCGCATCAGGGGCGCCTGCCGAAGGCGCGTTCGATGGCCGGGACCACGACCGTCTTCCAGGCGTCCGTGGTCGGGATGACCGGATCGAAGTGGCTCGCGCCCTTGATCTCGATGGCCTCGGCCTCGTCGCCCGCGGCGCGCACCTTGGCGGCGTAGGCCTCGCCTGTATCCGGCGGCATCACGTGATCGAACTCGCCGTGGATCATGGTGACGGCGACGCCGCTGGGCAGCAGTTCGGCCGGCGATGTCTCGGGGTAGGTGCGCGGCGGGGCCACCTCAGCGATGGAAGGACCGCAGGCGCCGGCGAACACGCCCGCGTGGGCCTTCAGGTCGCCGATCCCGCCCAGACTAATTACGGCGCGGATCTTCAGCGGATCGGCCCGCCACAGCGGACTGTCCTTGGGCAGCCTGGCGCGCGATGCCGCCCAGAGCCCGAGCTGGCCGCCCGCGGAGTGGCCGACCGCGACGACGCGTTTCGTATCGAGGCCGTACTTCGGCGCCTCTGTGCGCAGCCGGTCCACCGCCTCTGCCACGTCCAGGAACGTGCCGGGATAGCCCGCGCCGGCCTCGCCAAGCTTGCGGTATTCGACGTTCCATACGGCGTAGCCTCGCTTCGCCAGGTCGGCCGCGGCGCCGCTGGTCTGCGCCAGGCCCTCGTACTCCGCCAGGTAACAGCCGCCGTGGAGCAGGACGACGACGGGATGCGGTCCCTTCCCTTTCGGCAGGAACAGGTCGACCACCTGGGCCGGCTCCGGTCCATAGGCGATGCGCGCGTCCGCGGCCGCCTGGGGCTGGGACATGTAGTCGTTGACGGTGGCGGGTTCAGCCATGGCGACGGAAGCCATCAGCGCGGCTGCGACGACCGTCAGCCATAGCCTCATGTTCTCCCCGCGAAGGCTGGTGGGCGGCGAGGGATTCGAACCCCCGACCCCCTCGGTGTAAACGAGGTGCTCTAACCAGCTGAGCTAGCCGCCCATTCTGCGCGTGGTTCTAAAGCAGCCTAGGCCGGCTTGGCGAGAGGCTTGCCCACCGCGTCGTGGCTCAACAGCTTCGAGAAGAAGCGGCCGACGATCAGGAACACCACGCCCGCGCCCGCCGCGATGGCCGCATGCATCAGCCAGAACTGGCTGGCCGGCATGCGCTCCAGGAAGGTGCCCAGGATCCCCACGGTCTGGTTCCCCGCGAAAAGGTGCAGGTAGTAGATGCCGATGATGGTGCCCCCCAGCGCCGCGGGGGCGGCCCGCGCATAGAGCGCCAGCGACACCGGCAGCATGTTGGCGAAGGCGATGCTGTTCAGGATGTGGAACAGGACGCACCACCAGATGCTGACCTGGGTTCCGGTGTGCTCGGCGATGGTGGCGCCCGCGGCCAGGGCCAGGACGCCGGTCACCGAGACGAAGGCGCCGATGGTGAGCTTGCCGATTTCGTCCGGCTCCTTGAAGCGCTTGGCCCAGAGCCGCCAGAAAACGACCATGCCGGCGAGGAACGAGACCGAGGCGATGCTGTCCAGGGTGATCAGCCACGTAGTCGGCACCCGGTCGCCCATGAAGGTCAGGTCGACGCTGCGGTCGGCCCAGACCAGGTAGGCGTTGAAGATCTGCTGGTTGGCCAGCACCGAGGCCGACAGCACGGGCAGCAGCAGGATCAGCAGCAGGACGGTGCGCCCTTCGCCCGGCTTCAGCTTCGGCCGTTCCGTCTTGGCGTCGCGGCGCAGCGGCGGATCGGGCGGCAAGTGGCGGCGCCCCATCAAGTAGATGACCAGGGCGATCAGCATCCCCACGCCGGCCACGCCAAAACCGTAGTGCCAGCCCACCTTCTCGCCGAGTGTCCCGGCGATCAGCGGGGCGGCGATCACGCCCGCATTGATGCCGAGGTAGAAGATCTGGAATGCATCGGCGCGGCGCAGGTCGGTGTCGCCGTAGAGCGCGCCGACCTGGCCGGCGATATTGCCCTTGAAGCAGCCGGTGCCGAGCACGAGGCAGAGCAGCGCCAGCAGGAACGAGACGTCGAAGGCCATCAGGAAGTGGCCCGCCGCCATCAGGAGGCCGCCCAGCACGATCGTCCGGGTCTTGCCCAGCAGCCGGTCGGCGAGAATCCCGCCCAGGATCGGCGTCAGATAGACCAGGCTCGTGTAGAGGCCGAAAATCGCCGAGGCGATGGCCTGGGTCGAGGCACCCGGATGGTAGATCGCCTGGATCACGCGCTCGAAGGCGGCGAACCCGGCGATTTGCTCGACGTGCGGCGTCAGCAGCAGCGCCTTGGTCATGTAGAGGACCAGCAGCGACTGCATGCCGTAGTAGGAGAACCGCTCCCAAGCCTCGGTGAAGGCCAGGAAGCCCAGGCCCTTCGGATGGCCCAGGAAGGCCGTGTCGCTGCGGTTCGCAGCGGTCGCGCTCGTCATCGGATTCTCCAACCCCGGCCGCACCTTAGACGTGGAACCCAGGCCGGATAAAGGCCGCCAGCAGCGCCCACGCGCCAAGGGCCGCGAAGACGACGGCCGCGGCGATCCGCACGTACTTCAGCGGCACGAGTCGGGTGACCGCCCCGCCCAGGAACACCGCCGGCACGTTGGCCAGCATCATGCCCAGGGTGGTGCCGGCCGCGACGACGGCGATGTCCTGGAAGCGGGCCGCCAGCAGAGTCGTCGCGATCTGGGTCTTGTCGCCGATCTCCACGAGGAAGAACGCCACCACGGTGGTGAGGAAGACCCCGCCCGCCGACTTGGCGGCCGCGTCGTCGTCCTCCTTGTCGGGAATCAGCGCCCACGCCGCCATGGCGATGAAGCCGACGCCGACGAGGACCTGGAAGGCCGGGCCGCTGAGGTACTTGGCGACGACGAAGCCAAGCGTGGCGGCCAGGCCATGGTTGGCAAGGGTGGCGACCAGGATCCCGAGGATGATCGGGACCGGCCGCCGGAAGCGGGCGGCCAGCATGATGGCCAGGAGCTGGGTCTTGTCGCCGATCTCGGCGACGGCCACGAGCCCGGTGGAGATCAGGAAGGGTTCGAGCAAGGCGCACACACTTGGGACGCGGCGATGGACACGACGACGCAGCACCTCCGCCGCGCCCGCGGGCTATGGAGGCCGCATCGTCGGTCTCGCCAATCCGGACCCGAAGGTCCGCCGCACGCGCCATGATCCCGAAAGACCAAGTCTGTTGACGCGGGCTCCGCTGTCGCGCGGACGGCTACTCCCCGAAGAGGCGCCTCTCCTAGCCCACGCCATGGCGAAAGCCCAAACGAAAAGAGCGGCCGCGACGAGCGGCCGCTCCTTCCAACCTTTGTCGGTCGCCTAGTTGTTGAGGGTGCTCTTCAGCGAGTCGCCCACCCGGAAGCGGCAGGTCTGGGTCGCCGGGCGCTTCACCTTCTCGCCCGTCTTGGGATTACGCGCCATGCCGGCGGCGCGCTTCACGGGCACGAAACTTCCAAAACCGACCAGTCGCACCTCATTGCCCGCCTTCAGCGAGGTCGAGACGGACTCCATGAAAGCGTCCAGGGCCTCCTTGGCCTGGACCTTGTTCAAGCCCGCCTTGTCGGCGATCTCCGAAACGAGTTCGGCCTTCGTCATATGTGTTTTCTCCCAGCCCGTTCTGTTTTTTTGGCGTGGCGGGTCTTGGGCTGCGCCCCCCTACGCCTTGTTCGAATTCACGCACGGGAAAGCGTGGCCGTCAAACGGCGGCGGCGCGGGAATTCCTTCCCGCGCCGCGCTTGTCACCAAATTTGATCTCCGCCGGCGCGAGGCCGGCGGAGATACCGGTGTTTCTAATCAGTGCAGGCCAACGGCGTCCGCGGCGTCGTCGGGATCGACGGCCACCGACACCGGGGTCGGCTCGGTCCACTCGATCGCCACCGGCTGACGGGTCAGGGCCTTGGCCAGGACCTCGTCCATGGTGTTGACCGGGATGATCTCCAGCGCCGACTTCACGTTGTCGGGGATGTCCGCCAGGTCCTTCTCGTTCTCCTGCGGGATCAGCACGGTCTTCACGCCGGAGCGCAGGGCCGCGAGCAGCTTCTCCTTCAGGCCGCCGATGGCGGTCACCCGGCCCCGCAGCGTGACCTCGCCGGTCATGGCGATGTCGGCCCGGATCGGGATGCCCGTCAGGACGGAGACGATGGCGGTGGCCATGGCCGCGCCGGCGGACGGACCGTCCTTCGGCGTGGCGCCGTCCGGCACGTGGATGTGGACGTCGGTGCGCTCGAAGACCGGCGGCTCGATGCCGAACTTCGTGGCCCGGCTGCGGACATAGCTGTTCGCCGCCGAGATCGACTCCTTCATCACGTCCTTCAGGTTGCCCGTGATCGACATGCGGCCCTTGCCCGGCATCTTGACCGCTTCGATGGTCAGGATGTCGCCGCCGAACTCGGTCCAGGCCAGGCCGGTGATGATGCCGACCGCGTCCTCCGCGTCCGTCTCGCCATAGCGGTACTTCTTGACGCCCGCGTACTTGCCCAGGCGTTCCTCGTCGATGGTGATCGACTTCACGCTCTCGCGGCCCAGGTCACGGACGGTCTTGCGCGCCAGGTTGCCCAGCTCGCGTTCCAGGCTCCGGACGCCGGCTTCGCGGGTGTAGTAGCGGATGAGGCCACGGATGGACTCTTCCGGCACCACGAATTCTTCCGGCTTCAGGCCATGGTCCTTGGTCAGCTTCGGCAGGATGTGCCGCTTGGCGATCTCGACCTTCTCGTCCTCGGTGTAGCCGGGGATGCGAATGATCTCCATGCGGTCCAGCAGCGGCTGGGGCATGTTGAGCGAGTTCGCCGTGGTGACGAACATCACCGGCGACAGGTCGTAGTCGACCTCCAGGTAGTGGTCGGCGAAGGTGGAGTTCTGCGCCGGGTCCAGCACCTCGAGCAGGGCCGACGACGGGTCGCCCCGCCAGTCCGAGCCCATCTTGTCGATCTCGTCCAGCAGGAAGAAGGCGTTGGTCGTCTTGGCCTTCTTCATCGACTGGATGACCTTGCCGGGCATCGAGCCGATGTAGGTGCGCCGGTGGCCGCGGATCTCGGCCTCATCGCGCACGCCGCCCAGGGAGACCCGGACGAACTCGCGGCTGGTGGCCTTGGCGATCGACTTCCCGAGCGAGGTCTTACCGACGCCGGGCGGGCCGACCAGGCACAGGATCGGGCCCTTCAGGGTGCCCACGCGGCTCTGCACCGCCAGGTACTCCAGGATCCGTTCCTTGACCTTGTCGAGGCCGTAGTGGTCCTCGTTGAGGATGTCCTCGGCCTTCCGCAGGTCGATGGTCTTCTGCTTGGCTTTGCCCCACGGAATCGACAGCAGCCAGTCCAGATAATTCCGGACGACCGTGCTCTCGGCCGACATCGGGCTCATGTTGCGCAGCTTCTTCAGCTCCGCGTCGGCCTTCGTCCGCGCTTCCTTGGACAGCTTGGTCTTCTTGATCCGCTTCTCGAGCTCGATCAGCTCGTCGCGGTGGTCGTCCTGTTCGCCCAACTCGCGCTGGATCGCCTTCATCTGTTCGTTGAGGTAGTACTCGCGCTGGGTCTTCTCCATCTGCCGCTTCACGCGGTTCCGGATCTTTTTCTCGGTCTGCATGACCGAGATCTCGCCCTCCATCAGGGCGTAGACCTTCTCCAGGCGCTTCACGACGTTGAAGACTTCCAGAAGCTGCTGCTTCTCGGCGATCTTGACGCTGAGGTGGCCGGCGATCCGGTCGGCGAGTTCGCTGGGGTTGTCGATCTGCGGGATCGCGGCCAGCGCCTCGGGCGGCACCTTCTTGTTCAGTTTGACGTAGTTCTCGAACTGCTCGACGACCGCGCGGCTCAGGGCCTCGGCTTCGGGCGAACCCGCGCCGTCTTCCTGGACCATGGCGATCTCGGCTTCGTAGTAGTCGCCCGAGCTGGTGAACTTGGTCACCCCCGCCCGCGCCTTGCCCTCGACCAGCACCTTCACGGTGCCGTCGGGAAGCTTCAGCAGCTGGAGGATCGTGGCGACAACGCCCACGTCGTAGATGGCGTTGGGCGACGGATCGTCGTCGTCCTTGTCCTTCTGCGTCGCGAGCAGGATCTGCTTGCCTTCGCCGCGCATCGCCTCTTCGAGCGCGCGCACGGACTTCTCCCGGCCCACGAAGAGCGGCACCGGTTGATGCGGGAAGACCACGATGTCCCGCAGGGGCAGGATCGGCAGTATCTTGATCTCTGACATGATGCTTCTGACTCCTGGCGGGCCCCTGTAGCGGCGACCTCGCCTACCGGATCGCAGTCACTCAAACGATGCGCTTGAGTCGGACGACCCGTCCGCCGCTCTACGCGGCTGTTCAACGATTTATGTGGACGGTTTCCAACGCCTTTCAAGCGCCGCAAGAACCGTGCGCGACACTGCGTCCCATCGCCCCAGTTACGCCAGCTTGACTGGGGAAGACGCGGTCGACCGCGCAAGGCCATGCCTCGTTCACGACCGGTGAGATAGGGTTTTGAGCCGTTCGTCTCAAGGGTGTCGTCCTCCCGACCGTCGGGGCTAGGCTCCGGCTTAGCTGCTCAACTGAGGGAACTCCCATGAAACGCTCCCTGTTCCTCGCCGCCGCGGTCGCGCTGCTGACCGCGCCGATGGCCGCGGAGGCCGCCCTGCCCGCTTCGGTCGCCGCCAATCCGGCCCGGGCCGGCGACGCGAAGCTGGATGCGCGCCGCAAGGGCCCCGACATCGTGGCCTTCGCCGAGGTGAAGCCCGACCAGAAGGTCTGCGACCTCATCCCCGGAGGCGGCTACTTCACCCGGCTGTTCAGCCTGGCGGTGGGCCCGGCCGGCCGCGTCTACGCGCTGTGGCCGGACGAGTACGACAAGGTCTCCAAGCCCGACTCGGACGTGATGCGGAAGATGGCGGCCACGGCGCCGTTCACCAACGTGCGCGTCACGACCCAGCCGGCGAAGGCCTTCAGCGCGCCCGAGCCGCTGGACCTCGTCTTCACGTCGCAGAACTACCACGACTACCCCGACCCCTTCATGGGCAGGGTCGACCCCGCGGTGCTGAACGCCGCGGTCTACAAGGCGCTGAAGCCGGGTGGCCTGTACGTGATCGTCGACCATCGCGGCCGGCCGGGCACGGGGATGAAGGAAACCGACACCCTGCACCGCATCGACATCGCCACGGTGAAGCAGCAGGCGGCGGCGGCCGGGTTCAGGTTCGAGGGCGAAAGCAGGCTGCTGGCCAACCCGAAGGACCCCTTGACCGCCAGCGTGTTCGACAAGTCGATCCGCGGGAACACCGACCAGTTCATCCTGAAGTTCCGCAAGCCCGGTTAGGCACGCCGGGGGCTCAAACGAATGGCCCAGGCGGGGGAGCGCCTGGGCCCTCGTGGGCGGCCGGTTCCGCGAGCGTCAGAACCGGGCTCTGGCCCCAACCTTGAAGGCCTGACCGAAGGGATCGTAGTAGAGCCCGTTGCCGAACAGCCGGAGCTGCTTGGGCTCGCCCTTGTCGAACACGTTGTTGATGACGCCGAAGATCTCGTAGCGATCCACGCCATTGGCGTCCGGGAAGGTCATCTTGGCCGACAGGTCGACATAGAGCCGCGCGTCGACGTGATTGATGTTCACGCTGTTCGGGTCGTTGATGCTGTAGCCCTTCTGCCCGGGACCGATCTTCGTGGGGTCGAGGATCGACTTCGGGATGTAGCGGCCGTGCGCGGTGACCGACCAGCGCTCGCGGGAGTAGGTCACCAGCAGGTCACCCCTCCAGCGCGGCACGCCCTGGACGTTCTGGATCGTGCCGGCGTTGCCCGTGACCCCGTCGAACTGAGAGACCAGGCCGGTGCCGCCGATCGTCGACAGGTCGACGACATAGCTGCCGTTGGCCTGGAAATCGAAGTCGCCGCCGAAGGCCGGAAGGCGGTAGTCGGCGACCAGTTCGTAGCCCTCGGCATGCAGGCGGCTCAGGTTCTGGAACGTCGAGTAGACGGTGTTGATCGAGCCGTTGGGGTTGAACAGGATCAGGTTGCAGAGCAGCTTCTGCTGCTTGCAGGCGTTGGCGATCGCCGTGCTGCTCAGGGTGTCGATCGCCCCCTTCACCTTGATGTCGTAGTAGTCGAGCGACAGGTTGAACCTGGGAATGAAGCGCGGGCGGAGCACGACGCCGGCCGTGAAGGTGTCGCCGCGTTCCAGCTCCAGGTTCGGATTGCCGCCGGTCAGCGTCAGCTGCAGCGTCGTGGCGCCGATGAACGGGTCGGGTTGCGGCAGGTTGGTGGTGGTCGCGTTCGGGCTGGATTCCTGCGCCGTCGGCGCCCGGATGTCCCGCGACCGGGTGACGCGGAACGAGATGTCCGGCGTCGGGACATAGACGCCGCCCACCTTCCAGGTCGTCGCGTTGCCGAACGGATTGTAGTGCGTGCGCCGGATGGCGCCGTCGACGTCGAGGGACTGGCCGAGGGGCGAGTCCTTCATCAGCGGCACCCCGACTTCCAGGTAGCCCTCGGTGACCGTGGTCTCGGTGAAGGGCAACGGGGTGGTGGCCGGCGCGATGTAGGCGCCCGCCAGGGTGTTGGCGTCGACGCCGCCCTCGGCGGTGTCGCGCCGCCACTCGACGCCCACCGCGACCTTGACCTCGCCGGCCCAGGTGCTGAACGGCGCCCCGCGCAGGTTGGCCGCAGCGCTCTGCTGCTTGTAGGTGCGGGTCTGGGTTTCGGTCACGTTGTAACGGGCGTCCGCCGCCGGGCTGATCTGGTTGAACCCGAACAGGTTGATCGGGATGCAGCCGTTCGTCGGGTTCGTCAGCGTCGTGCGGCAGATGATCGTGCCGGCCGCGATGCCCGGAAGCCCGGCTGGGGCGACCACGGCGTCGACGGCGTTGTTCCACTCCTTGAGGCGCACGCGCCTGTCGACGACGTCGCTCTCGACCTGGCCGTGGGCATAGGACGCGTCCCAGCTCCAGCCGTCGCCGAACCGGCCCTTCAGAGCCAGGACGCCGCGATAGGTGTCGAGCTTGCTGGTCGCGATGGTGGACGCTCCCAAAGCCCAGGCGCCGTGGTTGACCAGCAGCTTGGTGATCGCGGGATCGGCCGCGAGCACGGTCGCCCGGGTCGCCGCCGAGAGGTAGGGGTTGTTGATGTCGATGGTCGCCGGGCCGTCCAGGGGCACGGTCGACTGCACGGAGCCCTCGACCCGGGAATAGATGAACTCGGCCGACGCGGTGATCGAGTCGGTCACCTCGTACTCGGCGTGGCCCATGGTCGAGAAGTGCTTGGTCGGCACCACCAGAGGGGCCGGCGCCTGGCCGATCAGGTAGGGCTGGGTCTTGTCCCGCCCCTGGGCGAACAACCCGCTCAAGAGGTTGCCGAAGGTATAGGGGACGAGGTCGCCGTTCTCGTTGAACTGCTTGCCGCGCAGGGCGGCCGGCAGCGCGGTGGCCCCCGTGTTGAGCAGCTGCTGGCCGAGGGTGATCGTGCCGCCCGAGCCGTTGGGCTTCTGGGCGCCGGTTAGGATGCCATTCTCGTTGTAGACGAACATGATGTCGTCCAGCACCAGGGTGGCCGGCAGCCCGTTGGTGCTGGTCCGGGTGGCGGCGTTGTAGCCCGGGTTGACCAGGAAGTTGGTGTACTTGGCGCACCAGTCGCGGGTCTCGCACTGGCCGAGGCCGTCTTCCTTCGAGTATTCCGCACCGAACACCACGTGGCCGCGTCCGCCGGCGAAATCCGTCCCGGCCGCACCGGCGGCGTAGTAGTTGCGCCCGTCGCCCTGGCGGGTGACGCCGGTTGAAGCCTCCAGCTTGATGCCGTCGAACCGGTTGTTGAGGATGATGTTCACGACGCCGGCGACCGCGTTCGCGCCGTAGGCCGCCGAGGCCCCGCCGGTCACCACTTCAGATCGCTGCACCAGCAACGAGGGAATGCTGTTGAGGTCGACGGTCCCGTTGTCGCCCGCGGCGACGAACCGGCGGCCGTCGAGCAGGGTGAGGGTCCGGGTGGGACCCAGGCCGCGCAGGTCGAGTGAACGCGCGCCGATGTTGGCCGACACCCGGAAATTGTTGGTGGCCGGCGAGGTGATCGGGCGGAACGAGGGAATCTGGTTGAGCGCGTCGCCGACGTTGGTGACCGCCAGCCTTTCCATCCGTTCCTGGCCGACCACGTTCACCGGGGTCGGCGCGTCATATCCCGACCGCCCGAGCCGCGAGCCCGTGACGACAACCTCCGCCAGCGCCTCGGCGCCGGGCTCCGTCGCGGCCGGCGACTGCGCCGTGGCGGGCGCGGCCTGGACGGCCCACGCCAGCGCGACCACGGCGCTGGACCGATAGAGTGCAAGCAGGCGCTTACCTTTAGCCATGTCCGTCCCTCCCCTATTCAGTTGCGACGCGTCAGGTCCGCGAACCGGTCCCTGCGGTCGTCTCGTCGTCAGAACCCCGCGGCGCGCCGGACCTCGTCCGGCGGGCCGCCCCGATCATTTCGTCAGGCTCGCCGGCATCGGATAGTCGGCCGCATTCGCCACGAGCCCCTCGCGCAGGGAGAAGTCGACCCGCGGCGGCGCGAACACGTCGATCAGCCGGCCGGGCCGGTCGCCGACGTTGCGGCTGGTGTGGATCACCGTCGGCGGGATCACGAGCACCGAAGGGCTGTCCATCTCGACGTGCTCGTCCTCGCGCCAGGTCGCCATGTCGGGCGTCCACGGATAGCGGAGGTGGTGGATGTAGACCCCGCCGATCGCGAGCGAACCCTGCTCGAAGTCGGTGTGCGAATGCGGCGTCAGTCTCGACGTGTCTCGGGGCGTGTTGCGCGCCGTCATCACGTTCAGCATCAGGTTGGTCGAGCGGAAGACCCGCATGTTGGTCTCGGGCCGCACATGATCCGCGAGCGCGTAAGTGCGCAGCCGGAAGCCGCCAACCGGATCCGGCCATGGCTGAAGCGGCGCCACGTCGGCAGGTCGCTCGGCGTAGGCGGCGGCATTGGCGGCGCGGGCGGCGAGGTCGGCGGCCCGGCTGGAGAAGACCCGCACGACCCGGCCTCCGCTGGCGGCCCTGACGGTGCTGGGGCCGGGCGGCACGATGATCAGGCTGTCGGTCGGAACCTCGAGCGTCTCGTCGCCCGCCGTGACGGTGACGGCCACCTGGTCGTTCAGCAGCATGTACTCGTCGGGATTGTCGGACCGGGACAGCATCGTCCCAGCCGCCACGTTGCTGACCACGGTCACGAAGTTGGCTCCGCGGGCGATCCAGGCCTCGGCGCCGGGATCGATATCGGCCAGCGGCGGCTCCTTGTAGTGCCATCCGCCCGATGCGGGACGCGCCGGCGCGTTCATGGCGCGCCGCCCCCGCCTGCGTTGCTCGACCTCATCCCGATCACCTGACGCCTCCCCCTGCATCCAACTTTGCAGCTGGTGTCATCCTGTGGAGCGGCGCGCCGTCGAGAAAGCGACGAGTTGCAGCTTTCCGGAGAGCGAAAGTTTCGAGCGGTGGAAAGCTCCACTTCGCGCGTTGCGCCAGGGTCGGACGCGCGGCGAAGTCGGCCCGGCGGCGCGCACGGGCCCCGCGCAATCCCTTCTGACAACCGGATCCAGATGACCAGCAAGACGATCATCTCCTGCGCCCTGACCGGCAACCTGGTGAAACCGGAGCAGCATCCGGGGCTGCCAGTCACCCCGAAGCAGATCGCCAAGGCCGCCCTCGATGCGCGCGCGGCGGGTGCGGCGATCGTCCACATCCACGTCCGCGACCCCGAGACCGGCCGCCCCTCCATGCGCGTGGATCTCTATCGCGAGGCGGTCGAGCGGATCCGCGACAGCGGCAGCGACCTGATCATCAACCTCACCACGGGCGAAGGCGGGCGGTTCGCGCCGTCGGAGGACGAGCCCCGCCTCGCCGGGCCCGGCACGACCCTGGTGCATCCCATGCTGCGCGTGGCGCACGTGGTGGAGCTGAAGCCCGAGATCTGCTCCCTCGATTTCAACACCATGAACTCGGGCGGCCAGGTGGTGGTCAACACGCCTATGAACGTCCGCAAGATGGCCGAGGCGATCGTCGCCGCCGGCGTTAAGCCCGAGCTCGAGGTGTTCGACACGGGCGACATCCATCTCGCCAAGGACCTGCTGGCGGACGGCACGATCCCGGGAAAGCCGTTCTTCCAGATCGTGACCGGCGTCAGGTACGGCTGCGCCGCCACGGTCGAGACGCTGGCCTACATGAAGTCGATCCTGCCGCCCGACGCGGTTTGGTCGGCGTTCGGCATCGCGGCGCGCGAATACCCGATGCTGGCGGCGGCGCATTTGCTGGGCGGCCAGGTGCGGGTGGGGATGGAGGACAACATCTACATCCGCCGTGGCCAGCTCACCCGCGACAACGCCGAGCTGGTGGAACAGGCCGTGCGGCTGCTGGAACTACTGGGGACCGAGCCGGCGACCCCGGACGAGGCCCGCGCCATGCTCGACCTTCCGCCGCGCTGATGGCCACGCTGGACGCGGTACAGCGGCAGGCCCTGGTCGCCCGGCTCGACGCGGCGCGGCGGGATCGCACGCCGACCGCCCTGCCCCGCGCCGAGCACGCGGACATGACGCTGGCCGAGGCCTACGCCGTGCAGGACGACTGGACGGCGCTGCGCATCGACGGCGAGGGTCGGCGCGCCGTCGGCTACAAGGTGGCCCTGACCACGCGGGGAACGCAGCAGGCGTTCGGCGCGGATGGTCCGATCCATGGGGTCCTGCTCGACGACATGGCGTTCGGCCAGGACCGCCCGATCCCCATGGAGCGCTTCCTCGCGCCACGCGTCGAGATGGAGCTGGCGTTCAGGATGGCGTCCCGTCTCGAGGGGCCGTGCACGGAAGCGCAGGCCCTGGCGGCGGTCGCCTGGATCGCGCCCGCCATCGAGATCCTGGACAGCCGCACCGCGATGCGAGACCCGGCCACGGGGCTGACGCGCTCGGCCATCGACATCGTCGCCGACGCCGGGGGCGCGGCCGGCTTCGTGGTGTCGGACCAGCGGATGGCCCCGGGCGAGATGGACCTCAGCCGGATCGGGGCGGTGCTATACGTGAACGGCGAGGCCGAGGACTCGGGCCTCTTCCCGCTGGTGTTCGGACGGCCCGAGCGCGCCCTCGTGTGGCTGGCCAGCGCCCTGGCCGCGCAGGGCAAGGTCCTGGAGGCCGGCGACACCGTGCTGTCCGGGTCGGTGATCAAGCCCTTTCCCGTGGCGCGCGGCGACCGCTTCGCGTTCGACTTCCACGACGCGGGGCGCATCCGGCTGACGTTCGAGTAGCGCCAGGTTTTCGCCTGGCGAAATACCTGCGCCGCGAGCTTGAACGGATCGGCGGGGCAAGCATCACTGCTCCGCGAACGTCGGCGCAGCCGCCGCCAGGTATGGGCGACAACAGGCGGCCGGCGACTTCGCGGGGAGAAACATGATGAACCTGATCGGCAGGGCGAGCGTCGCCGACGAGGCGCGTTGGCGAGCTTACAATCTGATCGCCTGGAAGATCCTGCCGCTGCTCCTGATCGGCTACACGATGGCCAGCCTGGACCGGGTCAACGTGGCCTTCGCCAAGCTGCAGATGGGCCAGGCGATCGGCCTCACCGAGGCGATGTACGGCTTCGGTGCCGGGATCTTCTTCATCGGCTACTGCCTGGTGGAGATCCCCAGCAACATGGCGCTGCACCGTGTGGGCGCGCGCCTGTGGCTGTCGCGGATCATGATCGTCTGGGGCCTGCTCTCGGCGGCGACCGCGCTCGTCCAGACGCCGATCCACTTCTACGGCGTGCGTTTCATCCTGGGGGTCGCCGAAGCCGGGTTCTATCCGGGGGCGCTCCTGTTCATGACCTACTGGTTCCCGCAGCACCTGCGGGCGCAGGCGATCTCGGTGATGGTGTTGGGCAGCAGCCTGGCCTCGATCATCGGCAGCCCGATGTCGGGCGCCATCATGGGCTTCATGGATGGCTGGCTGGGCCTGGCCGGCTGGCAGTGGGTATTCGTCATCGAGGGCCTGCCGGCGACGATCCTGGGCGTCATCGTGCTCATCGTGCTGCGCAACGGGCCGGCCCAGGCGGGATGGCTCAGCCCCGAACAGAAGGCCCTCGTCCTGGCCGACCTGGCGGCCGAGAGGCAGTCGCAGACCGACGCGGGCGTCGGCCACCGCTTCGCCGACGCGTTCCGCAACCCGAACATCTGGTGCATCGTCCTGGCGAACTTCTGCAACCTCTCGACCCTCTACGGGATCCAGTTCTGGCTGCCGACGATCATTCAGAAGGTCAGCAAGACGACCGTCTTCAACACCGGCCTGATCGCCGCGGGGCTGGCGATCATCCCGTGCATCGTGCTGATCGTGAACGCGCGCCACTCGGACAAGACGCGCGAGCGGCGCTGGCACGCCACCTGCGGCTTCCTGGCGTCGGCCACCGGCCTCTGCCTGGCCGGGACCTTCAGCGACAACACCTTCCTGGCTCTGTCCGGACTGGTGCTGGCGCATTGCGGGTTCGTGGTCGCCTCGGCGACCATCTTCTCGCTGCCGGGCACGTTCGTGATGGGGGCCGCGGCGGCGGCGGGCTTTGCGCTGATCACCACGCTCGGCAACTTCGCCGGCTACTCGACGCCCTTCCTGTTCGGGGTGCTGAACGACGCGACGGGCAGCTTCAGCGCCGGCTTCTACGGCATGGGCTGCATCTCGCTGGTCGGGGCCATCGCCATCCTGTCCACCCCGGCCCTGCGGCGGCCCGCGAAGGCGGAGCCCTCCGTCCACGGCGACGTGGCGCCGGTCGCCGGCGCGGAACGCTGAGGCTTCCTGGATGACCCCGGTCGGCCGCCTTCAGTCGACCGGGGCAGGTTTCAGAGCGCGGCGATATAGCCGCCGTCGAGGGCGATGGTGGAGCCATTGACGTAGGCCCCGGCGCGCGAGGCGAGGAAGATGCAGACGCCCTGGATATCCTCGGGCTCGCCGGGCCGGTTGACCGGAATGTAGGTCTGCACGCTCTTCTTGACCGCGTCGGAGGTCGTGTCCGTCAGGCGGGATTGGAAGGGTCCGGGCGCGATGGCGTTCACCCGGATCTGGTCGGCGCCCAGGCGCTTGGCCAGGGCGCGCGTCAGGTGGTGGATCGCCGCCTTCGAGGCTCCGTAGGGATAAGCCTCCCAGTTGGGGATGTGCAGGCCGCCGATCGAACCGATGTTGATGACGCTGGCGTGCGCGCCCTCGCGCGCGGCCGCACGCAGCAGCGGCAGGGCCTGCTGGGTCAGGAAGAAGGGCGCGCGCAGGTTCACGTCCAGCACGTCGTCCCAGGCTTCCACGGCGACGTCCGCGATGGCGCCCTTGTTGTTGGCCCCCGCGTTGTTGACCAGGATGTCGAGCCGCGGCTCGCGCGCCTCGAGCGCGGCGATCAGGCTGGCCGGCCCGGTCGGATCACCGAGGTCCGCGGCTAGGCCGATGCAGGCGCCGCCGGCCGCGGCGATCTCCGCCGCCGTGGCCTCGGCCCGGGCAAGGTCGCGGGCGGCGATGTAGGTCCTCACGCCACTGCGCACGAAACCCTCGGCGATCATGCGGCCGATCCCGCTGGTCCCCCCGGTGACGAGCGCGACCTTCCCCGCCACGCCGAACAATCCCTCGATCATGCTCCACCCTTCGATGCCTTTCACGCGCACGCCGCGCGGCGGGAGTGTCGCAAACGCCAGGACGCGCCGGAGCGTCCGCCTGGACACTTTCCGCCACGCGAAACATGCGGATATGGTCGTTGTCGAGGACGCGGCCCCCCGGCACCTTCGAGCCGATGTCTCGATCAGGGAGGTAGCGGGGAAGTCCAGTGGAGACGTCGGTCATGGCCAGAGACTCCCGACCGGAGAAGAGCGGAATCCGTTCGGTGGAGCGCGCGATCGAGCTGCTGCAGGCGATGAACCGCCGCCCGCTCTCGACCCTGCATGACCTGCATCGCGAGACGGGCCTGCCCAAGCCATCCATCGTGCGGCTGCTGCGCACGCTGGAGGCCAAGGGGCTGGCCCGGCAATCGGCCAGCTACGGCACCTACCAGCTGCTCGGCCGGGTGAAGACCCTCTCCAGCGGTTTCCACCACGAGCCGCTGGTCATCGAGGTGGCCGAAGAGATCATGATCGATTTCACCAAGCAGGAGGGCTGGCCACTGGCGCTGGCGCTGTTCGACCTGAACGCCATGGTCGTGCGCGCGAGCAGCATCCCCTACACCTCGCTGTCGCTGCTGCATTCCTCGCTGAACATGCGGCTCAGCATGGTCAGCCGCGCGCTCGGCCGCTGCTACCTGGCGCACAGCCCGCCCGGCGAGCAGCAGATCATCCTGGAGATCGTCAAGCGCAGCACCGACCCGGAGGACCGCCCGGCCCACGACGGCGAGGCCATGGCGCGGATGATGGATCATGTTCGCTCCCGCGGTTATGCGACCCGCGCCCCCGGCATCGAGACCCGCTCCTCGACCATCGCCGTGCCGGTGCGCGACGAGGGGCGGCTGGTCGCCTGCCTGGGCTTCACCTGGATCGCCGCCGCCATGCCGATGCAGACGGCGGTGGCGCAGTACCTTCCGCGCGTCGTCGCCACCGCCGAGGCGATCTCGCAGGAACTCGCCCGCCGCTCCAAGCACGAACCTTTGCCTTCGTCCGTGACACCGGGGCCCGAAGATCTTGTCTGATACCTCGACGACCGAGCGCACGATGCGGGCCATCGCTGTCCAGGGCGAGGGCGAGGCCGCGCGGCTGCTGGTGGCTTCGGCGCCTCGGCCGAGGCCCGGCGCGGGTCAGGTCCTGGTCAAGGTGGCGGCGGCCAGCGTGAACCGCCCCGACATCCAGCAGCGCCGCGGGCTCTATCCGCCGCCGCCCGAGGCCTCGCCGATCCTCGGCCTGGACGTCAGCGGAACCGTGGTCGAGGCGGCCGACGACGTGGCTTGGCCGCGGCCCGGCGCGCGGATCTGCGCCCTGGTGAACGGCGGCGGCTACGCCGAATACTGCGCGATCCCTGCCGGGCAGTGCCTGCCCGTGCCGGCCGGGCTCGACCTGGTCGAGGCGGCCTCCCTGCCCGAGGCCTTCTTCACGGCGTGGAACGCGCTGATGGTCCTGGGTCGGCTGGAGCCTGGCGAAGGCCTGCTGATCCAGGGTGGGTCCAGCGGCGTCGGCCTCGCCGCGATCCAGATGGCGACCCAGCTGCGTGACGCCCGCGTCGTCGTCACCGCCAGCACCGAAGAGAAGCGCGCGGCCTGCCTGGCGGCCGGCGCGGGCCACGCCCTCGACTACCGCGATCCCGACTGGCCGCGACAGCTTCGCGTCCTCCTGCCAGGTGGCTGCGACGTGATCGTCGACGCCCAGGCCGGCCCGACGACCGCAGGCCTGCTCGACCTGCTGGCCGAGGGCGGACGCCTCGTGCTGCTGGCCAGCCATGCCGGACGGACGGGCGAGATCGACACGCGCAGCATCGTGCGTCGCCGGCAGACGCTCACCGGGGCGACGCTGCGGCCACGCACGGCGGCGTTCAAGGCCGAGCTCGCGGCGGCGCTGCGGGCCCACGTCTGGCCCCTGATCGAGCAGGGACAGGTCAGCACCCGCATCTGCGCCACCTTTCCGCTCGAGCGCGCGGCGGACGCGCACGCGCTGATGGACGCGAACCGGCAGATCGGCAAGGTCGTGCTGGTCGTGGATCGCGAGCAGCTGGCGGGCGATCCGACCTGACGGCGTCCTAACGGGGATCGCCCAGGATGGCCTTCACCTCGAGATATTCCTCGAAACCGAACACACCGAATTCGCGCCCGTTGCCGGACTGCTTGTAGCCGCCGAACGGAAGGCTGCGGTCGAAGGGAGCTCCGTTGAGGTAGACGCGTCCCGCGCGGATGCGATTGGCCACGGCGCGCGCCCGGTCGAGGTCGGGCGACTGAACGAAACCTGCCAGGCCGAACGGCGTGTCGTTGGCGATCTCGATCGCCTCGTCCTCGGTGTCGTAGCTGAGGATCGACAGCACGGGGCCGAAGATCTCCTCCCGCGCGATGCGCATGTCGGGCGTGACGTCGCCGAACACGGTCGGGCGGACGTGGAAGCCCTGGTTGAGCCCCGCGGGGCGGCCCAGCCCGCCGGCCACCAGGGTCGCCCCCTCGTCGACCCCCGACTGGATGAGCGCCTGGACCTTGTCGAACTGCGCCTGGCTGACCAGCGGACCCAGGGTCGTCGCCGGGTCGAGCGGATCGCCGCCGCGGATCGCCCCGACCGCCTCGCGCGCCGCGTCGAAGGCCGCCTCGCGGGCGGCGCGCGGGATCAGCATGCGCGTGGGCGACTGGCAGTTCTGGCCGCCGTTCGTGTAGCAGGCGTGGACGCCCTGGATCACGGCCGCCTTCAGGTCGGCGTCGTCCAGGATGATGTTGGCCGACTTGCCGCCCAGTTCCTGCGCGACGCGCTTGACCATATCGGCCGCCAGCTTGGCCACCCGGATCCCGGCCTGGGTCGACCCCGTGATGGAGATCATGTCGATGTCCGGGTGGGCCGCCAGCGCCTCGCCGACCGTCGGACCGTCGCCGTTGACCAGGTTGAAGACGCCCCGCGGAACGCCCGCCTCATGAATGATCTGCGCGAGCAGCATCGCGCTGAGCGGCGCGATCTCGCTGGGCTTGAGCACCACCGTGCAGCCTGTCGCCAACGCGGGCGCGACCTTCGACGCCACCTGGTTCAGCGGCCAGTTCCAAGGCGTGATCAGACCGCAGACGCCGATGGGTTCGCGGCGCACGACGCCTACGCCCATCGGTTCCTCGAACCGATACTGTGAGAGTACGCGGGCCGCTTCCTCGAAGTGGAAGAGCGCCACTGTGGCCTGACGCTCGGTCGCGAAGGTGATGGGCGCGCCCATCTCCAGGGTCATCGTTCGGGCGAGTTCCGGCAGGCGATCCCGGAAGCCCTCGATGATCCGGCCCAGATAGCCCAGCCGCTCCTCGATGCTCGTGGCGGCGTAGGCGGGAAACGCCCGTCGCGCCGCGGCCACCGCTCGATCCGCGTCCACGGCCGAACCGAGGCTGATATGGGCGAAGGTGTCCTCGGTCGCCGGATTGACGATGCCGAGCGTGGCGGGCGCAACCGGGTCGACCCATTCGCCGTCGATGTAGAACTTCAGCGCTTCCATCCGTCTTCCCCCTCCCCCGCGCCGCCTGGCGGGCCAGTCGGACCAAATTGTCTCTCTCCGATCCCCGCCCGCCTCGGCAACCGGCCAGGGCCGGCTTTCCGACGGACGGAAACTTTCGCCCAGCGGAAAGACGCGATTCCGGCCGGGAGCCGCGGCGCCGCGCACGGCATAACGGCGAAGCCCGGCGGCTCGCCGATCCGTATTCCGCCGCAGCGCAGCTTCAGGAACCCACGCCATGCCCGATGACAGCCCGACGATCTCGCGCCAGGACCGGATCGCTTCGCTTCTCGTGGGCGCCGTCGACCTGCACTGTCACAGCGGACCCTCGGTCATGCCGCGCGAACTGGATCACGTCGAGGCGCTGCAGGACGCGGCCAGCGCCGGCATGCGCGCCCTGTTGATCAAGGACCACTACTACTCCGCCACGCCGATCACCGAGCTGCTGAACCGCCACTACGGTCATCTGGGCGTCACCCTGCTCTCGGGCGTGCCGCTGAACAACGCGCTGGGCGGTTTCAACCTCTACGCAGTCGACCATGGCATCGCGCTCGGCGCGCGGCTGGTCTGGATGCCCACCTTCACCGCCAAGAACCACATCGACGCCAACGCCAAGTCGCGCGGCTTCCCCCACACGACGATGCCGCTGCTCGAACCCGAGCCGCTGACGGTGCTCGATGCTCAGGGCAAGCTCATCGAGGCCGTGAAGCCGATCCTCGACCACATCGCCAAGCACGACGTGGTGTTGTCGGGCGGGCACCTGCACGTCAGCGAGATCTTCCCGCTATTCGAGGAAGCCAAGCGGCGCGGCGTGAAGCGCCTGCTGGTCAACCACCCGACCTTCCTGATCGGCTGCACCTACGACGACATCCGCGCGCTCGTGGCGCTGGGCGCCTACATCGAGCACTCGTTCTGCATGTTCATCAACGTCGAGCGGGGCAAGCCGCCGCGCTTCCCGCCGGAAGAACTGGACGCCCTGATCAAGGCCGGCGGCGTCGAGCGCACCATCCTGGGATCCGACCTGGGCCAGCGCGGACGCGACCGGCCGGTGGAGGGCTTCCGGTCGGTGATCGAGACCTGCCTCGACCTCGGCTACTCGGACGACGACATCCGCCGCATGATCTCGCGGAATGCCGCCGAGCTGATCGGCCTGGACCAGCCCGAGCCGGGGGCCGCCCAGGCTCCCCACGCGCACTAGGACGGCAAGGGTGACCGTCGCGCCGCGTCCTTCCCCCTACGCCTTCCGCGAACGCCTGCAGGCGCGCGAACCGCTGATCGGGACGTTCATGAAGGTCCCGAGCTCGCACAATACCGAGGTCATCGGCGGTCTCGGCTACGACTTCGTGGTCCTCGACGCGGAGCACGCGCCATGGAGCCGCACCACGCTGGACATGGGCCTGCTCGCGGCCCGGGCATCGGGCACGGCGGGGATCGTCCGCATCGCCCGTCACGACGCGGCGAGCGTGCTGTCCGCCCTCGACGACGGCGCGATCGGCATCATGGCGCCGCACGTGGATTCCGCGCAGAAGGCCCGCGACCTGGTGGCCTGGTCGCACTACCGGGGCGGGTCGCGCGGCGCGGGCGTGGGCCGTGGCGGCGACTACGGCGCGCGCGGCGCCGACCATCAGGCGTTCGCCGACAGGACCACGACCGTCATCGCCATGATCGAGGACAGCCACGCCGTCGAGGCCGCCGACGAGATCGCCGCGACGCCGGGGATCGACGCCATCTTCCTGGGCCGCGGCGACCTTGGTCTGTCGCTCAGCAACGCGACGGGCCCCGCGCCCTCGCTCAAGGAAGCCGTCGAGATCGTCACGGCGGCTTGCCAGCGGCATGGGCGAGCCATCAGCGCGGTGGTCCAGTCCCTGGATTCGGACGAGGCGAAATGGCTGGCCGATCTCGGGGTGACTGCAATGATGGTCGCCTCGGACCAGGGATTCCTCCGGCAGGCCGCCGCGGCGGCCCTGGGGCAATTCCGGGCGATGACGGCGGCCCGAGCAGGCTAGGCGGCAGAACGGACGGGGGTTGGGCGTGTACGCAAGGCTGTTTGACGGACGCTCGCGGTGGCGTGACCTGGTGGCTCTGTGCGGCCTCCTGGCCCTGATCGCGCCGGCCGCCGCGGATGCAGCCCCGCCCCTCGCCATCGTCCGGCAAGGTGCGTTCGAAGCTGGCGGGACGGTGTTGCGGGAGGGGGATCGGACCCTGTCGTGCGACCACGGCTACGTCGAGTACCAGGTCCCCGCCCGGGCCCGCCGCCTCGCGCTCTTCCTGTGGCACAGCTCCTCGGCCCGGGTGTGGCAGACCCGATGGGACGGCGGCGAGGGCTTCCAGACGATCTTCCTGCGCCGCGGCTATCCGGTCTATCTGTGGGACGGTCCCCGCGTGGGCCGGGCGAACTGGGGCTGCCAGCCCTACGCCTACAAGCCCGTCGTGGGCCAGGATCAGCAGAACGCCGTCGCCTGGCGGCTGGGGCCGCGCGAAGGCGAATGGTTCCCTGGCGTGCAGTTCCCGACCGGCGATGCGGACGCCTGGAACCAGGCGGTGCGGGCCCGCTACGACGAGTTCGACACGCCCGAAAACGCCAAGCTCGAAGCCCACGCGGCCGCCGCCGCGATGGACCGGATCGGCCCGTCCGTCCTGGTGACGAACTCGGCGGGCGGGCTGCGCGCGCTGCTGACGGCGCTCGAGAGCGACAATGTGAAGGCGATCGTCGCCTACGAGAATCCCGGCTTCGTCTTCCCGACAGGCTTCGACGGGGCCAAGCCGCCCGACCGTTTCGGCCCGGTGATGGTGTCCCCAGAGGCCTTTGACCGCCTCACGCGGATCCCGATCCAGCTGGTCTTCGGCGACAACCTCGACAAGTCGCCCACCTGGTCCACGCATGCGCGCGAGGCGCGGAAGTTCGTCGACCTGGTGAACGCCCATGGCGGCAAGGCGGAGCTGCTGTTCCTGCCTTCCGTCGGCCTGAACGGCAACACCCACATCCCGTTCGCGGATCTCAACAACGTGGCCGTGGCGGACCAGCTGTCGAGCTTCCTGCATCGCCACGGACTGGACGTGCGTGGCGGCGCGGCGACCGGAAAGGCCAGGGCGACGGCCCCTACCCCCGCGGGCGATCGCCCTTCCAATTGAGCTCGATGGTCACGCCGTTGGGGTCGCGGACGAAGATCTGCTTCACGCTGGTGCCGGGCGTCGCCGTGGCGCGGAAGCCGAGGCCGGTCTTCTCCACCCGGGCCAGGGCCTCGTCGTAGTCCGCGATGTCGAAGGCGAAGTGGTCGAGGCTGGAGCCGTCGGACGCCGCGGCCGGGCGATCCACCTGGACCAGGTGAACGACGTCCTTGTCTCCGGCGTAGAGCCAGGCTCCGGGGAACGGAAATGGCGGTCGCCACCCTTCCTCCAGGCCGAGCACGTCGACCAGCAGCGCCTTGGTGCCGGCGAGGTCGGCGGTGCGGATGTTCACGTGGTCGAGCGCGCGGATCAGCGACATGGGCCCAATGTGGGCCTCCGGAGGTCAGGCCGCCAGCCGTTCCTCGACCCAGTCCAGCCGGTCCTGGCCGAAGAACATCTCGCCATCGACGAAGAAGGTGGGCGCGCCAAAGGCGCCGCGGGCGACGGCGCGCTCGGTCGTCTCCTTGAGGCGGGCCTTGGTCTCATCGGCGTTGATCAGGGCCAGGAACTCGTCGCCGCCCAGGCCCGAACGGGCAAGAACCGGAGCCATTTCAGCGGGATCGCCGAGGTTTTTCGGCTGCTGCCACATGGCGTCGAAGACCGCGGTCACATAGGCCATGAAGCGCGGATCGCCTTGCAGGCCCGCCGCGCCGCGCATCAAGTGAAGGGTGTTGATCGGGAAGAACGGATTGCGGGCGAAGGGCACGCCGTGACGGGCCGCGAACCGAGCAAGGTCGACGCTGGTCCAGGCGCCCTTCGCCGGGATCTCCGCCGGAGAGTGGTTGCCGGTGGCCTTGAAGACGCCGCCCAGCAGGAACGGCTGATAGTCGATCGTGGCCCCGGTGCGTTCGGCGATGGCCGGCAGGCGCTTGAACGCCACGTAGCTAGCCGGGCTGCCCACATCGAACAGAAATTCGACGGTCTTGCCCATCAGAAGCTCTCCATCCAGGGCCGCAGGTCCAGCTCGTGGGTCCAGGCGTCGCGCGGCTGGGTGTGCAGCATCCAATAGGCGTCGGCGATGTGCGCCGGGTTCAGGATGCCGTCCTGGTCCTTGAGCGCGTACCGCTCGGGGAAGTTCTCGGCGATCCAGGCGGTGTCGATGGCGCCGTCGATGATGGTATGGGCCACATGGACGCCCTTCGGCCCCAGCTCGCGGGCCATGGACTGGCTGAGGGCGCGCAGGCCGTGCTTGGCCGAGGCGAAGGCGGCGAAGCCATCGCGGCCGCGCACGCTGGCGGTGGCGCCGGTGAAGATGATCGTTCCCTTCCCGCGCGGCGTCATCCGCTTCGCCGCCTCGCGCCCGGCGAGAAAGCCCGAGAAGCAGGCCATCTCCCACACCTTGAAGAACACGCGGCTGGTGGTCTCGGCGATCGGGAAACGGACGTTCGCGCCGATGTTGAATACGCAGGCCTCGATGGGTGCGATCCTGTCCTCCACCGCGTCGAACAGCGCGACCATCTGCTCCTCATTGCGGGCGTCGACGCCGAACGGGTGAGCCTTGCCGCCCTCGGCGCGGATGGCCTCGGCCAGCGGCTCGAGTTGATCGGCGTTGCGGCGCAGGATGACGGCATCGAAGCCCTCGCGGGCGAAACGGCGGGCTATGGCGCCGCCCAGGGCGTCGCCGGCCCCCACGACGATAATCGACTTGCTCATCCGACGATTAGATGACGACTATCATATAAGCGCAAGCGTTCAGGCGCGGCGCTGACCGCCCGGACGCATCGCGACGGCCGCCAGCATTGCGGCGGCGACGGCCGCCGCCGCGGCCACGACCAGCGCCATGCGAAAGCCCCGCAGGATGGCGTCGGGGGTCGCGCCGCTCAGCGTAAGCCCCACCAGGGCCACGGCCAGCAGGCCGGCCACGCGCGCCACCGCGTTGTTGATGCCCGAGGCCGCCCCCTCGTAGGCGTCGTCCACGGCGCCCAGGACCGCGTCGGTCAGCGGCGCCACCGCCAGGCCGAGGCCGACGGCCATGACGCCGAGCCCGGGAAAGAGGCCGGTCCAGTAGTCGGCGTCGCCGGCTCGCCAGGCCATCAGCCCGAAGCCGGCCGCCACCAGCAGCGGCCCCGTCGCCAGCAAGGTCCGCGCGCCGAGCCGCCCCACGAGCCGCCCGGAGAGCGGCGACAGGACGGCGAGCCCCACCGAGAGCGGCAGGAGCGCCGCGCCGGCCACCGCCGCCGGGTAGTGGTGAACCCGCAACAGCAGGAACGGCAGCAGGAACAGCGCCCCGCCGAATGCGCCGTAGAGCAGCAGGGTATAGGCGTTCAGCCCCGAAAACCGGGCCGAGCGGAACAGGCTGAGCGGCATCATCGGGCTCCTTGCCCGGCGCTCGACGGCGACGAAGCCCGCGAGGCTGGCCGCGCCGAGCGCAAGGGCGGCGAGGACGCCCGGGTGGGCCATGCCCAGCTTGGGCGCGTCGGTCAGGGCCCAGGTGATCGCCGCGAGCCCAAGCGTGACGGCGGCGGCGCCCAGGGCGTCGACCGGACCGGCCTGGGTCCCCTTGCTCTCCTTCGCCGCGGCGGCCACCAGCCACACGGCCAGCCCCGCGATGGGCAGGTTGATGAGGAAGACGGCGCGCCAGGAGACGGTCTCGGCCAGCCAGCCGCCGAGTAGCGGGCCCACGGCGCTCATCAGGCCGCTGGCGCCGGCCCAGATGCCGACCGCCTGTCCCCGCCCCTTGGCGTCGAAGGTGGCGCCCAGCAGGGCGAGGCTGGCCGGCGTCAAGAGCGCTGCACCCGCACCCTGCAGCGCGCGGGCCACGATCAGGATCGGGAGGCTGGGCGCCAGCCCGCAGGCCAGGGAGGCAGCGGTAAAGACCGCCACGCCCAACAGGAAGATCCGCTTACGGCCGTAGCGATCGGCCGCCGCCCCGCCCGCCAGCACCAGGGCGCCCAGCAGCAGGGCGTAGGCGTTCATGATCCATTGGGCGGCCGCGACGTCGCCGCCGAGCTGCTGCTGGATGATCGGCAGGGTCAGGGTGACCGCGGAGCCGTCGATGAAGGCCAGGCTGGAGCCCATCACCGTGCCCGCCAGCACAAGCCGCCGCGCCCTCTCCGGAGTTTTGCTTTCGGCCGCCGCGGCATGCGCGGCCCCGAGCGGACAGGGATCGCCGAGATGGGACATGGCCCACCCTCGCCCGCATCGGCGGCGGCTTCAACGATACCCTGGCATAGCAAAAGGCCCCGCAGTCGCCCGCGGGCCTTCGCGTTTCGGTTTGTGCGCGGGCGGCTTAGGCCGCGCCGCCCTTGTCGCGGCGTTCCGCGTAGATGATCAGCGGCTGGGCCCGGCCCTCGATGACCTCCTGGTTCACGACTACCTCCTCGACGCCCTCGTAAGTGGGCAGCTCGTACATGGTGTCGAGCAGCACGCCTTCGAGGATCGAGCGCAGGCCGCGCGCGCCGGTCTTCCGCTGGATGGCCTTGCGGGCCACCGCGTTCAAAGCGTCATCGGTGAAGGTCAGGCCCACGTTCTCCATCTCGAAGAGCCGCATGTACTGCTTCACGAAGGCGTTCTTCGGCTCGGTGAGGATCTTCACCAGGGCCTTCTCGTCCAGGTCGTCCAGAGTGGCGATTACCGGCAGACGGCCGATAAATTCCGGGATCAGGCCGAAGCGCAGAAGGTCGTCCGGCTCCACCTGGCGGAAGATCTCGCCGGTACGGCGGGCGTCGGGATCGGCCACCTTGGCGCCGAAGCCAACCGAGGTGCCCTGGCCGCGCGCCGAGATGATCTTCTCGAGGCCGGCGAAGGCGCCGCCGCAGATGAACAGGATGTTGGTGGTGTCGACCTGCAGGAACTCCTGCTGCGGATGCTTGCGCCCGCCCTGCGGCGGCACGGAGGCGACGGTGCCTTCCATGATCTTCAGCAGCGCCTGCTGCACGCCCTCGCCCGACACGTCGCGGGTGATGGACGGGTTGTCGGACTTGCGGCTGATCTTGTCGACTTCGTCGATGTAGACGATGCCGCGCTGGGCCCGCTCGACGTTGTAATCGGCGGCCTGGAGCAGCTTCAGGATGATGTTCTCGACGTCCTCGCCCACATAACCGGCTTCGGTGAGCGTCGTCGCGTCGGCGACGGTGAACGGCACGTCGATGATTCGGGCCAGAGTCTGGGCCAGCAGGGTCTTGCCGGTGCCGGTGGGGCCGATCAGCAGGATGTTGGCCTTGCCCAGTTCGACGTCGTTGTTCTTCGTCGCGTGGTTCAGGCGCTTGTAGTGGTTGTGGACGGCGACCGAGAGGACCTTCTTGGCGTGGTCCTGGCCGATTACGTAATCGTCGAGGACCTCACGGATTTCCTTCGGAGTCGGGACACCGTCCTTGGACTTCACGAAGGAAATCTTGTGTTCTTCGCGGATGATATCCATGCACAGTTCGACGCATTCATCGCAGATGAACACGGTCGGCCCCGCAATCAGCTTGCGGACTTCGTGCTGGCTCTTGCCGCAGAAAGAGCAATACAGCGTGCTCTTCGAATCTCCGCTGGCGGCCTTGGTCATGGTCTCATCTCACTCTCTCGACGAGGCCGGCCGCTGGACTGGGCGGCCTCGCCCCGGGCAAATGCGCCCTGGTCTTGCAGGATACGCGCCGCGGGTTGTCCAAGTCTTGACATTCCCCGATCCGGGCCGGGATCACAAGCCTTCGCTGAGGATAGCGACAATCTGCGACGCGAAGCCCGGACCTTGGGCGGCGCGGCTTACCAAATGGGAAACGCGCCGAAATGGCACAAGAGCGTGAAGCGGATGGCCCGGTCCCACCGGTGGTGGCCTTCGATTTCGACGGCACCCTGACGACCAGGGACAGCTACACGGCCTTCCTCAAGTGGCGCACCCCCAGGGTCGCCTGGATCCTGGGCGGGTTGAGACTGGTCCCGGCCGCCGTCTCCTACCTGTTCCATCGCGACCGCGGCCGCATAAAGGCCGCGGCGACCAAGGTCTATCTGGGAGGAGTCAGCCGGGAGCGGCTGGAGGCCGACGCGCGGAAGTTCGCCGGCGAGCATTCGCGCAGTCTGTTGCGGCCGGACGCGGTGATCGCCTGGAAGCGCTGGCGCAAGGAGCGGGTGCGGCTGGTGATCGTGACCGCCTCGCCCGATCTGGTGGTGGCGCCGTTCGCGCGGGGCCTGGGCGCCGACGACATCCTGGGCACGCCGCTGGCCTTCGACGACCGGGGCCGGGTCACCGGCGCCTTCGCCTCGCCCAACTGCCGCGGACCCGAGAAGGTGGTGCGGCTGCGCGCCGCGTTTGGCGAGGATCTGGTGGTGCGCGCAGCCTACGGCGATACGAGCGGCGACACCGAGATGCTGGCGATTGCCGAGGAGCCGTACTTCCGGGTCTTCACCGACAAGCCATGAAGCATGCGGGCGACCACGCGCTGGACCGGTTGGAGCCCCTGCTCGCGCTGGTGCGCGCCTTGCCCGGCCTGACGGAGAAAAGGCGCGGGACCTTCTATCGAAGATCCCGCGCCTTCCTGCATTTCCACGAGGACCCGAAGGGCCTCTTCGCCGACGTCCGAGACGCCGAGGGCCACGACTTCGAGCGGATTGACGTCACAGCCGAAGCCGGGCGACGCCGCCTGATCGAGATCGCGAAGACCCGGCTCTAGGCTTCGTCGTCGCCGTCGCGCTTTTCCCACACATGATCGACCAGGCCCCAGTCGCGGGCCTCCTCGGCCGTCATGAAGTGGTCGCGGTCGAGGGTCTCTTCCACCACCTCGATCGGCTGACCGGTGTGCTTGGCGTAGATCTCGTTCAGCCGGCGCTTGGTCTTCACGATGTCTTCGGCGTGGCGGCGGATGTCCTGGGCCTTGCCCGAGTAGCCGCCCGACGGCTGGTGGACCATGATCCGGCTGTTCGGCAGCGCGATGCGCTGGCCCTTCTCGCCCGCCATCAGCAGGAACGAGCCCATGGAGGCCGCCATGCCCAGGCAAAGCGTGATCACCGGGCTCTTGATGTATTGCATGGTGTCGTAGATCGCGAGACCCGACGTCACCACCCCGCCCGGGGAGTTGATGTACATCTGGATCTCTTTCTTGGGGTTCTCGGCCTCGAGGTGGAGGAGCTGGGCGCAGATCAGGCTGGCCATGCCGTCTTCGACAGGCCCCGCCAGGAAGATGATCCGGTCCTTCAACAGGCGGGAGAAGATGTCGTAGGCGCGCTCGCCACGGCTCGTCTGCTCGACGACCATCGGCACGAGGCCAAGGGCGGTGGTCACGGGATCGCGCATGGGAAGTCCTTCTTGGATATCGGGGCGGACGGCGAACGCCCGCGCTCTTCTCCGATATCGCGTGCCCTGCGGCCGTGCGCAAGGCGGCAGGACGGCGGCATGATCGCCGCCGTCCCTTTGCAGTGACCTAGACGAACAGGAAGTCGCCGCTGTTGAGGCTGGCGAGCGCCGTGTTCTGAAGGGTGATGGTGTTCGACGCGTCCAGGGTGATGACGACGTCGGAGCCCGACTGGGCCGCGTGGCTCTGGACCGCAGCGAAGTTGGCGAAGACAGAGGCGTCGAGCTGAATGACGTCGTTGGGCTGGAAGTCGGTGACCACATCCTTGCCGAACGCGCCGGCGAAGACGAAGCGATCGGCCCCGTCGCCGCCGGTCAGGGTGTCGTTCCCCGCCCCGCCGTTCAGGGTGTCGGCGCCCAGCAGGCCCGAGAGCTTGTCCGCCCCGCCCTGGCCGTTGATCGTGTCCTCCAGCGCCGTGCCGTTCAGGGTGTCGCCACCCGCGGTCCCGTTGCGGACCGGCGCGTCGACCACGCCCTTCACCGTCACAGCCACCGTGCCGGTCGAGACCCCGCCGTGGCTGTCCTGCACCTGGTAGGTGATCGTATCCACCGCGCTGTTCGGCTGCTTCAGCGCGTCGATCGCATCGCTGTTGGCGGCGTAGACCACCTTGCCGTTCACGATGTTGACCTGGCCGCCCAGAACGCCGCCCGTCACCGAGATCAGGGTCTTGGTGTCGCCGAGGTTCTTATCGGTGTCGTTGGCCAGCACGTCGATGTTGACGCTGGCGTTCTCGTTGACCGCGGCGGCGTCGGCGGCCGCCGTCGGGTCGAAGTTGACGAAGAACCGCGCCACCGAGCCGTCGTGATCCGACGTCTGGTTGGCCACGGCCTGGTTCGAGTTGATGTGGACGATGTCGAACTGGGCCCCTGCATAGATCTCGTCCGACGCGAGCATGTGGTCGATCTGCTGGTTGTTGCCGTCGAAATTGTAGGAATAGCGCTCGGTGGGGCTCAGCAGGTTGGTGAGGTTGGTGAGCGCGCCGCCGCTTTCGAGCTGGGTCACCGACGTCTCGAACTGGAAGGCGTTGAAGTCGCCCATCACCACGACGCGGGCGCCGGGGTCCCCGGCGACCAGGTTCTCCACATAGGTCTTGATGTGCAGCGTCTGCTCGATGCGGCGGGCGTCGCCCTCGTTCGTGGCGGGCTGGTGCTGTCCGAACATCGCCTCGCTGCCGAGCCGCGAGGTGTTGTGGACGTCGATCAGGGTGATCTGCTCGCCGTCGAACTCGAAGACACCGACCAGCGGCTTGCGGCTGTTGGCGTAGGTGTCGCCGTTGGCTGGCGTGGCGTCGGTGATCTGGCTGATCGAGACGAAGTCCACGCGGTCGGTGTTGTAGAGGTAGCCCTGCCGGATGTTGCCGTTGCTCTCGCCGCCGCTGACGTTGTTCGCGGTCGGCGCGACCTCGACGTAGGCGTAGTTCGGGCCGCCCGCCGCCTTGATGGCCGCGATCAGCTTGTCGGCGGTGGGATGGCCGGAATAGTTCGTGCCATTGCCAGGGCCGTCGGCGTCCTGCACCTCCTCCAGGCCCACGATGTCCGGCGCGCCCAGGTTGCCGACGATATTGGCGGCCAGGGCGTCGAACTTCGCCTGGGCGTCAAGCGGGTCCAGGTTCTCGACGTTCAGGGCGCCGACGGTCAGATGCTCGGCGTCGCCGCGCAGCGTGGTGCTTTCCTTCGGAAGCACGACCGGGCCGCTGCCGGTCGAGCCCATGGCGGTGGGCAGGACCTCATAGTCGCCGCCGAAGTAGTGCAGGATCCCGGTGACGTCGCCCAGGTGGTCGCCCTGCACCGCGTTGGGGGTGACGCCGCCCACGAGGCCCGAGTCGTAGAAGAGCTGGATGCGCTCCGGGTTGGGGTCGTCCGGGCCGATGGTGATGCCGCCGCCCGCGTTCATGCCGGTGGCGTTGGCGCCCAGGTCGCCCACCACCCAGGTGCTGCCGCTGGCCGTCGCGCCGACCGCCTGGGCGTTCGGGATCGTGACCCGCATGCCTTCCAGGCTCTCGTAGAAGTCGATGGCGTCCTGGTTCGGGTCGAAGACCGCGAAGTTGTCGTTGTCGATGACTTCGGTCGGGACCAGCCGGCCACCCGTGCCGATGATCGTCGCGGCGGGCAGCGCGTGGCCGTCGGAGATCAGGCTGACGGTCGGGCTATCGATCTCGGTGATCGTCAGGTTGTTGGCGTTCGAGCCCTTGAACTCGTTGACGTCGCCCTCCACGCGGACGAGCTGCCCGACGCTGACGGTCGGAACGGCGCCCGTGAAGACGAAGATGGCGTCGGAAGTGGCGTCATTGCCGTCGCCGGTGGGATCCTGGATCCAGAAGCCGCGCGAGCCCGTGGTGTCGATCGCCGTGACGATCCCCTCGGTGACCACGTGCTGACCGTTGAACGGCGAGGTGTGGCTGGCGCCCTGGAGCTGGTAGATCTTCAGGATCGACACGTCGTCGTTGGTGATCGTGCCCGTCGCTACGCCCGAGCCCTGGATCGTGGCCGTCCCGGTGGTGTTCTGGACGTTCGAGAGCGTGACGTCGAACGTCTCGTTCGGCTCGGTTTCGGTGTCCCCCTTGATCGTGACCGAGATGGTCTGGGTATTGGATCCGCCCGGCGTGAAATGGACCGTGCCGCTCGTCGCGACGTAATCGCTGCCGGCAGTGGCCGAGCCGTTGGAGGTGGCGAAGTCGACCGTGAAGTCGCTGGTCGTGTCGCCGCCCCGGGTGACCTCGAAGGTCATGATCTTGTCGCCGGCATCGCCCTCGACGATGGAGACGTCGCCGATCGACACCGCCGAACCCGATTGCGGCTGGCTGGTCACCGAGATGTTGTCGACCCCGATCCACTCGTCGTTGCTGGGCGCGTTCGTGGTCATGAACCGCAGCTGGACCTGAGACTGGCCATTCAGCTCGGCCGGCAGGTCGATCGACAGGTGCGTCGTCAGCGTGTTGGTCGCGTCGGTGGCGTCGGCGATGTAGCCGCCGGGCAGGTTCGTCCAGGCGCCCGAGCCGCCGACCCGGTACTGGATGTTGAACTGCTGGTTGGTGTTGTCGGTGGTCTCGAGGTCGCGGACGTCGAGGTCCAGGTGCAGGTTCTGGCGACCGGTGGCGTCCAGGTAAAGGACGATGTTGGGCGCGTCGGCGGTGCCGGAGCCGGTCAGGGCGATGGTCGGGTTGGCGATGGCGAACTCGGTGACGCCGCCGGTGGTGAAGGTGTTGGGATTGGCCTGGTTCGCGTTGACGTCCAGGGTGATCGTGCCGTCGCCGGTCAGGGTGCGCGGATCCACGCCCGCCGCGCTCGTGATGTCGTCCCCGCGGAAGCCTTGGATGCTGGGCACGCCGGTCCAGACGTCATTCGTGGTGATCAGCCCCGCGTTGGACCAGTCCTGGAAGAAGTCGCCGCTTCCCAGGTTGAAATACGTGTCGCTCATCTAAGCCCCCAAAAACCAACACCAATCGGCCCCTCCCCAGAGGCCGGCCGACCATCCCATCGCCGTTAACCGGACCTTGCAAGCACCGGAGCCGATTCACCCACAGCCTGGATGGTTTTCGAGCGGTGGCGCCTGCACGGGCCGTCGCGATGCCCGGGATATTGGCGATGGCATAGCCGGGACCCGTGACAGGGCTGCGACGGTCTGCTCAATCTGCCGGCGGCGCCGGGCGGCGGCGCGGGTCTAGTTCGGGGATGGCGTGATGCGGCGTACGGCGATGGTCCTGGCGATGGCGGCGGCGGTGGGGACCCCCGCGGCGGCGGCCCCCAAGGCGATGGCGAAGGACGCGAAGGTCTGGGCCGCCGCCGAGAAGGCGCGGCCCGACCAGCTCAAGCTGCTGGAGCAGGTGGTCAACATCGACTCGGGCACGGGCGACGTCGAGGGCGGACGGAAGGTGGCCGACGTCCTGGTCCCGCGGCTCGAAGCGCTGGGCATGACCGTCGAGAAGGTCGCCGCCGAGGCGCCCAACCTGCCCGAGAACCTGGTGGCGACGCTCAAGGGTTCCGGCAAAGCCCGCATCTTGATGATCGGGCATCTCGACACGGTGTTCGGGCCGGGCACGGTGGCCAAGTGGCCGTACGCCGTGAAGGACGACCGGGTGACCGGACCCGGCGTGGGCGACGAGAAGGGCGGCGTGGTCGGCGGCATCTATGCGCTGCAGATCCTGCGCGACCTGGGCTTCAAGGACTTCAAGCAGATCGTCTTCCTGATCGAGACGTCCGAGGAACGCGGCTCGCCGGGAACCCAGAAGCTGATCGCCCGCCTGCTCGCCGATGCGGACGTGGAGTTGAACCTCGAACCCGGCGACGCGCCGGACGTGATCACGGTCTGGCGCAAGGGTTCGACCGTGCTGGAGATCGCCGTGAAGGGCCGCGCCGCGCACGCCGGCGTGGCGCCGCAGGAGGGCCGCAACGCCGCCGAGGAGCTGATCAACCAGCTCAAGACCACGCACCAGTTCCCGAAGTCCGGCGACGGCACGACGCTCAACCTGACGGTCATCGAAGGCGGTACGCGCAACAACATCATTCCCGAGGACGCCAGGGCGACATTGAGCCTGCGGGTGCGGGAGAAGGCCGAGGTCGACCGCGTCATCGGCGCGCTGGAGACCAGCGCCAAGTCGCCCACCATTCCGGACACCAAGGTCACCGTCAGCCGCCAGACCTCGTTCCCGCCGCTGCCGAACAATCCGGCCACCGACGCCCTGGCCGACCGGGCCGAGGCGATCTACGCCGGCCTCGGCCTGAAGCTGGGCCGGGGCGGCAACGGCGGGGCCTCGGAATCGGCGCTGGCGAACGAAGCCGGCGTGCCGGCGCTTGACGGTCTGGGCCCTGTGGGCGGCGACTTCCATTCCGACAAGGAGTGGATCGACCTCAAGAGCGTGACGCCGCGGCTCTACCTGCTGACCAAGCTGATCATGGACCTGGGCAAGAACCCGCCGCCGCGCATCAAGTAGTCAGGCCGCGATCCCGGCGATCCAGTCGCGCAGCACCGTCAGCACCTGTTCGGGCGGGGCGTAGCCGCGGGTGACCACGCCGTAGACGCCCTGGGCGTTCGGGCCGCCTATGAGCGTGGGGAACCCCTTCACGCCGGCGTTCTGGGAGGTGGCGTAGTCGCGCCAAGTCTCCTGCTTGGCGTCCTCCGAGCTCCAGGCGTCGAGGAAGGCCTGCCGGTCCAGGCCGAATTCCTCTGCCAGGTCGGCCAGCACCTCGCCCGATGTGACGTCGCGGTTCTCGGCGTAGAAGGCGCGCTGCGCGGCGGCGAGGTAGCGGGCGGCCAGGTCTTCGCCCTCGCGGCGGACCACGACCACGGCGCGGGCGGCAGGGTCGGTGTCGTAGACGAAACCCTCGCGTTCGAGCACCGCCGGGTCGAACGGCAGGCCCGACGCCTCGTGCACGTGGGTCCAATGACCGGCGATGCTCTTCTTGGCTTCACCGGTCATCGGCTCTTCCGTGCCCGGGCGCAGGCCGCCCATGATGACCCGGATCGGCAGCGCGTCGCCGTAGGCGCGTCGGACCTGCTCGATCACCGGCGAGAAGCCGTAGCACCACGAGCACATGGGATCGGCGAAGTAGATCAGGTGCGGCCCGTCCATGGCGGCCTCCTCTGCACGGAGCATCGCAGCAGAACGGGACCGGGTCACGCGCGCTCTTCACCTGACGCCCCGACGGCGCCAACCTCACCGGCATGGCGCACGACCACCACGACCACGAGCATGACCACGGGCAGGAGCCGCCCCCCGACATCGCCCTCCGGGTGAAGGCCCTGGAGTCGCTGCTGGTCGAGAAGGGGCTCGTCGATCCCGCGGCGCTGGACGCCATCGTCGACCACTACGAGCACAAGGTCGGCCCACGGAACGGCGCGCGGGTGGTGGCCAAGGCCTGGACGGACCCCGCCTACCGCGCCCGCCTCATGCGGGACGCCACCGCGGCCATCGCCGAGCTCGACTTCACCGGCCGACAGGGCGAGCACATGGTCGCCGTGGAGAACGGCCCCGACGTGCACAACGTCGTCGTGTGCACCCTCTGCTCCTGCTACCCGTGGCCGGTCCTGGGCCTGCCGCCGGTCTGGTACAAGTCGCCGCCCTATCGCTCGCGCGTCGTGATCGACCCCCGGGGCGTTCTGGCCGAGTTCGGCACCGAGTTGCCGGCCGACACCGAGGTTCGGGTCTGGGATTCCACCGCCGAGGTCCGCTACCTGGTGATCCCCGAGCGGCCCGCGGGCACGGAAGGGCTGAGCGAGGCCGAACTGGCGGCGCTCGTCACCCGTGACGGCATGATCGGGACGGCGCGGCTGTGAACGGGGTTCACGACATGGGCGGAATGCACGGCATGGGACCGGTCGCGCCCGAGGCGGACGAGCCGGTCTTCCACCACGCCTGGGAGGGCCGCGTGCACGCGATGAACCTCGCCTCGCCGACGCGGGGCAACATCGACGCCGGTCGCCACCGGATCGAGCTGCTGCCGGCGGCCGACTACCTGCGCATGAGCTACTACGAGAAGTGGCTGACGCGGGTGGAGCAGCTGCTGGTGGCCGGCGGCTTCGTCACGCCGGAGGAGCTGGCGACGGGCCGGGCCGATCCCGCGGCGCCGACATCGAAGCCGGTGCGGCCGGTCGATACTGTGCACGCCGCGTTGACCGCGCCCTATTCCTATGTCCGCGACGGGGGTCCTCCCGCCTTCGCGGTCGGAGACCGGGTGCGGGCGCGCAACCTCCATCCCATCGGGCACACCCGCCTGCCCCGCTATGTCCGCAACCACGTGGGCCTGATCGAGCGTGACCACGGCGCGCATGTGTTTCCCGACTCGCACGCCCATGGCCTGGGCGAGGATCCGCGGCGGCTCTACACGGTGAGGTTCGACGCCCAGGAGCTCTGGGGCCCGGACGCTCCCGGCCGCGACAGCGTCCGCCTCGATCTCTGGGAGCCCTACCTTGAACGCGCCTGACGTTCTGGCCCTGCCCCGCCTGCCGCGCGACGCCGAGGGGCCGGTCTTCGCCGAGCCTTGGCAGGCGCAGGCGTTCGCCCTGACCCTGAAGCTGCACGAGGCGGGCGCCTTCACGTGGCCGGAATGGGCCCAGGCGTTGTCAGCCGAGCTCGCGAAGGATCCCGCCGACGACGGTTCGCGCTACTACGAGCATTGGGTGGCGGCCCTGGAGCGGCTGGCGACCGGCCGCAACTTGGCCGCAGCGTCAGAGCTCACCGCACGTAAGGATGCCTGGAAAGACGCCTACCTGCGCACGCCACACGGCCAACCCGTCAGCCTTTGACCGCCCGGGGAACCTTCACCGTGGTTCCGCGCTCACGCTGCGAGGAGACGGCGCATGGTGCAGTATGCGGTGACGCTGAAGGACGGCGACTGGACCGTGTTCAGTGACGGCGCGCCGCTCGCAAGCGACCTCACCCGATCGGCGGCCGTGCAGATGGCCAAGGACCTCGCCTTCGAGGCCGAGGAGCGCGGCGAGACCGTCGAGCTCCTGATCCAGGGCTATTACGGCGAGCTCAGCCGGAAGCTGACCGGCTCGCCGGAGGATTGATCAGCCGGTCCGGCGCATCTGCGCCTTGAGCTCGCGCTTGGCGCGGGCGGCTTCCTTCTCGGCGGCCTTGCGGGCCTTGCGCTCTTCGCGCTTCAGCTGGAGCATCAGCTCCTCGTCGTTCTCGATCGCGATACGGCGCTCTTCCTCGGCCTTCTCCTTGGCGAGGCGGGCGGCTTCCTTCTCGGCGGCGCGCTTGGCTCGAACTTCCTCGAGCTCGCGGGCCTTCTTCTGTTCGCGGGTCTCGAACGTGCCTTCGGCCTGGACGGCGGGCTTCGGCTTAAACTTTGCCAGGAGGGCTTTCCGAGCCTCGGCTTGCGCGGCGAGGCGATCGGAGAAACCAGGCATAACCTTGTTTTCTCTCATGATCACTTTTGGCAGTTGGAAAAAGGGGTGGCCCGCGGGAAAACCCCGCGGGGCCGAACTCGTTGCGTCAGATCAGCCGACGATGTCTTCGTCCTTGAAGAACTGCGCGATCTCGATCTTCGCGTTCTCGAGGCTGTCCGAGCCGTGGACCGAGTTCTCGCCGACGCTCTCGGCGTAGAGTTTGCGGATGGTGCCTTCGGCGGCCTGCGCCGGATTGGTGGCGCCCATGACTTCGCGATAGCGGGCGACGGCGTTCTCGCCTTCCAGCACCTGCACCACGACCGGGGCCGAGGTCATGAACTCAACCAATTCGCCGTAGAACGGGCGCTCGGCGTGGACCTCGTAGAACTTCTTCGCCTGGGCGTCGGTCATCTTGATCCGGCGCTGGGCCACGATGCGCAGGCCGGCATCTTCGATCACCGCGTTGACCTTGCCGGTCAGGTTACGACGCGTGGCGTCCGGCTTGATGATCGAGAAGGTGCGTTCGGTCATGGGCTCCGTTGGGGCTCTACAAAAAAGGGGATTTGCGCGAGAGGGTTCGCGCGGGTGGCGCGGTCTATATCGTCATCCCGCACTGCGAAGCAAGCTGCTGCGACAGCATGACGTCGCGCAATCCGTCTGCTAGACCCCGCCGCCTCTCATGCTCCAGATCAACGACCTTGTCCTCGACGCCTGGGGACGCCGCTTCTTCGACCAGGCCACGGTCACCCTGCCCAAGGACGCCAAGGTCGGCCTCGTGGGCCGCAACGGCGTGGGCAAATCGACGCTCTTCAAGGTCATCCTTGGCCAGCTCCCGCACGGCTCGGGCGAGATCGGCCTGCCCAAGGCCGCCCGCATCGGGTCGGTGGACCAGGAGCACCCGGCGACGCCGGTGACCCTGCTGGACACCGTGCTGGAAGCCGACGTCGAGCGGCACGACCTGCTCCAGCGGCTGGAGACCGCCGAGCCCGAGGACATGGGAGACATCTACGCCCGCCTGATCGAGATCGACGCCGACCGCGCCCCCTCCCGCGCCGCCGAGATCCTGGCGGGCCTCGGTTTCAGCCAGGCGGACCTCAGCCGGCCGATGTCCGAGTTCTCGGGCGGCTGGCGGATGCGCGTGGCGCTGGCGGCCAGCCTGTTCGCTGAGCCCGATCTGCTGCTGTTGGACGAGCCGACCAACTACCTCGACCTGGAAGGCGCGCTCTGGCTCGAAGCGCGGCTGAAGAAGTACCCGAACACCGCCATCGTCATCAGCCACGACCGCGAGCTGCTCAACAACTCGGTGGACCACATCCTCCACCTGAAGGACGGCAAGCTAGAGCTCTATCCCGGCGGCTACGACGACTTCGAACGTCAGCTGACCGAGAAGCTGCGCCTGCAGGAGGCCTCCCGCGCCAAGATCGAGGCGCGCCGCGCGCACTTGCAGTCGTTCGTCGATCGCTTCCGCGCGAAGGCCTCCAAGGCCACCCAGGCCCAATCGCGGCTGAAGATGATCGCCAAGCTGCCGCCGGTCTCTGCGGTGATCGAGGAGCGGGTGACGCCGTTCGTCCTGCCCTCCCCCGACCGGCCGTTGGCCCCGCCCCTGCTCCGCCTGGAGGACGCCTCGGTGGGCTACGGCGGCCCGCCGATCCTGAAGCGTTTGAACCTGCGGCTCGACATAGATGACCGCATCGGGTTGCTGGGCGTCAACGGCGCCGGCAAGTCGACCTTCGCCAAGCTGGTGGCCGGCGCGCTGGAGATCGAGTCGGGGACGTTCCACCGAAGCCCGCGCATGAAGGTGGGCTGGTTCCACCAGCACCAGATCGAGGCGATGGACCCCTCGGATACGCCGCTGGAAATTATCCGCCGGCTCATGCCTGAGGCCAGCGAGGCGTCTCGCCGCTCGCGGCTGGCGCAGTACGGCATCGGTTTTGAGAAGGTCGAAACCACGGTCGCCAACCTGTCGGGCGGCGAGCGCGCGCGCCTGTTGCTCAACATGGTGGCCATGGAGGCGCCGCACCTCCTCATCCTCGACGAACCGACCAACCACCTCGACATCGACAGCCGCCGGGCCCTGCTGGACGCGCTGAACGAATACGAGGGCGCGGTGATCCTGATCACCCACGACCGCTCGCTGATGGAGCTGGTGGCCGACCGGCTGTGGCTAGCCGCCGAGGGCGGCATCGAGCCGTTCGACGGCGACATGGAAGACTACGCCGCCTTCGTGCTGGAGCGGGCCCGCGTCGCCGCGCGTGCGCCGACGCAGATCAAGGCCGAGCCTGTGGCCGCGCCTCCACCACCGCCGCCGCCCGCGAAGACCAAGGTTCCGACCGGGACGGCGCGGCGGCGGGCCGAATCGGCCGAGGCGGCGCTGGCCAAGGCCAACGAGTTGGTGGCGATCATCGACAGGGCGCTGGGGGATCCGGCGACGTTCGCGGACGCGGCCAAGGCCGCCGAACTCGGCCGCAAACGTCAGGCGGCGCAGACCGCGCTGGAAACGGCCGAAAAGGAATGGATCGAAGCCCAGGAGGCTTACGAAGCGCTCCTCCGTTAGCGAAGGCGCGCCTCGTAGCAGGGCTCCCGATCCTTGCTCAGGTGATGTGCTTCGGGCTGATCGGGTCCGAGCTCGGGAAAGTCTCCTCGATCGCCTCGTCAAGGAGGGCCTCCTGCCGGTCCTCGGATTCGGCTTCCCGCTGAGCCATGTGGTCGTGCTTCTCGCCTTCGCCCTCCGGGGTGACCGGATGGGTGGCCGGGGCCTCGATGTGGCGGTGTTCCTCGATGGCCTTTTTGGGGTCCGAGGCCATGTCTGCGGCCGCCTGGCCCGAGCCGTGGGTAAAGGCGCGCTTGGCTTGTTCTTCGGTCTGCTTGTGGGGCATGGGGGCTTCCTCGAGAGTGTCCCTCTAGAAACGCCGTGGGCGCGCCCAGGTTGCCTTGACCGTAGCGGGTCTCAGGCCTTCTTCGGGCCGCCCAGCAGGATCTGACCCTCTTCCTTCAGCTTGCCTTTCACCTTGTTGGCGATCATCGCGAAGATTCCAGGAAGATAGACCTCCAGCCGCGCCTCGCTGTCCTGGACGTCGATGGAGCCGGTGACCGTCTGGCCGATGGCCTGCAGCGAAAAGCGCATGACGTCGCCGTCCCACGCCTGCCTGATCTCGCCGACGGCGCCAATCTGCGACGTTAGCCGCCCGATCCCCTCGTCGATCCTACGGCGCGCCTCCGCACGGCCGAGTTCATGGGGGATGGAGACGACCACGGGCTTGCTCATGGTCCTAAAACGGCAAGAGCCGCGCCCGTGGTTCCCGCGCGACGATTAAAGAAAGGTCCAGCGCCGGCCGTGGTCACGGACGCGCAGGTTGTTCTGGACGTTCCGAACGCCGTCAATGTCGGCCACGTCCTCGATGCGGCGCTTGTCGGCCTTGTGGCGGACTAGACCGGAAAGCGTCACCTCGCCGTCGACCACATCCACCTGAACATCACGCAGATCGAGCCGGCGCTGGTCGTCCAGCCGCTCCATGATTACGGCCCAGAGCACCCGGTCTGACGGGCCGTCGCGCCGCGTCCTGCGGGGCGCCTCGTCCCAGGTCCGGCGGGGGTCGCCGACACGCTCGTCGTCATAGCGGGGACCGTCGCGCCCGTCGTCGTAGGCACGGTAGCCGGTCCGCGTGCGCGGATCGTAGCCGTAGAGGTCCGAATAGTCGGCCTGGCCGTAGTCGTCCCGGTCCCTGTCGCGGTCACGCAGACGCCGGAGCCGCTCGGCCTCAAGGTCGCGGAAATCTTCCCGCCGCATGGCTGTCTCCTTAAATCGGTCGTGAAGGTGCGGAAAAAACCTGCGCCTTGCGCTTCGGTTCCGCGAAGCGACGATGGGCCGTCACAGACTCAGGAAAGCTTCGCGCCCCGTGCCGATCCAGGATCCCGACGCGAGGCCGGTCGCCGAAGACCTCGAGGAAGAGCTGGCCGCCGCCCTGCCCGAGACCCAGGGGTCGCGATTCTTCCCGATGCTGCGGAGCCTTGGCTGGCATCTTGTGGCCTTCATCCTCCTGGGCGCCGCGGCCTACATCCTCTGGCGCGAATTCCACGAGATCAGCCTGGGCGAGTTGGCCGACGCCATTGTCGCCTGGGGGTGGGGCTCGGTCGCGCTGGCGCTCGCGCTCTCGGCGACGAGCTTCCTGCTGATGGGCACGATCGAGTGGCTGGGCCTGCGCTGGGCCGGCGCGAGGATCGCGGTCACGTCCGCCCTCGCCGGCTCGTTCATCGCCAGCGCCATTGCCCACAGCCTGGGCGCGAACCTGATCGTCTCGGGCGCCGTGCGGGCCCGCTACTATGCCAAGCACGGCGTCACCTTGCGCCAGGTCGCCGCGACGACGCTGTTCCACGGCTTTTCCTTCACGGTGGGCCTCTCGACCCTGGCCGGCGTCGCGCTCCTGATGGCCGCCAGCCGCGACATCGCCACGGTCAGCCGCATCGCCAATCCGGTGGCCGACTGGCTGGGCGCCGCCCTCCTCGCCGGCGTCGGGGCTTATGTGGTCCTGTGCGCGACGCTGCGGCGGCCGCTGCGCGGGTTCGGCCACAGCGTGCGCCTGCCCTCGGTGCGGGTCGCCCTGGCCCAGTTGACCATCGGAGCGGTCGACAACGCGGTGGCCGCCGCCATTATCTGGGTCCTGCTCCCCGAAGGTGCCGTCAGCTATTTCACGTTCGTGGGCGCCTATGCGCCGTCGGTGGTGGTGGGGCTGCTCAGTCACGTGCCCGGCGGCGTCGGCGTCTTCGAGGGCTCGCTGTCGACGCTGCTGAAGGGCCTTCAGCCCGCGTCCCTGGCGGCCGCCTTCCTGGGCTATCGCCTGTTCTTCTTCCTGCTGCCCCTGCTGATCGCCGGCCTCGCCCTGGCGGCCGACACCGTGCGCGAGCGCGCCCGCACATCGTCGTAAAAAAATTTCTACCAGCAGGTGCAACCGCTGCATCCGGGCCGCTGAAGCTTACGTACCTCCCTCGTCTGCGCATCTCCCACCATTTGCCGGACACCGAGACGCGGCGGCGGACCTGTTCCCCGACAACCGTCGCCGTACGCCCCGGCCCCCGCCTCCCGTCGCGGGGCCGGGGCGACCCTCGCGGGTCGTTCCCAGCCAGACCGTTGCGGTTTAGGAAGGCGTGATGACCCGCCCCCTCGCCGTCTTCGCCTACGACTTCGACGGCACCCTCGCCCCCGGCAACATGCAGGAACACGCCTTCATCCCCGACGAACTGGGCATGCCGCATGCTCAGTTCTGGGCCGAGACCTATGAGCTCGCCAAGGCGCAGCGGGGCGACGGGATCCTGGCCTACATGCACCTGATGCTGGAGAAGGCGCGGGAGAAGGGCATCGAGCTCAGCCGCGAAAGCTGGCGGCGTCGCGGCGCGAGCCTGCGGCTGTTTCCCGGCGTCGAGGACTGGTTCGCCCGCCAGAACCGTCGCGCCGAGACCCTGGGCTTGGACCTGCGCCATTTCATCATTTCGTCCGGCAACCGCGAGTTGATCGAAGGCTCGCCCATCGCCGACGAGTTCGACCGGATCTACGCGTCGGCCTTCATGTTCGACGCCCGCGGCGACGCCGTCGGCGCGGCGCTGGCCATCAACTACACCGGCAAGACCCAGTACCTGTTCCGGATCAACAAGTGGACGCTGGACGAGTGGGACAACGACGGCATCAACGCCGTCCAGGCCGACCGCGACCGCGCCGTGCCCTTCGAACGCATCGCCTTCTTCGGCGACGGCCTGACCGATATCCCGGTGATGCGCGTGATGACGGACCACGGCGGCCACCCCGTGGCGGTCTACGATCCCGAGAAGCCGATCACCGAGGCCGCCGCGGACAAGCTCCTGAAGGACGGCCGCGCCCGCCTCGCCGCCGGCGGCGATTACCGCGAAGGCTCGGAGTTGGACGGCCTGGCGGCCGATATCCTGGCGGAGATGGCCCGCGGCGTGACCAGCGACATGTTCGACTGACTCAGCGGTCCTCGTAGAGACGCCGCAGCACGCCCGGCGTCAGCCCGGGAAGATCCTCGGAGATCAGGCCTGGGCCGTGCAGTTCGGCCGCCTCGGCGTGGATCCAGGCCGCGGCGCAGGCGGCTTCGAAACTGTCCATGCCCTGCGCCACCAGGCCGCCGATGAAGCCGGCCAGCACGTCGCCTGAGCCGGCCGTGGCCAGCCAGGGCGACCCGTTGACGTTCACGGCCGCCCGGCCGTCGGGCGAAGCGATCACCGTGTCGGCGCCCTTCAGCAGGATCACGGCCCCCGCCTTGCCGGCGGCGCGACGGGCCGCGGTGATCCGTTCGGGCGCGGCCTTCATCAGGCCGGGAAACAGGCGCTCGAACTCGCCGGGGTGGGGCGTGAGAACGTCGTCGCGATCCAGCACCGAGAACAGCTCTTCGGGATCGTCGCGGAACACGGTGATGGCGTCTGCGTCGATGACCAAGGCCGCACCGGTGCGCGCCAGGGCCAGGACGTTGAGCAGGGTCGTTTCCGTGACGCCGGCCGCGGGGCCGATGATTGCCGCGTCCGCCGCGTCGGCGGCCTGCTCCAGCTCGAGGTCGGTGTCGAACGGCTTCAGCATCACCGCCTCGAGGTGCGCCGCGTTGACCGCCAGCGCCTCCTGGCCGGCATAGAGGGTCACCACGCCGGCGCCGATGCGAAGGCCCGCGCGGGAGGCCAGCCGCGCGGCCCCGGTGCTCCAGGCGTCGCCGCTGATCACGATCAGCCGGCCGCGCGCATGCTTGTGCGAGGCGGCAGTCGGCCACGGGAAGTTCGGCAACCAGAGCTCGGGGCCGTTCTCGGTGAGGGTCGAGGGCGTCTCCCCCAGCCCGATGTCGGCGACCAGCACCTCGCCGCAGAGCCGGCGGCCGGGTTCCAGCACATGGCCCGCTTTACGCGCGTGGAACGTCACCGTCAGGGCCGCGCACACCGCGGGTCCGAGGGGATGGCCGGTGTCGCCCGGCACGCCGCTGGGCATGTCGACGGCCACCACGGTCTCGGGGCGGGCGGCGAGTAGCGTGGCCGCGTGCGCCGCCACGCCGTCGAGCGGCCGCGACAGGCCGGCGCCGAACAGGGCGTCGATCACCAGTGGGGCGTCCAGCGCGCCGTTCAGGGCCTGGGTCGGACCGTCCCAGCGGCCGCGCATCACCTGGGCGTCCGCGGTCGCGGGCTCGCCGAGCGCCCGCGCCTCCACCGGCCAGCCGCGCTGCTTCAGCAGGCGGGCGACCACATAGCCGTCACCGCCGTTGTTGCCGGGCCCGCACAGGACGAGCGTCGGCTGGGGGCGGAAGCGCTGGGTGACCGCATCGGCCACCGCCCGCCCGGCGTTCTCCATCAGCTCGACGCCCGGCGTGCCAGCCGCGATGGCGGCGCGGTCGGCCGCCGCCATCTCGGCGACGGTGAGGATCGGACGCCCGCTCAAAGGACCCCCGTCGTGGCCTCGGCGCCCTTCTCGACCAGGGTGACCGCCTGGCCGTCCGTCTCCAGGACGGTGATCGAGCAGTGGTCGGGCCGGAAGGCCAGCACCTGGTCGACGCCCAGCAGGCGCGAGACCGCGGCGTTGATGGCGACGTAGTGCGAGAAGACGGCTGTATTCCCCCGCTTCGCCAGCGAGTCGATGATCTCGCCGCGCCAGGCGTCGTAGTCCATGTCGCCCTGGATCGCCTGCCACGTGCCCTGGAAGGCGTTGCGCAGCCAGGCGGGCCGCTCGGCCCCGCTGAGCGCCTTGGGGGTAGGAATCTCGCCCACCACCGGGTCGACCTCGACGCTCACGCCCAGCGCCTCGGCCGTCGGGATCGCGGTCTCGCGGCAGCGGCGCAGCGGCGAGCTGACCACCAGCTTCGGGCGCTCCGCGCCGGCGCGCGAGAGCAGCCAGTCGCGCGCCGCCCTCGCCTGCTCCAGGCCCGCCTCGTCCAGACCCGGATCGTCGTCGTGGCCGCCCCAGGTGGAGGACGGCCGGCCGTGCCGGATGAGGTAGAGACGCGCCATCTGGGATCAGTCCGGTGTGAAGATGTTGAGGTCCCCCTGCTGGGTGACCGTGCCTGAGCGTCCGATCTGCTCGCTCGCTTCGAGGCTGGCAAGTAGCGCCGGATCGTTGGGCGTGTTGGCGGCGAATCTGCGGCCGTTCTCGTCGCGCCCGACGACGATGCCCAGGAACGGTCCTTCCCGCTTGTGGACCACGGTATAGGTCTCGATCGTCCCACGGCCGCTGGGGGTCTCGACGATCTCCGGATGCGGCAAGGCGTCGATCTCGCGCTGCAGGACGGCGGGGTCTTCGCGCTCGAAGGGCTTGTCCGGCGGCGCCGACGAATAGATGCCGGTCGATTGCTTGGTGAGATACCAGCCGTTGCCGGTGACCAGCCCGTAGGCGCCCTTCTTCGTCCGCAGACGGTCCATCATGACGGCGATGGAGTGCATGACGTAATTGTTCCCCGGCCCGCCAGCGTAGGGCAGCCCACCGGTGACGGTCAGGCCCCGCGGGTCGTCCAGCGACAGCCCCAGTTCCTCGGCCCCGATCTCCACGGCCACCGGGAAGCAGGAATAGAGGTCGATGACGTCGATATCGTCGAGGCCGATGCCGGCCATCTCGAACGCGCGCTTGCCGGTCAGGCGCATGGCCGGGCTGGAGTGGAAGTCCTGGCGGTCCATCGGATGCCAGAGATCCGAGGCGTCGGCGCAGCCGTGCAAATAGACCCACCGGTCCTCGGGCACGCCGAGCTCGCGCGCCTTCTTCGCGCTGGCGATCAGGACGCCGGCGGACTGGTCCACCTCCATGATGGCGTTCAACAGCTTCGGATAGGGGAAGCCGATCATTCGGTTCTTCTCGGAGACGTCGACCAGTTCCTCCGGCGTGCGCTTCGTCGGGAACCAGGCCTCGGGGTTCTCCGCCGCCACCGCGCTGAAGGCCGAGAACAGCTTGCCCATGCGCTTCTGGTGATCCGGGATCGAGCGGCCGTCGCGGGCGCGCAGGGCGTTCTCGAACAGCGGGTAGATATTGATCGGCCGGCTGATGCCATGACGGATCTCGTAGGCCGTGCTGCCGTTGCGCGAGTCGCCCACCCGCTTCGGCGGCTCCAGCGTCTCATCCTCCACCGCGGTCCAGTCGTCGAAGCTGAGGCCCTTCGTCGCCCGCTTCATCGCCGAGCCCAGGAACTCGCAGCCGACCGCCAGCGCCAGGTCGGTCTCGCCCTTGGCGATCCGCTCGGCCAGCATGTTCACTAGGTACTGGGGCGTGTTGCCGCCCATCTCGGAATAGACCGCCCAGGCCGGCGCGGCCCCGATCATCTTCGACAGCGTGGCCGGCGGATTGATCGCGTGCGGGATCATCCCGCGCTTGGAGCCCGGCGCGTCGATGGTGAAGCCGACCACCGCCAGACTGTCGATCGACGCCAGGCCCGAGGCGCCGATCCCCGCATCAACCGCCGCGCGTTCCGCCGCAATCTTCAGCAGAGACGATGGCGAGGGCGAGGAGGCCGGATCGCCCCGGTATGTGAATTGGCCCGCTCCGATGAGCACCGGGGTCCGTTCGTCCATGTTTCGCTGGCCTCCCAAACGCGTTTCGCCGCGATCGCAGGCACGGAATTCGCCGTCTTGGCGCGAATCCGGCCGTGATCGTTTTCTGATCTTCAGGCGCCCAATTTCCAGGCGCCGGCTTAGTTTCCCACCCCGCCGCAGCGGCAAGCAACCGAACCGCGCTTGTCCCGTCCATCCGGGGCGTGCTGGTTCGCCCGCGACCGTTGGGGCGTCAGCCGTCGCGAGTGCAAGTCGAGCGAATGAAAAAGATCGAAGCCATCATCAAGCCCTTCAAGCTCGACGAGGTGAAGGAGGCCCTGCAGGAGTTGGGCGTCCAGGGCATGACCGTCATCGAGGCCAAGGGCTACGGGCGTCAGAAGGGCCAGACAGAGCTCTATCGCGGCGCCGAGTACGTCGTGGACTTCCTCCCCAAGATCAAGATCGAGGTCGTCATCGCCGACGACCAGCTCGAACGCGCGCTGGAGGCCATCTCGGCCGCCGCCCGCACCGGCCGCATCGGGGACGGCAAGATCTTCGTCTCGGAGATCCTCGACGTCGTGCGCATCCGCACCGGCGAGACCGGCCCAATCGCGATCTAAGAAACAGCCGCCATCTGACCACCGCATCTACGACTTCAAGAAGGGGATAACCGTCATGGCCACCGCCAAAGAGATTCAGGCGCTCATCAAGGAAAAGGACGTCAAATACGTCGACGTCCGCTTCACCGACGTGCGCGGCAAGATGCAGCACGTGACCTTCGACATCGACCTGGTCGACGAGGAATTCCTCACCGACGGCACGATGTTCGATGGCTCGTCGATCGCCGGCTGGAAGGCGATCAACGAGTCCGACATGAAGCTGCGCCCCGACTTGGACACGGCGATCATCGACCCGTTCTACCAGCAGACCACGCTGGCGCTGTTCTGCGACATCGTGAACCCCGACACCAACACGCCCTACAACCGTGACCCGCGTTCGATCGCCAAGGCGGCGCTCAACTACGTGAAGTCGGCCGGGATCGGCGACACCGTCTACTTCGGCCCCGAGGCCGAGTTCTTCATCTTCGACGACGTGCAGTGGAACACCGCCCCGCACGACACCCGCTACTCGTACGACTCGGTCGAGCTGCCGGTGAACACGGGCAAGACCTACGCCGAGGGCAACATGGGCCACCGCCCGGGCCCGAAGGGCGGCTATTTCCCCGTGAACCCGGTCGACTCCGGCCAGGACCTGCGCGGCGAGATGCTGGCCGTCATGGGCGAACTCGGCATGAAGCCCGAGAAGCACCACCACGAGGTGGCGCCGGCCCAGCACGAACTCGGCCTGAAGTTCGACACCATGATCACCATGGCCGACCGCCTGCAGCTCTATAAGTACGTGATCCACAACGTGGCTCACGCCTACGGCAAGACGGCCACCTTCATGGCCAAGCCGATGTTCGGCGACAACGGGTCGGGCATGCACGTGCACCAGTCGATCTGGGCCAACGGCAAGCCGCTGTTCGCGGGCGACAAGTACGCCGGCCTGTCCGACCTGTGCCTCTGGTACATCGGCGGCATCATCAAGCACGCCAAGGCGATCAACGCGTTCTCGAACTCGACGACGAACTCATACAAGCGCCTGGTGCCCGGCTACGAAGCCCCGGTGAAGCTGGCCTACTCGGCCCGCAACCGCTCGGCCTCGATCCGCATCCCGCACGTGGACAGCCCCAAGGCCAAGCGCCTCGAGGCCCGTTTCCCCGACCCGATGGGCAACCCGTACCTCACCTTCGTGGCCCTGCTGATGGCCGGCCTCGACGGGATCGAGAACAAGATCGATCCCGGCGCGCCCGCCGACAAGAACCTCTACGACCTGCCCCCGCGCGAGCAGAAGAAGATCCCGGAAGTCTGCGGCTCGCTGCGCGAAGCCCTGGAGAACCTCGACAAGGACCGGGCCTTCCTCAAGAAGGGCGGCGTCATGGATGACGACTTCATCGACAGCTACATCGAGTTGAAGATGGAAGAGGTCATGCGCCTCCAGCTCCACCCGCACCCGGTGGAATTCGACATGTACTTCAAGTGCTAGTCGGCGAGAGCTGAGACGAACGAGGGCCCGCGGAGCGATCCGCGGGCCTTTTTCGTGCGCCCCGCGCGACGGCCGGCCATTGAGCGTCGGCCCGCACCGGTTCTAGAAACGTCGCAAGAGTTTCGTCTTTGGGGCATCCCTTTGAAATCAGCGTTCTTCGCCGCCACCGCGGCGCTTGCCTTCGCCACCCCGCTCGCCGCCGAGCCGTCCGACGGGCCCCAGCCGCTTCCGATGCCCGCGCCGATCGTCGCGCCGCGTGACGTGGCCTATCCCGCCGGAACGCTGAAGCTGGAAGTGGACGCCACCGACACCGAGCGCCGCATCTTCCGCGTCCGCCAGTCGATCCCGATCACCGCAGGCGCCGGTCAGGTCACCCTGCTCTATCCGCAGTGGGTGCCGGGCGGCCACTCGCCGCGCAACGCGCTGTTCAACATGGCCGGCCTGGTCATCAAGGCGAACGGCAAGGTCGTGCCCTGGACCCGTGATCCCGTGCAGGTGTTCGCCTTCCACCTGACGCCGCCCGCCGACGCCAAGACGCTGGACGTCGAATTCCAGTACCTGTCGCCCACCGCCGGCGATCAGGGCCGGGTGGTGATGACACCCGAGATGCTGAACGCCCAGTGGCTGAACCTGGCCTTCTACCCGGCCGGCTACTTCACCCGGCGGATCAACATCGACGCCTCGATCAAGCTGCCCGAGGGCTGGGGCTACGGCACGGCGCTGGAAACCGAGAAGACCGACGGCGGCTGGACGCGGTTCAAGACCGTCGACTTCGACACCCTGATGGACTCGCCGATGTTCGCGGGGCGCTACTTCAAGCGCTACGAGCTGGACACCAGCGGCAAGTCGCCCGTGCGCCTCAATATCGTGGCCGACCGACCCGAGCTGCTGGCCGCCACCCCTGAGCAGATCGAGGCCCACCGTGAGCTCGTCCGCCAGGCCGACAAGCTGTACGGCGCGCGCCACTACAACCACTACGACTTCCTGCTGGCGCTGACCGAGCGGATGGGCGGCATCGGGCTCGAGCACCACCGGTCCTCCGAGAACGGGACCGATCCCGAGTACTTCACCGAGTGGTCGAAGAACGCGCCCGCCCGAAACCTCCTGCCGCATGAGTACAATCACTCGTGGGACGGCAAGTACCGCCGCCCGGCGGACCTCTGGACGCCCAACTACAACGTCCCGATGCGCGACAGCCTGCTCTGGGTCTACGAGGGCCAGGACCAGTACTGGGGCTATGTCCTGGGCGCCCGCGCCGGCCTGGTCACCAAGCAGCAGACGCTGGACGCCCTTGCGATGACCGCCGCCACCTATACCGAGGGCCGCCCAGGTCGAGAGTGGCGCGCGGTCGAGGACACCACCAATGACCCGATCATCGCCGGCCGCCGTCCGATCCCGTGGACGAGCTGGCAGCGCAGCGAGGACTATTATTCCGAGGGCCAGCTGATCTGGCTCGACGCCGATACACTCATCCGGGAAAAGACCGGCGGCAAGAAGTCGCTCGACGACTTCGGCCGCGCCTTTTTCGGGGTCAACGACGGCGACTGGAAGCAGCCCCTGACCTACACCTTCGAGGACGTGGTCAGGACGCTGAACACGGTGCTGCCCTGTGACTGGGCGACATTCCTCGACACCCGGGCCCGCAAGGTGGCGCCCGCCTACCCGCTCGATGGCCTGGCGCGCGGCGGCTACAAGCTCGTCTACGTTGAGAAGCCCACCGACTACTGGAACGACAACGAGGCCAGCCGCAAGATCGTCGACCTGACCTATTCCCTGGGCCTGACGCTGAATCGGGAAGCCACGATCACCGGCGTCCTGTGGGAAGGCCCGGCGTTCAAGGCCGGCCTGACCAGCGGCGACAAGATCCTGGCCGTCAACGGCATCGCCTACGACACCGGTCGCCTCAAGGAGGCGATCACCGCGGCCAAGGGCGGCAAGGATCCCATCACCCTGATCGTCAAGGACGGCGACCACTTCAAAGTGGTCGAGCTCAAGTACAACGGCGGCCTTCGGTATCCGCGCCTGGAACGGATCGAGGGCAAGCCCGACCTGCTGTCGAAGATCTACGAGCCGCTGAAGTAGCGGCTCACAGCTTCTGGGCGATCCACCAGTAGGCGGCGAAGGCCAGGGCGGCGGGGGCCAGATAGGCTCCCGCGAACTGCCAGACCGACGGGTCGGGCATGGCGGCCGTGATGGTGGAGCCGATGAACACCACGGCCAGCACGGCGCCTGCCGTGCCGACGATGTTCAGGATCTCCGGCGGAATGCGCAGGCCCCCGCGCACCTTGTCTGATTGCTGCATGTCGTTCCTCCCGTCCGCCGCCTTCCCGGCGGTCTTGACGAGCGACAGCCTCGCGCGCCGGAACGCCCGTGGCAAGCGCGGATGAGTTGAGCGTCAGTCGTAGTAGTACGGCGAACGCTTGGCCCAGGTGCTCGTCGGATAGGCCTTGTGCAGCAGTTCGAAGGCCCGCTTGCCGGAGTGGTTGTGGCTGCCGCCCCAGCGGCCGGCTCGGACGAGCCAGTAGAGCGCTTCCGGGACCAGGGGGTGTCTCGGATTGGCCTGGGCGAAGGCCAGCATCTCGTCCCAGGCGGCCACGGCGCCTGGCGGAGGCGGTTCTGGCTCCTCGCCATATTGCGGCTTGATCCGGACGAAGTAGCCGCGCTCGCCCTCGGCTTGCCTCGCGCCGGCGGCGGCAAACTCGGGCAGCCGCAGCGGCGAGGCGCCGGCCCCGCATTCGCCGAGGCAGGCCAGATCGGTCGCCGGGTCCGGGGTCTCGCCCGACGCGCCGGTCCCGAGCTGCTGGTACAGCGCCAGCGGCGGCGGCTCGGGCGTCACCGGCTTGCCCTTGGGCATGAACAGCCAGTCGGTCCACGGCGTCTGGAACTGCGCCACCGCGCCTTCCGGCCTCACGTAGTCCACTAGGTCGGCGCGCATGCCCGGGACCTTGGCCAGCACGAAGAGTTCGCGGAACCGCTTGTCCGGCCCGATGGGCGCGGCCCGAATGCCGCGCCACTCCGCGGCGAGCTGTGGCAGCAGGGTCTCGAGGTCGGCCGCGAGGCTGTCGATCGTCGCGTGGTCGCCCAAGGCCACGGCGCGGCCGTAGTTGGTGAGGGCGATGTCCATCCGCAGTTTGGCCGGAATTTGCCGATCGCGGCCCAGCGCCACGCGCGTGGCCAACGGAAGGCGGTCGATCACCGCGCGCGCATCCTCGCCGAAGCCCTGGGTCCCCTCATCGCCTTCGGCGTCGTACAGGCCCGCCGGCTGGACCGTGTCGGCGCGCCAGAAGCCGCCGACGCAGCCGCTCGCCTCGCCCGCGCACAGCCGCTGGCGCAGGGCCAGTCGGGCGAAGTCCGCCGCGTCGGACGCCACCTGCGCCCGTTGCGCGGTGAAGAGGTTGCGGTCGCTGACCGCCAGGTTCGGCCGCCGCAGGACGGCGTCCAGCCGCGCTCGTGTCACCGCCGGCTCGGCCGTCGCCAGCGTGAGGCGGCCCAGGTGGTACTGGGCGCTGAGCCAGGCCGGGCTGGTCGGCGCGACCTTCGCCGCCGCCGTGGCGAGATCGGCGGCTTCGCGGGCGCCGGGTTGCACGAGCGCCAGGGCGGCGACCAGCCAGGCCTCGTCGCGGGTCGCGGCCCAGCGCTCGCGGGCGTGGGCCAGGGCCTCGCGCAACGTCCGGGCTTCCAGGGCGGCGTAGGCGCCGGCCTCGCCGCCCGGCGCGATGGCCGTCTCGACGGCGGCCCGGCTGGGTTGGCCACGGATCGTGGCGATCCAGTCCATCGCCTCGGGTCGGCCGACATCCTTGTCGTAGAGGCTGGCGTAGTCGCGGAAGCCGACGGCGATATCCGGCGCGGCGTCGCGGGCGCCGAGTTCCTTCTCCAGCTCGGCCAGCAGCTGCTTGGGGCGGTCGCGATAGTCGAGGAAGCGGCGCATCTTGCGGACCTCGCCCTGGCCGAATGCGCCGGGCGGCGCCTTGGCCAGGTCGTTGATCGCCGAGCGGGCGCCGATGAAGGCCTCCCCGATCTTCTCCGCCTGAGCCGCTCGCACCATCGACCGCGCACGGAGGTAGGGCGCCAGGGGGCGCCAGGGCGAGGCCTTGTCCTTCCCGATGGCTTGGAAGGCGAGCGCCGCATCAAAGTTCCGGCCCTGGTAGAGCGCGAACGCCGCCTCCTGGTAGGCGCGGTCGGCGCGCAGCCAGGCGGGCGCGTCCGGCATCGGCGCGGGCAGCACGGCGCCCTCGGCGTGACAGGCGTCGAAGACCGCGTCCTGGGTCGCCAGCCACGCCTTCACCGCGGGCGAGTCCGCTCCATATTTCGCCGCGCGGTCCTTCAGCGTCGCGGAGGCCGTGTCGAAAGCCTCGTCGAAGCAGTTGGCGATGCTGACGTACTCCGGGCCGTCCCGTTCCGTGGTGATGTAGGTGATCTCGGCCGCGCCAGGGATCGCCTTGCGCGCCTTCAGCCAGCCGTCGACCCCGACGTTCTCTCGAGACACGTCGTAGCGCCAGCGCCACGGCGGATCGCAGCAGGGCGTCGAGAGCGCTTCCCCCGCGGCCTGCCCCACCTTCTGTCCGTGCAGCAGCCGCCAGGCGATGTAGAGCTGCGGCCGCGGCGAGCGGGCCATGACCACGCCGAGCTGGCCATCATAGAGCCGCCTGAGGTCGGCCGCCTCGCCGCCGAACGGGTCGACGTACCAGGGCCCCACCGCTCCAGGCCCCGAAGCGCGCGCCGCATCGGCGCCCAGCAACGCCAGCGCCGCCGCGGCCGCCACGATCGCCCTCACCCGCCCGGCCATGCCTTCACCTCGCGCTTGACGCGTTCGAAGTCGGCGGCCGTCCAACTCCTGGGACTGAACAGATAGACCCGCCGGCCGGCGGGGGCGCGGGCGATGGGCGTGTCCGCCGAGATCGCCAGGGCTGTTCGACAGGCAGCATTGGCGAAGTCGTCGCCCGCCGCCAGTCCCGCCTTCAGCCGCTCTCCTGACGGCCCCATTCGAAACAGCATGGGCACGATCTCGTCCACGGGAGCGTCGGCCAGCCAGTCCTCGGTCTGGCACCACGAGGCCAGCGCCGTCATGGAGAGCTCGACGCCGGCCGGGAGCCCGGCCCGCACCTCGCGCAGCACCGAGAGCAGGACCGGCCGCTCGGAAGCGCGCACCTCGAAGTCCAGCTGCAGCCGCCGCACGCCGGTGCGCCGCCCAAGCCGCAGGACGGCGTGGGCGACTTGCGCAGCGCGCTCGGGCTTCCATGCCAGGGGCCGGCGCGGGTCGATCTGCACGTGAACGACGGTGGTTGTGACCTGCTTCGGCGCGGCCTGCAGCGGATGGCGCCGCCCGCGGACGATGAGCCGGTCGCCCGACAGCTCGATGAAGCCGGTCTGCACCGCCACCTCCGCGTCCCGGCCCAGGAACCGCAGATCCTCGGGCCGCTCCCACGCCCACACGGTCAGGGGCTGGGCCGCGGCCGGGGCGGCGAGAAGGGCGAGCGCGAAGCCGGCCTGGGCGCCTATCCGGCCCACTTCTCCTCCATCCACGCGCCGGCCAGCCGGATCGCACGCCGGGCCGCCTGAAGCCCGCCGCCCCAAGCGTGGAAGACGTGGATCATCTCGGGCCAAACCTCCAGGCGCACCTCGACGCGCGCGTGGGCGAGCACGTCGGCCATGGTGATGCTGTCGCTCAGCAGCGTCTCTTCCGAACCGGTCTGGATCAGCACGGGCGCCACGCCCGCGAAGTCGCCGAACACCGGAGAGGCCAGCGGGTCGCGGGGATCCAGCCCGCCGACATACATCACGGCGTTCTGGTCGAGGCCCGCCTTGCTGATCATCGGGTCGGTGTCGGCCTTGGTGGCGTAGCTGGCGCCTGACTGGGTCAGGTCGGCCCAGGGGCTGATCACGAAGACGCCGGCCGGCTGCGGCAGGCCCTCGGCCTTCAGGGCCAGGGCGAGCGCCAGCGCCAGCCCGCCACCGGCGGAGTCGCCCGCCACGATCAGCTGGCTGGGTTCGGTCCCCTCCGCCAGGAGGGCGCGGTAGACGGCCGTGGCGTCCTCCACCGCCGCGGGGAAGCGGTGTTCGGGCCCCAGCCGATAGTCGGCGGCGACGGCGATGCTGCGGGCCGCCTCGGCGATGCGGGCCACCATCGGGCGATGGCTGCGCGGGCTGCCGGCCGTGTAGGCGCCGCCGTGCAGGTAGAGGATCACGCGCCCGGCAACGGCGCCCTGCGGCACGACCCGCTCGCACTTCACCCCGCCCAGGGTCGCCGGCTCGTGGTAACAGCCGGTGGGCAGCGCCCCCATCTCGCCGACCGCGTCCATGGCGGCGCGGCGTTCGGCGACGGTGGGCGGCGGGGCGCCCGGCCCCGGCTGACGCGCCGCCAGCAGGGCGCGAACCCCCGCGATCTCCGGATCGTTCCAGCTCGTCATGCCACCCACCCGCGCTCGCCCATCGGCGTTCGGTCCATGCAAGCCCACCTCGCCGGCTTCGGCAATGCCGTCCCGCCGCATTGCCCTTAGGGACGGGGCGAGCCATACGGGGCGTAGAATCGGATCACGCTACGTTCTCCATGTCCCAGCCTGCCCCCAAGCCTCTTCCCGACCTCTTCGACGACGCGCTGAACCCCGCGCCCGCCGCGCCCTTGGCCGAAAGCCATGAGCCGCGCGCCGACGCGCCCGTGAGCAAGGGCTCGGGCTATTCCGCCGCCGACATCGAGGTGCTCGAGGGCCTGGAGCCGGTCCGCAAGCGGCCGGGCATGTACATCGGCGGCACCGACGAGCGGGCCCTGCACCACCTGTTCGCCGAAGTGCTCGACAACGCCATGGACGAGGCCGTGGCCGGCCACGCCAAGCTGATCACCGTCACCCTCGACGCCGACGGCGCCCTGACCGTGTTCGACGATGGTCGCGGCATCCCGGTCGACCCGCACCCGAAGCACCCCGGCAAGTCGGCGCTAGAAGTGATCATGACCGTCCTGCACTCGGGCGGGAAATTCTCGGGCAAGGCCTACGAGACCTCGGGCGGCCTGCACGGCGTCGGCGTCTCTGTGGTGAACGCGCTGTCCGAGCGCGTCGAGGTCACCGTCTTCAAGGACGGCTTCGAATGGCGCCAGGCGTTCAGCCGCGGCAAGCCGCTGGGGCCCATCGAGAAGCTCGGCCCGACGCGCAAGAAGGGCACGGCGATCAGCTTCACGCCCGACCCGGTGATCTTCGGCGAGGGCGCGGCATTCAAGCCGGCGCGGCTCTACCGGATGGCCCGGTCCAAGGCCTATCTGTTCGGCGGCGTCGAGATCCGCTGGAAATGCGATCCGGCCCGTATCCACGACCAGACCCCGCCCGAGGCGGTGTTCCGCTTCCCGAATGGCCTGGCCGACTTCCTGGCCGAGCGGATCAAGGGCCTGGAGACCGTCACGCCCGAGCCCTTCGCCGGCCGTTACGAGCGCCCGGGCGAGGCCGGCAAGGTGGAATGGGCCGTGGCCTGGACCCCCGCCGGCTTCGGCGAGGCCGACAGCTTCATGCAGTCGTACTGCAACACCGTGCCGACCCCCGAGGGCGGGACGCACGAGGCCGGCTTGCGCGCCGTCCTGACCAAGGGCCTGAAGGCCTACGCCGAACTGACGGGCGAAAAGCGCGGCGGCCTGATCACCGCCGACGACGTGATCAGCCAGGCCGGCGCCCTGGTCAGCGTCTTCATCCGCGACCCCGAGTTCCAGGGCCAGACCAAGGAGAAGCTCTCCTCGTCCGAGGCCCAGCGCCTGGTGGAAAAGGCCCTGGCCGACCCCTTCGACCACTGGTTGACCGCCCAGCCCAAGGCCGCCAGCACCCTGCTCCAGTTCGTCGTCGAGCGCGCCGAGGAGCGCCTGAAGCGCCGCAAGGACAAGGAAGTCGCCCGCGCGTCGGCCACCCGCAAGCTGCGGCTGCCCGGCAAGCTGGCCGACTGCGCCGGCTCGTCGACCGACGGCACCGAGCTGTTCCTGGTCGAGGGCGACTCGGCCGGCGGCTCGGCCAAGCAGGCGCGCGACCGCAAGACCCAGGCCATCCTGCCCCTGCGCGGCAAGATCCTGAACGTCGCCTCAGCCTCGACCGACAAGTTCGGCGGCAACAAGGAACTCTCCGACCTGCTGCTCGCCCTGGGCGCCCAGGCGGGGTCGAAGTTCAAGGAGGAAGACCTCCGCTACGATCGTATAGTGATCATGACCGACGCCGACGTCGACGGCGCCCACATCGCGAGCCTGCTGATCACCTTCTTCTGGCGCACCATGCCCGACCTGATCCGCACGGGCCGCCTCTACCTGGCGCTGCCGCCGCTTTATCGCCTGAGCCACGGCGGCAAGGCGGTCTATGCGCGCGACAACGAGCACCGCGACGAACTGCTGGCCACCGAGTTCAAGGGCAAGAAACCCGAGATCAGCCGGTTCAAGGGCCTGGGCGAGATGATGCCCGCCCAGCTCAAGGAAACCACCATGGATCCCAAGACCCGCACCTTGGCGCGGGTCACCCTGCCGCGGGCCGAGGAGACGGTGGAGAACCTGGTCGAACAGCTCATGGGCCGCAAACCTGAGCTGCGCTTCCAGTTCATCCAGGAGAACGCCGAGTTCGCCGTGGCGGACCTGGATATCTGAGGAAATCGGCATTTCCGGCCGCCGCCGCGCGGCCGGATTGAACCTTGCCGTAGCGGCGTGCGTTGACAGCGGAACCGTCCGCCGTATGTTCCGCGCGCGCGGCGATGTCCGTCCGCGCCGCCGCGTCGCGCCATACCCGTCTTGCGGGAGCGCCCCGCACACTCGTTAGCGAATGACCGAATTTTCCGAACTGGGCCTCTCGGCCGCGACCCTCAAGGCCGTCGCCGAAACCGGCTACACCACCGCCACGCCGATTCAATCGGAGGCCATCCCCGTCGCCCTGCAGGGGCTGGACGTGCTGGGCATCGCCCAGACCGGCACGGGTAAGACCGCCGCCTTCACCCTGCCGATGATCGATCGGCTGGCCGCCGGTCGCTCGAAGGCGCGGATGCCCCGCGCCCTGGTGATCGCCCCGACGCGCGAGCTCGCCGACCAGGTGGCCGCTTCGTTCGAGAAGTACGCCAAGGGGCAGAAACTCAGCTGGGCCCTGCTGATCGGCGGCGTGTCGTTCAGCGACCAGGAACAAAAGCTGGATCGCGGCGTCGACGTGCTGATCGCCACGCCCGGCCGCCTGCTCGACCATTTCGAGCGCGGCAAGCTCCTGATGACCGGCGTGCAGATCATGGTGGTCGACGAAGCCGACCGCATGCTGGACATGGGGTTCATTCCCGACCTCGAACGCATCTTCAAGCTCACGCCGGCCAAGAAGCAGACCCTGTTCTTCTCGGCCACCATGCCGCCCGAGATCACGCGCCTGACCAAGCAGTTCCTGCGCGACCCGGTCCGCATCGAGGCGTCGCGGCCTGCGACCACCGCCGACACCATCACCCAGAACCTCGTCCGCATCCCTACGGCCGACCCCAAGGCCAAGCGCACCGCGCTGCGGATGCTGATCGACCGGGCCGACGTGAAGAACGGCATCGTCTTCTGCAACCGGAAGTCGGAGGTCGATATCGTCGCCAAGTCGCTGCAGAAGCACGGCCTGGACGCGGCGCCGATCCACGGCGACCTGGACCAGTCCACCCGCATGCGGACGCTGGAACGCTTCCGGAGCGGCGAGCTGCGTCTGCTCTGCGCCTCGGACGTGGCCGCCCGCGGCCTCGACATCCCGGCCGTCAGCCACGTGTTCAACTATGACGTGCCGCACCACGCCGACGACTATGTGCACCGGATCGGCCGGACGGGCCGCGCCGGACGCCTGGGCCAGGCGTTCATGATCGTCACGCCCGCCGACAGCAAGAACCTGGACAAGGTGCTGAAACTGATCGGCAAGGTCCCGGAAGAGATCGTCCTGGAAGGCGTCGACTGGGGTTCGATCAAGGACGAGCCGCGTGCGGGCCGTGGCGGCCGCGGCGAGCGTGACCGCGGTGGCCGAGGCGGCCGCGAGCGCGGCGGCCGAGACCGCGACCGCGCGCCGCGCGAGGAGCGTCCGCGCCGCGCCGAGGTCCCCGAGGCCGAGGCCGTGGAGCCGGCGGCCCAGACCGAGGAGGTCCCTGCCCGTCCCCGCCGCGAGCGCGCGCCCCGCGAGGATCGTCCGCGCCGCGCCGAGCGCAGCGAGCGTCCCGAAGCCGCCGAACGCCCGGAGCGCGCCGAACGTCCGGAGCGCGCCGAGCGTCCCGAGCGCCCCGAGCGGTCCGACCGCACCACCCGCGCCGAGCGCAGCGAGCGTCCCGAACGCCAGGAGCGTCCCGAACGCGCGGAACGCGGCGATCGTCGTCCCGAACGTGGCGACCGCCGCCGCGACCGCGACGACGGCGAGCGGGTCGTGGGCTTCGGCGGCGACACGCCGGCCTTCCTCATGCGCGCGCCGCCGCGATCAACGGAAGATTAGTCGCGGGCTTTAACGCGTCGTTTGGGGTCCTTCCCATAGGTTGCGGCCCATGGCGTCGGACATCGATTCAATCCTCCGCAGTCCCAAGGCCTATCTCTGGGCCCGCAAGGCTATCGAGGCCATGGAGGCCCATAGGGTCTGGCCGACCGCGCTCAACTTCGAGCTGTGGCTGCACTATGTCGCCGCCAAGGACAGCGAAGTCGCCGCGGAGATCAACACGGTCCTGCAGTCGGGCACGCCGTTCACCGACCAGGTAGGCGAGAAGATCGCCGCCCAGCATCTGCCCGCGGTGAAGCTGTCGGGCGAGATCCTCGACGCCGGCAAGAGCCTGTCCCAGGAACTGGACAGCGTGCACCGCGCCATCGAGAGCGCGCGCGAGACCAGCGAGGCCTATGGCCAGCAGCTGGCCACCGCCAGCGAGTCGCTGGAGCAGCAGGACACCGACGCGGTTCGCTCGATGGTCGAGAACCTGAGCGTCGCGACCCGCAAGGTGCGCGAGGAGAATCAGGCGCTCGAAAGCCAACTCGCCGACACCAACCACGAACTGGGACGGCTGCGCGAACACCTGGAGCAGGTGCGCCGCGACGCCATGACCGACGCCCTGACCAACCTGGCCAACCGCAAGGCGTTCGACGAGACGCTGCAGGAAACCTGCACCCAGGCCGAGAGCAGCGGCGGCGCCGCGACCCTGGCGGTTGTCGACATCGACCACTTCAAGGTCTTCAACGACACCTGGGGCCACCAGACCGGCGACCAGGTGATCCGCTACGTCGCCAGCGTGATCGGCCGCCTCGCCGAGGGCGCCCGTTTCGCCGCCCGCTACGGCGGCGAGGAATTCGCGGTGATCTTCCCCGGCGAGAAGAGCCACAACGCCTATGCCGTGCTGGAGACTGCCCGCGAGGAGATCTCGTCGCGGATCCTCAAGCGGCGCTCGACCAACGAGGACCTGGGCGCGATCACCATCTCGACGGGGATCGCCGAGCACCAGCCGGGCGATACGCCCGCCGCCCTGCTCGAACGCGCCGACGGGGCCCTCTACGCCTCCAAGCGCGGCGGCCGCAATCGCACCACCCTGGCCGACAAGGGCTCCTCGGCGTCCCGCGCCGCCTGACCTCCTCCAAGCTTTCCCTTGGCTGACGCCGGGGTATCTTGCCTTGAGTTGAACCCAAGAGTTCATCCAGGGAGGACGCCATGGACGGCGCGCAGGGCAGCCCCAAGGTCAAGACATCGGTCGACAACGGCGTCGGCGTCATCACGCTTTCCGATCCCGGCACCCTCAACGCCGCCGGCCTCGACCTGATGGCCGAGCTCACCGCGGCGTTCGAGGACCTGGCCTATGGCGACAAGGCCCGCGCCATCGTCATCACCGGCGAAGGCCGCGGCTTCTGCTCGGGGGCCAACCTTTCGGGCGGCGGCGGCGCGGCCCGCCCACAGACGGGCAATGCGCCCAACCACGCCCTGCTGCAGACTTTCAACCCCTTCGTCTCGGCCGTCCGCAAGTCGCCGAAGCCGCTGGTCTCGGCGGTCAACGGCGTGGCCGCCGGCGTCGGCGTCTCGCTGGCCCTGGCCGCCGACCTCTGCGTCGCCGCCGAGAGCGCCTACTTCCTGCTGGCCTTCCGCCGCATCGGCCTGGTGCCGGACGGCGGCGCCACCTGGATCCTGCCCCGCCTGATCGGCAAGGCCCGCGCCATGGAGCTGATGCTGCTCGGCGAGAAGCTGCCCGCCAAGACCGCGGTGGAGTGGGGCCTCATCAACAAGGTCGTCCCCGACGCCGAGCTGATGGCCGCCGCAATGCAGTACGCCCAGGCCCTGGCCGACGGTCCCGCCTCGCTCGGCCTCACCCGCAACCTGATCTGGGACGCCCTCGACTCGGCGTGGCACGAGCAGCTCGAGGCCGAGGCTTACGCCCAGGGCGCGGCCCAGCGCACGACCGACGCCCGCGAAGGCGTCATGGCCTTCGTGGAAAAGCGCCAGGCGAAGTTCACCGGCCGCTAGCCCTGTCCGGCGCTTAAGCTGTAAGGACCCTCGCAAGTCTGCTTGCGGGGGTCCTTTCGTGCTCACGGTCCACCACCTGAACAACTCGCGCTCGCAACGGGTGCTGTGGCTGCTGGAAGAGCTCGACGTACCCTACGAAATCGTCCGCTACGAGCGCGACGCCAAGACCATGCTGGCCCCGCCCGAGCTGAAGGCCATCCACCCGCTGGGCAAGTCGCCGGTGATCACGGAGGACGGCGAGGCGATCGCCGAGACCGGCGCGATCATCGAATACATCCTCGAGCGCTACGGCCAGGGCCGCCTGGCGCCGCCGCCGGGCACGCCCGCGTCGCGGCGGCTGAAGTACTGGTTGCACTATGCCGAGGGTTCGGCCATGCCGCCCCTCCTGCTCAAGCTGGTGTTCAGCCGTCTGTCGGTGAACGCCCCGGCCCTGGTTCGCCCGATCGTGCGCGGGATCGCCAACCGGGCGCAGGACAGCTTCATCGACCCGCAGCTCGTCGCCCATTTCGACTATTGGGAAGACGAGCTGGAAAAGAGCGAGTGGTTCGCGGGCGACGCCTTCACCGCCGCCGACATCATGATGAGCTTCCCGCTGGAGGCGGCGGCCGATCGCGCCGGCGCGCGCGTGGCGCGGCCGAAGGTGGCGGCGTTCCTGAAGAAGATCCACGTACGCCCGGCCTATCGGAAGGCCCTGGCGCGCGGCGGACCCTACGCCTACGCCGAGGACTAGCTTCGGGTCTTGCGCAGCTTCTCGAGCTCTTCCTCGATGAGCCGGTCGCGGATGCCTTCGCCGTTCATGTAGACGGAAGCGCCGTGCGCGCCGAGGCCGATGCCCCAGCCCAGCATGGGCCAGATGGGCCAGAAATAGTCGCCGAAGGACGTCATCACATAGATCGCCACCAGGCCGGCGTTGACCACCACGTAGGCCATCAGGTGGCTACGGAACGCCAACTTCATGTCGGCGCGGCGGATGGCCAGGCGGCGCAGTTCGACGTCGTCGGTCATATCGGTCCCTGAGTTGCTGGTCACAGAATAAGCCCGGTCCCCCGCCTCAGTCGAGTTTCACCGGTGTAATGCTGCGTGCTGGCCGTCGCGGTCGCAGGCGGGCGGCCACGCTTCGGAGCCGGCCTGCGCCAGCATCAGCTCCCCAGAGCGCTCGCCGAGGTCGCGCGCGAACAGCAGGCTCTTGCCGCTGGGCGAGATGGCGGCGCCGATCTCGCTACCGTTCCGGTTGATCGCCGGTCCCAGCTTGACCCGCGGCCCCCACGCGCCGCCGGTTCGGTGCGAAGCGAAATAGTCGCTGCCGGCCTGCACGATCAGGTCCTCGCCATCCGGCGTCGGCAGGGGCTCGTACTCGTCGCCCTCTGTGTTCACGCCGGGCCCCAGGTTCTCGACCGTCCAGCGCCCCTTGGCTTCCCTCGCACGCCAGATGTCGGTCTTGCCCTGCCCGCCCGGCCGCGACGAGCCGAAGTAGAGCCAGCCATCGGGGCCGATCCTTGGAAACCACTCGGCCGCGGCCGAATTCACCGGCTCGGGCAGGCGCTCCGGCTTGCCCCAACCGCCCTTGCGGCTGCGCGACACCTTCCAGATATCGAGATCGGCGCTCTTCGCGCTGCCCGTGGCGCGGGTGGAGATGAAATAGAGCGTGGCGCCGCCCGGCGCGAACCACGGATCGGCCTCGACGCCCGGTCCGGCGAACGGCGCCTCGACCGGCGCCGTCCAGTCGCCCTTCACGCATGGGCTGGAAAGGATCCGCCAGCCGCTGAACGTCCGGTCGCTGCGCACGAACAGCAGGTCGCCGGTCCACGGATCAAACGCCGGGTGGGATTCGAACATCGGGCTGGAGATCGCCGGCGGCGTCCACGGCGTGGCTTGGCCGTCCGGCGCGGCCAGCAGGCCCAGGACCGCGGCGGCCAGGGCCGGCAGCATCAGTCGAACTTCGCCGGCTCGATCGTCACGCTCTCGCCGCAACCACATGCGTCGGTCTCGTTCGGGTTGCGGAACACGAACTTGGCCGAGAGCTTCGTGACCTCGTAGTCGATCTCGGTGCCGATCAGGAACAGGACCGCCTTGGGCTCGACCAGGATGGTCACGCCCTTGTCCTCGACCACCTCGTCCAGCGGACCGGCCTCGGCGGCGTATTCGAGAACGTACTCCTGCCCGGCGCAGCCGCCGTTCTTCACGCCGACGCGCAGACCCGCATAGGGCTTCTCGGCCTTGGCCATGATCTCGCGCACGCGCTCGGCGGCGGCGTCGCTCAGCGTGACCACCTTCGGTCGGGGCCGGCGGGCGCGGGGTTGGGGCGTGATGTCGAGGTTCGTCATCAGAACATGTTCAAGGCCAGCTTGGCCTCGTCGCTCATGCGCGAGGGGTCCCACGGCGGGTCGAACACCAGGTCGACCTTCACCGAGCGCACCTCGGGGATTTCCTTCACCGCGTCCTCGACCCAGCCCGGCATCTCGCCGGCCACCGGACAACCCGGCGCGGTCAGGGTCATGTCGATGGCCACGTCCTTGTCGTCGGAGACGTCGACCTTGTAGACGAGGCCCAGCTCGTAGATGTCGACCGGGATCTCCGGGTCGAAGACGGTCTTCAGCTTCTCGATGAGCTGATCGGTCAGCACGTCCAGTTCCGCCTGGCTGAGCGGCGGCGACTTGCTCTCGATGGGTGCGGCGTCGTCCATGGGGCTCATCTTAGGCAAAGAACGCTTGGGTCTTGGTCAGGGCGTCGACGAACGCGTCCGCCTCGTCCCGGGTGTTATATAGGGCGAAGGAGGCCCGCGCGCTCGACGTGACGCCGAAACGCCGCATCAGGGGCTCGGCGCAGTGCGTCCCGGCGCGGACGGCCACGCCGTAGCGGTCGAGGATCTGGGCCACGTCGTGGGCGTGGGCCCCGTCGACGGTGAAGCTGAGGATGGCGCCCTTCCCCGGCGCTTCGCCGATCACCTTCAGCCAGTTGAAGCCGGCCAGGCGCTCGCGAACATGGGCGTAGAGGCCGTGTTCGTGCTCGGCGATCGCCCGGCGGTCCTGGCCGGCCAGCCAGTCGATGGCGGCGCCCAGGCCGATGGCCTCGAGGATCGGCGGGGTGCCCGCCTCGAAACGGTGCGGCGGGTCGGCGTAGGTGATGGTCTCCAGGCTCACGGTCCCGATCATCTCGCCGCCGCCCTGGTAGGGCGGAAGCTGCGCCAGCTTCTCGGCCTTGCCGTAGAGGATGCCGATGCCGGTGGGGCCGTACAGTTTGTGAGCCGAGAAGACGTAGAAGTCGGCGTCGATGTCCTTCACGTCGACCGGCTTGTGGACGATGGCCTGGCAGCCATCGAACAGCACCAGGGCCCCGGCGTCATGCGCCATCCGGGCCAGTGACTTGGCGTCGTTGATGGTGCCCAGCACGTTCGACATGTGGCTGAGCGCCACGACCTTGGTCCTTGGCCCCAGCAGGTTCTGGAAGGCCTCAAGGTCGAGCTGGCCGTCATCCGTCACCGGCACGAACTTCAGCACGACGCCCTTGCGCTCGCGCAGGAAGTGCCAGGGCACGATGTTGGCGTGGTGCTCCATCTCGGATAGCACGATCTCGTCGCCGGACTGCAGGAAGCTGCCGACGCCCGCGGCGACGAGATTCACCGCCTCGGTGCCGCCCTTGGTGAAGACGATCTCGTTGACGTCGGCGTTGATGAACGCGGCGGCCTTCTTCCGCGCCGCCTCGTAGGCGTCGGTGGTCTCGTTCGCCAGGGTGTGCAGGCCGCGATGAACGTTCGCGTAGGAATATTCCATAGCGTGCGTCATCGCCTCGATCACCGCGCGCGGCTTCTGGGCCGAGGCGGCGCTGTCCAGGTAGACCAGCGGCTTGCCGTGCACCTGGCGGCTGAGGATCGGGAAGTCGGCGCGGACCTGTTCGGCGTCAAAGGCCATGCTCAGCCCCTCAGCCTTTCCGCCACCCAGCCGCGCGCGATCTCGCGGGCGGCCTCGTGGTCAATGCGGTCGACGACCTCGCCGATGAAGGCCTCGGTCAGCAGGGCGCGGGCCTCGTCCTCGGGCATGCCGCGCTGGCGGGCGTAGAACAGCGCGTCCTCGTCCAGCGCGCCCACGGTGTTGCCGTGCGCGCAGGAGACGTCGTCGGCGTAGATCTCCAGCTCCGGCTTGGCGTCCACCTCGGCGCGGTCCGATAGGATCAGGGCGTGGTGGCCCATGCGCGCGTCGGTGCGGTCGGCGCCCTCGGCCACCACGATGCGGCCCTGGAAGACGGCGCGGGCCTGGTCGCGGACCACGCCCTTGGTGAGCTGCTGGGTCGTGCCGTCGACGGCTTCGTGGGTCACGGCCGTGGTCAGGTCGGCGTGACGCTTGCCGGACAGCAGATAGACGCCGTCCAGGCGCAGCTCGGCGTGACCGCCGGGATGGCGCACCACGGTCTCCAACCGCTGGCGGCGCGCGCCGCCTGTGAGCACCGACTGCGCGAACGACGCGCCGTGCGCCAGCGCGACCTCGGACTGGCTGACCGTAACGCCCTCGGCGTCGTCGGCGGCCAGCACGATGCGCTCCACGGCCGCGCCCTTGCCCAGGCTCAGCATCAGGCCGGTGTGGCCGAGATAGGCGCCCTCGCCTTCGTAGCTTTCGAGGAGGGTCAGGCGGCCATCCCTCTCCACGTCGACCGAGATGCGCGCGGCATGGGCGCCGTCGCCGCGGGAGACGATGCGCAGGGCCACGACCTTGCTCTCGCCCGGTTCGACGCCGATGTGCGCCGCGCCCTGGCCGTTGGCCACCACGATAACCTCGTCGGCCAGCGCGTCGAACGGTCCGGGCGGCAGCGAGGCTGCGTCCAGCGCCCAGGACGCCTCCGGGACCTGGCGGATCAGGCCGCGCAGGTCGGTCCAGCGCCAGTCCTCGTCGCGCTTGCCGGGAAGCTCGGCCGCGTCGCGGGTGCGTATGGCGGAGGCGACGCTCAAGCGGCCCTCGCGTACTTCTCGTAGCCTTCGCGCTCGAGCTGCAGCGCCAGCTCGGGCCCGCCGGAGGCGACGATCCTGCCGCCCGCCAGCACATGCACGCGGTCCGGTTTGATATAGTCCAGCAGGCGCTGGTAGTGCGTGATCACCAGCATGCCGCGCTCGGGGCTGCGCAGCGCGTTCACGCCGTCGGCGACGATGCGCAGGGCGTCGACGTCGAGGCCGCTGTCCGTCTCGTCCAGGATCAGGAAGCGGGGCGACAGCATCGCCATCTGGAAAATCTCCATCCGCTTCTTCTCGCCGCCCGAGAAGCCGACGTTCAGCGCGCGCTTCAGCATGTCGAAGTCGATCTTCAGCTCGGCCGCCTTGGCGCGGGCCAGCTTCAGGAACTCGGGCGCCGTCACCTCAGGCTCGCCACGCGCCTTCTTCTGGGCGTTCAGGGCCGTGCGGATGAACGTCAGCGCCGGCACGCCGGGGATCTCCAGGGGGTACTGGAACGACAGGAAGACACCCTTGGCCGCCCGCTCGTTGGGTTCCAGCGCCAGCAGGTCCTCGCCGTTCAGCGTCGCCGAACCCTCCGTCACCTCATAGCCCTGGCGGCCGGTCAGGACATAGCTCAGCGTCGACTTGCCCGCGCCGTTCGGCCCCATGATGGCATGCACTTCACCGGCCGGGACCTCCAGCGAGAGCCCTTTCAGGATCTCCTTGTCCTCGACGGCGGCGTGCAGGTTGGAAACGGACAGCATCTTAACGGGTCTCATCGGCGAGGAACTTGGCCATCGTCTGGAGCGCGTCCTCGACGCTCTCGACGGTCTCTTGCTTGCGTGGGGCGCCCGAACCGGCCGGTCCCCGCTTGTCGGACAGCGTGACGCTGGCCTTGCCGCCCTCGAAATAGGCGGCGATCCGGAAGCGCTCATGGTCCAGCGAGACCGTGTAGCGGCGCACGTCGGCGCTCAGCTTGCGGCTCGCCAGGAAATCGCCGTCGGCGCTCGCCGCGGCGTACAGCGCCTGGGCGTTGCCGAGGTCGGCCTCGTGCTGCTTCCGCTCGGCCTCCTCGCGGGCGCGGCGTTCCATCTCGCGGCGCGCGAACTCGGTCTCGAACGCGTCTTTCAGCGTGAGGACCCTCGGCTTGCGCGCCTTGGCGGTCACAGCTCCACCTGCTTCTTGTCCTCGATCTTCTCGACCACGCGGACGTCGGCGCCGACCCCGTGCGCGAAGGCATAGGTTTCGCCGCTCTCGTCGAGGTAGCACTCCAGGTCGAACAGGCCCGCCGCCGGATCCAGCAACGTGATCGCCGTGGCCCGGGTGCCTGCGGGGATCTCGCTCGGCGCGGGGTCGCAGTTGCCCGCCGCCGTCGACGCCAGCGCCTTGAGCAGGACGACGCCGTCCCACTCGCGCAGCATGTTCCCATCCGCGTCGAGCGATGTCTGCTCGCCCTCGTAAGTCGGCCGCCCCGTCGTCATCCAACACTCCCCTCGAGCGATATGGCGACCAGCTTCTGGGCCTCTACCGCGAATTCCATCGGCAACTCTTGCAGCACATCCTTGACGAAGCCGTTCACGAGCAGCTGCACCGCCTCTTCTTGGCTGAGTCCGCGTTGCATGGCGTAGAAGAGTTGATCTTCGGACAGGCGGGTGGTCGTCGCCTCGTGTTCGAACTTGGACTGGCCGTTACGCGCCTCGATGTAAGGCACCGTATGCGCCGCGCAGTGCTTGCCGATGAGCAGACTGTCGCACTGGGTGAAGTTGCGCGCGCCCTTGGCCTTGGGGTGCGCCGAGACCAGGCCGCGGTAGGTGTTGGACGACTTCCCCGCGCTGATGCCCTTCGAGATGATCCGCGAGCGGGTGTTGGCGCCCAGGTGGATCATCTTGGTGCCGGTGTCGGCCTGCTGGCGGCCGTTGGTGATCGCGATGGAGTAGAACTCGCCCGAGCTCTCGTTCCCGCGCAGCACGCACGACGGATACTTCCAGGTGATGGACGAGCCGGTCTCCACCTGCGTCCACGAGACCTTCGAGCGGTCGCCGCGGCAGTCGGCGCGCTTGGTGACGAAGTTGTAGATGCCGCCCTTCCCGGTCTCGGGATCGCCCGGGTACCAGTTCTGGACGGTGGAATATTTGATCTCGGCGTCGTCCAACGCCACCAGCTCGACCACGGCGGCGTGCAGCTGGTTCTCGTCGCGCATCGGGGCGGTGCAGCCCTCCAGGTACGAGACGTACGAGCCGGCGTCGGCGATGATCAGGGTGCGCTCGAACTGGCCGGAATTCTCCGCATTGATCCGGAAATAGGTGCTGAGCTCCATCGGGCAGCGCACGCCCGGCGGCACATAGACGAAGCTGCCGTCCGAGAAGACCGCGGCGTTCAGGCAGGCGAAGTAGTTGTCGCTGACCGGCACCACCGAGCCCAGGTACTTCCGGACCAGCTCCGGGTGTTCCCGGATCGCCTCGCTCATCGAGCAGAAGATCACGCCAGCCTGGGCCAGCTCCTTCTTGAAGGTGGTGACCACGCTGACGCTGTCGAAGACGGCGTCCACGGCGTAGCGCGGCGCGCCCTCGACGCCCGCCAGCACCTCCTGCTCGCGAAGCGGGATGCCCAGCTTCTTGTAGGTCTCCAGCAGGTCGGGATCGACCTCGTCCAGGCTCTTGGGTCCCTCCTTCTTGCGAGGGGCGGCGTAGTAGTAGCTGTCCTGGTAGTCGATGCGCGGGAAGCTGACCTTGGCCCAGTCCGGCTCTTCCATCGCCAGCCACCGCTCGAAGGCGTCGAGGCGCCACGCCAGCATCCACTCCGGCTCGTCCTTCTTGGCCGAGATGAAGCGGACGATGTCGGCGTTCAGGCCCTTGGGCGCGAAATCCTGTTCGATGTCGGTGACGAAGCCGTGCTTGTACTTTTCCAGCGAGGCGACGTGTTCGACGGTCTGTTTGACGGCGGCCATCAGGCGACTTCCTTACGGCGCGCGGCGTGACGCGCATGGGCTTCGACCCATGCGTCGGCGAACCGGTTCCAATCTTCTTCCGTGGTGTCCCAGCCGCCGCTGACGCGGATGGCCGAGGGCGCGATGTCGGCCTGGCCCATGGCGGTCAGGACGTGGCTGGCCTTGACCTTGCCCGACGAGCAGGCCGAGCCGGCGCTGACCATCACGCCTGCGAGATCGAGGGCCATCAGCTGGCGATCGGCGTCCCAGCCGGCGGTGGCGACGCAAAGCGTGTTCGGCAGGCGCGGCTCGCACTCGCCCAGCACCACGGCGCCCGCGGCCTTCAGGCGGTCCGCCGCGGCGTCGCGCCAGCCGGGATCCCCGACGGAGGAAGCTGCCTTAGCCGCCGCACCAAAGCCACTGATTCCAGGAATATTCTCGGTTCCGGCGCGCCGCCCGCGCTCCTGGCCGCCGCCGTGCTGGATTCGCACCATCGTCGCGCGCGGTCCGAACGTCAGGGCGCCCACGCCCATCGGCCCACCCAGCTTGTGCGCGGACAGCGAGAGCGTATCGGTGCCGATCGCGCGGCTGTCGACCGGGATCTTGCCCGCGGCCTGGATGGCGTCCACGTGCAGCCAGCCGTTCGCGGCGCGCACCAGTTCGGCAGCCTCGGCGACCGGCTGGATCACGCCGGTCTCGTTGTTCGCCAGCATCAGGGCCACGAAGGGGCGGCCATCGCCCTCATCCCAGGCCGCCAATCGGTCGCGCAGCCACGCGAGGTCGGCGACGCCGGCGGCGTTTACGGGGAGGTATTCCACCGCGGCGTCCGAGGCCTTGGCGGTCTCGATGACGCTGTCATGCTCGATCGCCGAGACGATCAGGCGACGCGAACCTGTGGCCACAGCGCTCTGAATCGCCAGGGCATTCGCTTCGGTTCCGCCACTGGTGAAGATCACGGTCTGCGGCGGGGCGGCGATCAGGGCGGCCACGTCCGCGCGCGCCTGCTCCATCAGCGCGCGCGCCGCCCGGCCGGCGGCATGGATCGACGAGGGATTGCCCACCGTTTCCAGCGCGCGCGTCGTCGCGGCCACCGCCTCGGGGCGGACACGCGTGGTGGCGTTATGGTCCAGGTAGATGCTCATGCGGCGCGGCGCAGCCTCCCGCCAATGACGTCGGCCAGGCTCACCGACGCCAGGTAGTCCTCGATTTTGTCGCCCAGGTCGGCCCAGAGATCATGGGTCAGGCAGCGTTCGCCGCGGATCATGCAGCCCTGCCCCGCCTTCTCGCAGCGGGTGGCGCGCAGCGGCTCGTCCACCGCGTGGACGATCTCGGCGATGGTGGTGGCCTCGGCCGTGCGGGCCAGGCGATATCCGCCGCCGGGGCCCCGGGCGCTCTTCACCAGGCCCTTGCGGCGCAGCCGGGCGAACAGCTGCTCCAGGTAGCTCAGCGAGATCTCCTGGCGCGCGGCGATGTCGGCCAGGGCCACCGCGCGGCAGGCGTCGCTCTCGCGGCGCGCGAGATCGGCCATGGCCATCACGGCGTAGCGGCCTTTCGTGGAGAGTCGCATGGTCAGGAGCCCAATGCAGTTTTCGCGCGCATCCGGAGCGGCCTATGTTATTAGCCCCCGCCTCGCTCGAAGCGGGACGTCGCGCCGGATGGCTGCGACTTAGGAAGACCGAGTACAGCAGTCAAGTATTCTGGGCTGAGAAGAGGGTTCGTATGCCAGAGGTGGTTCTGACCGGCGCGGCCGGGCGGATCGAGGGGCGCTATTCCCAGGGCAAGAGCGAGACGGCGCCGGTCGCGCTGATCCTGCACCCGCACCCCAAGGCCGGCGGCCAGATGAACAACCCGGTGGCGGTCCAGCTCTTTCACCTGTTCATGAAGCGCGGCTTCTCGGTCCTGCGGTTCAACTTCCGCGGCGTGGGCCGGAGCCAGGGCGAGTTCGACGGCGGCATCGGCGAGCTGGCCGATGCGGCGACCGCGCTGGACTGGCTCCAATCCACCAACCCCGCGGCTTCCCAGTGCTGGGTGGCCGGCTATTCGTTCGGCGCCTGGGTAGGCATGCAGCTCCTGATGCGCCGCCCCGAGACCGACGGCTTCATCTCGGTGTCGCCACCGACCAACGCCTACGACTTCTCCTTCCTGGCCCCCTGCCCCGCCTCGGGGCTGATCCTGCACGGCCAGAACGACACCGTGGTGCCGCCGATCGACGTGGAACGCGTGGTGTCCAAGCTGCGCACCCAGAAGGGTATCGTGATCGACTACGACGTGGTCGAGGGCGCCAGCCACTTCTGGATGGAGAATCTGCCGGACGTGGAAAAGCGCGTCGGCGACTATCTGGACAAGCGCCTGGCGGCCAACCCGGCCTGATCCACGGCCCTCCGGGGGCCGAAGCGTGAGTGTTGTGCATGGCCTCGGCGGTTTTGCAAAAGCTGTTCGGCTGGGCGAAAGCGGCGGGCGGCGACCTGCGCGCCGCGCCGCTGCAGCATTTCTTCCAGGCCCCGCTGCGCCCGATCACCTTCCCGCGACAGGGCCGCAAGCCCATGTGGGCCGCCACGGGCTATGATCCGGAGAACCTCATCGGCATCTCCGAGCGGTTCCTCGGAAACGCCGACATCTACACGGCCGTCTACACCCATTCGGACAACATCCTCGACCTGCTGCGGCGCGCGATCGCGCTGAACAAGATCCCGGTGGACGAGATCCGCACCGTGCTCGACTTCGGCTCCGGGCCCGGCACGAACACGGTCTATCCGCTGCACATCATCGATCCGTCGCTCCGCATCGTGGCCACCGACATCTCCCTGAACCTGCTGGCCACGCTGTCGCACCTGCTGGACCAGCATCCCCAGCGCGACCTGGTCGACATCGTGGCCTGGGACTGCATGAGCGGCGGCATCCGGCCTGGAACGTTCGACCTGGTGACCGGTGCGTCGCTGCTGCACCACCTGATGGACCCGCGCGACGCGCTGCGCACGGCGGCCGAGGCGCTGCGGCCGGGCGGCCATGCGATCTTCGTCGACCCCTTCGACGGCGCGGGCGTGATCCGCGGCATGTTCCAGTCGATCCTGAACGCCGACATGGGCCGCAACGACCGGCTCAGCGACGCCTCGCGCACCACGATGGAGGCGCTGTCGCTCGACTACGAAGCCCGCCTCGCCGGCAGCGAGCCCGAGCACTTCACCTACCTCGAGGACAAGTGGATCTTCGCGCCGGAGCAGATCGTGGCCTGGGGCCAGGACGCCGGATTCAGCTCGGTGGTCGTGCGCGGCAACCAGGACCACGCCGGCATGTACCGCGACTACGCCCTGATGCAGCTGCGCATGGCCCTGCCCGAGGCAGCCACCCTGCCCGACTGGGCCCTGCAGATCCTGGAGTCGGTCGACGCCTCGCTGACCCCGGCCGTGCGCCGCCGCATGCTGCTCGAAGGCACGATCGTGATGCGCAAGTGACCACGCCGGACGACGCGATCCAGGCGCGGCGCAAGCTGACCAACAAGCTGATCGCGAGCCACGACGCCACGCGGCTGCGGCCGTTCTTCCTGCCCGACGTGAAGCTGATCGTCGGCGACGGCGCGCTGATCCTGGGCGTGGACGCGGTGATCGAGGCGTTCGCGGGCCAATTCGCGGATCCCGCGTTCGTCACCTATGTCCGCGGAACCGAGCGCGTCGCGCTTGACGCCGACGGCCTGCGCGCCGCCGAGCACGGCCAGTGGGTCGGCCGCTGGCGCGACCACGAGATGAGCGGGACCTACCTGGCGGTCTGGCGCAAGGTCACCGGCCAGTGGGCGATCGAAAGCGAGCTCTACGTGACGCTGGCCTAGAACCGACGCCGCTGCGTGCGCTGCAGTGCGCTGGCGACACAGGCGACGAAGGCGGCCGACCGCCGCTCGGCGCTGAGATCCGGAACCAGGACCGAATTCTGCGCGCCGCCGGGCATGGCCAGCCGCCAGGAAGAAGCCGCTGCGACGGTCTCGGGGGAGCGTGAGAAGCCGCCGGACGTGGGGGATGTGGGCTCGTCCATTGCGCGAGGATCGTCGATCGCCTTGCAGGCGCAGCGTCGCCCGCCGTGGAGATTCCGTGCAAGGCTCAATCGGCGCGCGGGAGCAGCACCCGGAAGGTCGCCCCCGGACGGGCGTCGGCGAGCTCGATCCGGCCATGGCTGGCCGCCAGCAGCGAGCGGGCGATCGAGAGGCCCAGGCCCGTTCCCCCCTCCGCCCGGCGGCTGGTGAAGAAGGGCTCGAACAGGCGATCGCGGTCGGTCGGCGGCACGCCGGGCCCGTCGTCGGCCACCGTCAGGACCACCTCGCCCCCCGCGAGCGCCGCGGCGATCCCCGCCCGCGTGGCCCCGGCCTGGCGGGCGTTCTGCAGCAGGATGGTCAGCACGCTCTCCAGGGTAGTGGCGGGTGCGGCCACGGCCGGGATCTCGCGCGGCACGTCGACCGTCACCGGGAAGCCCGCCGCGTCGGCCGCGCGGCGAACCGGCTCGCGCAGTTGCGTGGCCGCGCCGGCCTCGAACGTGGCCATGTCGGCCCGCGCCAGGTCCAGCAGGCGCGTCACCAGCTGAGACAGCCGTTCGGAGTCGCCGGCGATATTGTCGAGGAACCGCCGCCGCTCGTCCGGCGACATGGTCTCGAAGTGATCCTGCAGCAGTTCCACCGCGCCCGTGATCCCGGCCAGCGGCGTCTTGAACTCGTGACTGACGGCGGCGGCGAAGTCGCGCAAGTAACCGCTGCGCCGCTCGATCGCCTCGGCCATGACACGGAAGTCCTCATAGAGGTCGCGGATCTCCACCGCGGCCGTGCGTGGCGTGCGCGGGATCTCCCCGCCCCCGCCGGCCACCTGGCGCGAGGCGGCGCTGAGCTTCTCGATGGGCAGGGTGACCCCGCGGGCGATCAGCCCCGACATCAGCACCAGCAGGCCCAGGATCACCGCGGCCGCCAGCCCGAATTTCCCGCGGTCCTCGTAGAGCCCACGGAACAGCGCGCGCGGCGAGCGCGACAGCAGCACGACGCCCTCCACCTTCGGGCCCACCACGATGGGACGGGCGTGATGCAGGCGGATGCCCGAGGCCTTGCTCAGCCACTCGAACCGATAGATCGGGCGGTAGTCGCCGTTCTCGCGCAGCACCGTGCGCGGCCGGCCGGAGAGCGCGTCGCGCACCTCGGGGAGCGCTGAGTAGTCCTCGCCGTCGGGCGAGACGCCGCGCCGGTCCAGGATCACCGCCGAGGCCAGGGTCGTGCGCGTGGTGCGCTCCACCACAGGCTCCAGCGCCCGGGCCACGGCGGCGGCCTGTGCGTCCATGGCCGCCGTCGCGCGCGGCGGGACCGGCCGTTCGGGCAGCACCCGGTCGCGGCTGAGGTCGATGGTGGTGAACTCGGGGCGGAAATAGCCGTCCGGCGGCTTGTCGGGCCGTGCGACGGGAGCCGGCGCGCCCGGCCAGCCGATGCCGGCCATGGCCGCGATGGCCGCGCCCTGGGCGACCAGCTCAGCCTCCGTCTGGCGCACGAGGGTGTTCTCGTACACCCGCAGCGAGATCGCCCCGATCGCCGGCATGGCCGCGGCGAACACCAGCACCCCGAACAGGATCGTGCGGAGATGCAGCGCCGGCCACCACCGCGCGATCAGGTCCTTGAGGCGCTCGATCAAGCCGGTTGGCCGAGGCACGGGCCCAGGCGGTAGCCGACGCCGGCGCGCGTCTCGACCACGTCGTGGCCACCCAGCGCCGCGAACTTGCCCCGCAGGTTGCGCACGTGGCTGTCGATGGTGCGGTCGGTGATGGCGAAGCCCGGTCCGTGCAGCCGGTCGATGATCGCGTCGCGGCTGAACACCCGCGCCGGCGCCCCCATCAGGATGCGCAGGATGCCGAACTCGGTGACGGTCAGCGCCGCCTCGGTCTCGCCCCAGCGGGCGACCCAGCTCTCCGGATCGAGGGTGAGCCGCCCCTGGCTCATCACCGCCTGGGCGGAGGTCGGGGGCGCCGCGCGGGCCCGCCGCAGGATGGCTTGAACGCGGGCGGTCACTTCACGCGGGCTGAAGGGCTTCACGACATAGTCGTCCGCGCCCAGCTCGATGCCCAGGATGCGGTCGATCTCGTCATCGCGCGACGACAGGAACAGGATTGGGATGTCGCCCTGGGCGCGCAGCCGGCGGCAGACCTCCAGCCCGTCCAGCTTGGGCATGTTGATGTCTAGCACCACGAGATCGGGGCGCTGCTGGTCGACCGAGGCGAGCGCGGCCTCGCCGTCCTCGGCCTCGCGGGCCGACAGGCCGGCCTTCTCCAGGGCGAAGACCAGGAGCTGGCGGATGTGCGGATCGTCGTCGACGACGAGGACCTGGGGCATGGGCGTCATGTTCCGGGGTTCGGGGTGGGCGTCAATGGCGTGGCGGGCTTCACGACCGCCGGCGGGGGCTTGCGGCCGTCGCATCCGCGACCGTCGGGGACAGGCCTGGCCGGCGCCTCGCGGGTGAGCGCCGCCACCCGGTCCAGCCGCCGCGCGTCGCGCAGCCGCCAGCCTCGCCAGGCGGCCTGCCGCCCGGCCATGTCCGCCGTGAGCATGCGACGCTTCCAGGTCACCCGCTCGCGCAGCTCGCCAGCGGGGAGCGACCGCTCCAGCTCCGCCAGCGAAACGAGCCCAGCGCCGCCCAGCTGGTCGAAATAGCAGAGGTCCAGTTCGACCCCCTTCGCGGTGGGCGACGGCAGGTGGCGCACGTTCCAGGCGGCCGCCAGCGCGCCAAGGTCCACGGCGCTGCACAGCGTCACCACCAATCCGACCGCCGCCAGGTTGGCGTTGATCAGCCAGCCCGAACTCTTGGCCCGCAGCAGCCGCCAGCAGATCAGCACCAACCCCGTCGCGACCAGAGCCATCCACAGCAGCGCCGCGATCCGCATCCGGGTCAGCGAATAGACGTCCACGTAGTCGAGGGTGCGGAGCGCGGTCGAGGCGACTAGGAACAGGTTCTGCCCGACCCACAGCACCACCAGCACGCGCACGCGGCGGTCGGCGGCAGTGGCGGTGCCGGGCCGGAGGAACAGCAGCACGAAGAGCCCGGCCAGCAGCGCCGTGGCGATCAACGGGTAGGCGCCGCGATGGGCGTAGTCGGCGAAGGTGACGCCCGGCGGAAGCCCCGCGCCGCTCCAGAGAAACGCGACGTCCAGGCCGTTCTGCAGCAGGAAGACCAGGTTGAAGACCGCCAGCGAGGCCGCGATGGAGCCCGTGGTCACGCCCGGCAGGTCGAGATCGCCGTCGAGCCCGGGCGTCTTCAGCGTGCGACGCAGGCCGCGGGGGCGCAGGACGCACCAGGTCGGGATCGCGGCGACGACCCAGAACATCGCCCGTCCGGGATCGGCCTGCGGCAACCGCCAGCGGGACAAGGTCTCGCTGATGACCGGGTTGGCCGCGACGAACAGCGACAGAAAAATAGCTCCGCCCACCACCGGCAGCATCGCGCCGGCCAGCATGACGGCCAGTCGCTTCGGCCCCTTCCGCGTCCGCGCCTTCAGCAGGCGTCGCAGGTCGATGAGAGGTCCGATCAGTCCCCGCAGCGCCGCCACGATCAGGCGCTGGGCCCAGCGCCAGCCGTCCTCGCCCGGCGGGGCTCGCGGAGCCAGGACCGCGACGCCCAGGGCCAGGGCGAAGACCAGCCAGCCGACCGCGGTCGCCCGCTCCGCCTGCAATGCCGCGAAGACGCCGGCGACGGTCAGCGCCGCCATGCCCAGGCGCGAGCGGAGGATGGCCGGCGAGGCGAACCCGGCGGCCAGCACCAGGGCCAGGCTCCAGGCGCCGAGGTTGAGGCCCAGCCCCTTGGCCTCGAACAGCAGCAGGTCGGCGGCGGCGATCAGCGCCAGCGCCAGGGCGGCCTTGATCCCGAAGCTCGGAAGCCGTGCGCGCATGTGGCGGTCCCCTCGTGTGGAGACCTTCCTAGAGCGCGCCCGTCGCGCCCTGCCCGAGCCGCCGTCCGCAGGCGGCCCGGTTCATGTGCAGGTTTCGTGCAGGCCTAGCCGTTCAGCTCCAGGCCCTTGAGCGAGCCCTCGGCGCGCCAGTCTTCGAGCACCTTGGTGAAGGCCACCGGGCCCGCGCCGTACGAGCCGTTCTTCACGGTCATCGCCTCGGGCTTGCCCTCGTTGTTGTAGTAGCCGGGCGTGCATTCCTTCAGGAACGCCTCGCGCATGATCGCCAGCTTGACGATGGTGTCGACCCAGGCGTCCTCCGCCTCCTGCGACGGCTCCACCGTCCGCGCCTGCCGCTCCATGGCGTTCTGGATCAGATAGGCGATGTGCTTCGACTGCTCGTTGATCATGTGCGGGAAGTTCGCGCTGAACCCCGACTGCACGTTCGAGACGATGAAGCAGTTGGGGAAGCCGCGGGTCAGCACCCCGTGCAGCGTCTCCGCGCCGTTGGCCCACTTCTGCGTCAGGGTCTGGCCGCCCTTGCCATAGAGTTCGTAGCCCGAGCGGCGGGTGTAGTCCGTGCCAACCTCGAAGCCCGTGGCGTAGATCAGGCAGTCGACCTCGTATGCCTTGCCGTCCACGACGATGGCGTTCTCGGTGATCCGCTCCACGCCCTTCCCGGCCGTGTCGATCAGGTGGACGTTCGGCCGGTTGAAGGTGGCCAGGTACTCGTCGTGGAAGCACGGGCGCTTGCAGAACTGGTTGTACCAGGGCTTCAGCGCCTCGGCCTTGGCCGGGTCCTGGACGACGCTGTCCACCCGCGCGCGCACCTGCTCCATCTTCTTGAAGTCGGCCAGTTGCATCAGCTCGGCGGGGTTGCCCACGTGCTCGCCGGCCTCGGCCTTCTTGCGCGCCAGCAGCAGGATGTTGCCGATGATGTCGGTCCAGCCGTCGTTGACCAGGTCCTTGTCCGCGAAGCCGCCGGAAACCAGGATGTTGAAGTTGTCCATCCGCTCCTGCTGCCACCCAGGCTGCAGGCTGGCGGCCCACTCGGGGTCGGTCGGGCGGTTGTTGCGCACGTCAATCGACGAGGGCGTACGCTGGAAGACGTAGAGCTCCTTGGCCCATTCGCCCAGATGCGGCACGCACTGCACGGCGGTCGCGCCGGTGCCGATGATCCCGACCCGCTTGTCCTTCAGCCCCGTCAGGCCTCCGTTGGAGTCGCCGCCGGTGTACTCGTAGTCCCAGCGGCTGGTGTGGAAGCTGTGGCCCTTGAAGCTCTCGACGCCCGGAATGCCGGGCAGCTTCGGCCGGTGCAGCGGCCCGTTGGCCATGACCACGAAACGGGCCTTCAGGGCGTCGTCGCGGTTCGTCTTCACGATCCATCGCGAGGCGGCCTCGTCCCAGCGCAGCTCGGTCACCTCGGTCTGGAACAGCGCGCCCTTGTAGAGGTCGAACTTCTCGCCGATGGCGCGGCTGTGGCGCAGGATCTCGGGCGCCCGGGAGTACTTCTCGACCGGCAGGTAGCCCACCTCTTCCAGCAGCGGCAGGTAGATGTAGCTCTCGATGTCGCAGGCCGCGCCGGGATAGCGGTTCCAGTACCAGGTGCCGCCGAAGTCGCCGCCCTTCTCGATGATGCGGATGTCCTGCACCCCGGCCTCGCGCAGCCGGGCGGCGGCCAGCTGGCCGCCGAAGCCGCCGCCGATCACCACCACCTCGACCTCGTCGGTCACCGGCGCGCGCTCGACGCGCTCGACGTAGGGGTCCTCCAGGTAGTGGGCGAACTGGCCCGCGATCTCGACGTACTGCTCGGAGCCGTCGGCGCGCACCCGGCGGTCCCGCTCGGCACGGTATTTCTCACGCAGCGCGTTGGGGTCGAACCCCAGGTCGTCCGCCGCCATGATCTCCGGCTTGTCGTCCGCCATCGTGATCCCTCCGCCTGTGTTATCAGCGTTCAGCGTGCCGAACGGCTGTTTGACTGGCAAGAGGGACGTTGCGGAAGGCGTCTAGCGCTTCGTGCTGGCCAGGTAGTCCAGCGCGGTCAGCGCCTGGGCCCGGACGCCGACTTCCATGGCCCCCTCGTCCACCACGTTGAACAGCGGCGAGTGGTTCACGCCCTTCGGGAAGCCGATGCCCAGGTCGTAGAACACGCCCGGGACCTTCTGCTGGTAGTACGAGAAGTCCTCGGCCCCGGTGATGAAGTCGATGTCGTCCTTGATCTTGCCCTTGGCGGCGCGGTCCAGGGTCGGCTTCATCTTCGCGGTCAGGGCGGGATTGTTGGTCGTGACCGGGTTCGGCGTGCCCCACTCGATGGCGCCCGAGCCGCCGTAGCGCGCCGAGATGCTCTCCACCGCCTTTTCGGCGCGGGCCATCACGTCCTTGCGCAGTTCCGGATCGAAGGTCCGCAGGGTGCCGGCGAGCGTGAAGTCGTCGGGGATGATGTTGTAGCGGACGCCGCCGTGCACCGTGGCGACGGTCAGGATCGTCGGCGTGCGGGTCACGTTGATCTGGCGCGCGGCGATCTGGTTGAACGCCAGGATGATCTCGGCCTGCATGGAGGCGATGTCGATGCCCGACCATGGGCTCGCGCCGTGGGTCTGCTTGCCCTTCAGCTTGATCTCATAGCGGTCGGAGGCTGCCATCATCGGCCCAGGCCGCCACATGAGCTGCCCCGGCTCGCCCGGCACCACGTGCAGGCCGAAGACGGCGCTGGGCGCCGGGTTGGAGAGCGCGCCCTCCTTGATCATCAGCGGCGCGCCGCCCTCCTCGCCCACCGGCGGGCCTTCCTCGGCAGGCTGGAACAGGAACACCACGGTGCCGGGGATCTGCGCGCGCATCCCGGCCAGCACCTCCGCGGCGCCCATCAGGATCGCCACGTGGGCGTCGTGGCCGCAGGCGTGCATCACGCTGACCTCGACGCCGTTGTAGGTGGTCTTCACCTTCGAGGCGAAGGGCACGCCTGTCTGTTCGGCCACCGGCAGGCCGTCCATGTCCGCGCGGAGCGCCACCACGCCCCCCGGCTTGCCCCCCTTCAGGACGCCGACCACGCCGGTCTTGGCCACCGTGCGGACCTCGATGCCCAGCTTGCGCAGGTGGTCGGCCACCAGTTTCGAGGTGCGCACCTCGTTGTTGCCGAGTTCGGGATGCTCGTGGATGTCGCGCCGCCATTCCACCACCTGCGGCTGGACCTTCTTCGCCGCCGAGAACACCGCCGCGTCGAAGCTCTGCGCCGCCGCCGGATTGGCGAGCGCCATCAGCGCCGCGCCCGCGATCCAAGCCATCTTGCCCATGGTCTTCCCCCTCAAGGCCTGACGATGCGGCCGCCGGTCATCGGCTGGGGCGCGCCCGTCGTCGTCGGAAACGAAATCGGCAGGCCGCGGAAGGTCCGCGCCGCCAGGTAGGCGAAGGCCTCGGCCTCGATGGCGTCGCCGCGCCAGCCGTATTCCTCGGCCGCCTTCACCGGCATCGGCAGCCGCTCGGCCAGCGCCTTCATGATCTCGGGATTGTGCCGCCCGCCGCCGCAGACCACCACTTCGGTGGGCGAAGCGCCCATCATGTCGAAGCCCGCCTTCACGGCGTCTGCGGTGAAGGCCACCAGCGTCGCGGCCGCGTCTTCGAGCTGCAGCGGCTCCAGCGGTTCCAGGGAGAAGTCGAAGCGGTCCAGCGACTTGGGCGGCGGGGCCTGGAAATAGGGGTGGGCCAGCAGGGCGCGAACCACCGCCTCGTCGGCGCGGCCCACGCTCGCGTACTTGCCGCCGGCGTCATAGCGCCCCGCGCCACGGGCCTGCACCAAGAGGTCGATCATCCCGTTGCCGGGCCCGGTGTCGAAGGCTGCGATCTCGTCGCCGCCGGTCCAGAACGTCACATTGGCCACGCCGCCGACGTTCAGCACCGCCAGCGGCGGCTGCAGGCCCGAGGCCTTGGCCCGCGCCAGGTGGTAGATCGGCGCCAGGGGGGCCCCCTCACCGCCGGCCGCCACGTCGGCGGTGCGGAAGTCGTAGGCCACCGGCCGGCCGCTCAGCCGGGCCAGCATGGCCGCGTCGCCCAGTTGCACCGTGCGGCCTGGAGTTCCGTCCTTCGGCCGCTCGTGCAGCACCGTCTGGCCGTGCATGCCGATCAGGTCGATGTCGGGCCACGACAGGCCGTTCGCCTGCAGGAACGCCTCCGCCGCGGCGTGATGCTCCTCGGCCACCATTTCGGCGGCGTGGCGGAATAGCGCCGGCTCGGGCGCGCCACGTTCCCACTTCAGCGCCTGCTGCGTGGCCTCCAGCAGCACGTTGCGCGTGGCGTCGCCCAGCTTGCGTTCGCCGGCCGGGCCGAACGACTGGATCGCCTCGCCATCGGTCTCCAGGATCGCCATGTCGACGGCGTCCAGCGAGGTCCCGGTCATGAATCCCAGCACGAGCATGAGCGTTGACTGCCATGTCCGTCGTCCGCTAGCTAGCCCGCCATGATCGGACCCGCCGCCAACCCCGGCCGCTATTACCGCCTGCCCCTCTAGCAGGCGACCGATCCCTCGCGCCTGCCCTTCCCGGCCGGCGCATCCCGAACATCACGACGAGACGCCGGCCGGCTTCATCCCAAGGAGCCTGCCATGTCCCTCGAAATCCTCTCCGCCGACGTGCTAGAGCGCGCCGGTCGCAGTCACGAGATCCCGCCGCCGATGACCGAAACCGCGTTCAAGTCCGACTTCCTGAAGGTGCTGCAGGAGCGCGGCTACATCCATCAGGTCACCCACCCGGCCGAGCTGGACGAGGCGGCGGCCAAGGGCGTGGTCACCGCCTACATCGGCTTCGACGCCACGGCGCCGTCGCTGCACGTGGGCTCGCTGATCCAGATCATGATGCTGCGCCGGCTGCAGCAGACCGGCCACAAGCCCATCGTCCTCATGGGGGGCGGCACGACCAAGATCGGCGACCCGACCGACAAGGACCAGTCGCGCCCCTTGCTCACCGAGGAGCAGATCCAGGGCAACATCGCCTCGATCAAGACGGTGTTCGCCAAGTTCCTGACCTTCGGCGACGGGCCCACCGACGCGATCATGGTCGACAACGACGTCTGGCTGTCGAAGTACGGCTACGTCCAGTTCCTGCGCGACTTCGGAGTCCACTTCACGGTCAACCGCATGCTGGCGTTCGACAGCGTCAAGGCGCGGCTCGAGCGTGAACAGCCGATGACCTTCCTCGAGTTCAACTACATGCTGATGCAGTCGGTGGACTTCCTCGAACTGGAGCGCAGCCACGGCTGCCTGCTGCAGATGGGCGGCTCGGACCAGTGGGGCAACATCGTCAACGGCGTGGAGCTGATCCGCCGCGTGGATCAGAAACCCGCCTTCGGCCTGACCACGCCGCTGCTCTCCACCGCGTCGGGCCAGAAGATGGGCAAGACGGTGGGCGGGGCCGTGTGGCTGAACGCCGACATGCGCAGCCCCTACGACTATTGGCAGTTCTGGCGGAACACCGAGGACGCCGACGTGGGCCGCTTCATGCGCCTGTTCACCGACCTGCCCCTGGACGAGATCGCCCGCCTGGAGGCCCTGCCTGGCGCCGAGATCAACGAGGCCAAGAAGGTGCTCGCCAACGCCGCCACGACCATGCTGCACGGCGAGGCCGAGGCCCGGAAGGCCGCGGCGGCCGCGCAGACCGCCTTCGAGCAGGGCGGCGTCTCCGGCGACATGCCCACCCACGAGCTGCCCAAGGCCGAGCTAGAGGCGGGCGTCCAACTCGCCGACCTCGCCGTGGCGGCGGGCCTCGCCGGCTCGAAGGGCGAGGCGCGCCGCCTGGCCCAGGGTGGCGGCCTGAGGGTCAACGACAAGGCCGAGCCCGACGCCAATCGCATGGTGACGGCGGACGAACTGGTAGACGGCGTCGTGAAGCTGTCCGCCGGCAAGAAGAAGATCGTCCTCGTGAAGCCGGTCTGAGGAGAGACAATGACGAACGTTGTGGAAGGCGCCGCGGCGCCGGACTTCGACCTGGAAACGCCCGACGGCCGGGTGAAGCTGGCCGACTTCACCGGCCAGGCGCTGGTGCTCTACTTCTATCCGAAGGACGACACCTCGGGCTGCACGCGCGAGGCCCAGGACTTCACGGCGCTCGCCCCCGAGTTCGCCAAGGCCGGCGTGGCCGTGGTCGGCGTGTCCAAGGACTCCCTCGCCGCGCACGCCAAGTTCGCCAAGAAGTACGACCTCGCCGTGAAGCTGGGCTCCGACCCCGAGGGAGCCGTCGTCGAACGCTACGGGTCCTGGGTCGAGAAGAGCCTCTACGGCCGCAAGTACATGGGCATCGACCGGTCCACCTTCCTGATCAAGGACGGCAAGATCCGGAAGATCTGGCGCAAGGTCCGGGTGCCCAACCACGCCCAGCAGGTCCTGGACGCCGCCAAGGCGCTCTGAAGCGCGACGATTTCGCAGACCGCGTTCGGTGAAACGCCGCCGACTCGCCGATTAACGATGTCCACTTTGCGGCAGACCGTCGCTTAGGGGCCGAACCGGCTCCGAACGGCTTGCCTGTCGCAAAAAAGTCGTCGCATATCGCGACCACCGTAAGGTTGGGGACTTCCGGGAACGCATGCAACGTCTGGCGAAGCTCGGTCGCTCGCTCGTGGAGCTGTTCCCCGAACGGCACCTCTACGTCCGCTCCGGCGGGGCCATGAAGGCCTTCGTTCTCACCACCAGGAAGCAGTTGATCATCGCCGGCGGTGTGGCGGGCGGCGCGCTCTGGATGGGCGTCTGCACGGCCGCCATGCTGGTCAACCTGCTCTCGGCATCCGCCGCCGACCGCGAGATCGCGAAGCTTAAGGCCCAGTCCGAACGCTATGTCGCCGACCGCCAGGCGCGGCTCGACAGCGCCATGGCGCGTCTCAACGCCGCCTCCGGCTCGGGCCAGGACGCCGCCGCCTCGATCGAGAAGCGCCATGCCGCCCTGGCCCTGCTGCTCACCGACATGAAGGGCGCCCCCGGCGCCGCCGAGGCCCTGACGCCGGCGATCAACCGCGCGCTGGCCAAGCAGGACGCCAGTCCCGTCCGCCGCGTCGAGATGGTGCGGATCGGCCAGGAGCAACTGCTGGAAGCCGCCGACAGCTTTGCCAAGGGCCGCGCCGACCGCCTGCGGCTCGCGTTCCGCATGGCCGGCCTGTCGCCCTCCTCGTTCGCCCAGGGCACGGGCGCGCTGGGCGGACCGCTGATCGAATCCAAGGATCCTCGCGCCCTCGCGGCCGTGCTGGACGTGGACGACGACTTCGCCGTGCGCATCCAGCGCGCGGCCCGCGACCTGTCCGAGGCGCAGTCGCTGGCGAGCGCGGCCAGCGAGCTTCCCCTGGCCCGGCCCACGGCCAACAGCCAGCAGACCAGCGGCTTCGGCGTCCGCTTCGACCCGTTCACCCGTCGGCCCGCCTACCACTCGGGCCTCGACTTCAACGGCGGTCACGCGACGCCGATCTATTCGACCGGTCCCGGCGTCGTGTCGTTCGTGGGCCAGCGCTCGGGTTACGGCAACGTCGTCGAGATCGACCACGGCCGCGGGCTGAAGACGCGCTACGCGCACCTCTCGGGCTTCGCCGTGCAGCGCGGACAGCGCGTGGCGGTGGGGCAGAGGATCGCGGCGATGGGCTCCACGGGCCGCTCCACTGGGACCCACCTTCACTATGAGGTATGGGTGAACGGTCGGGCCCAGAACCCGGGCCGCTTCCTGAAGGCCGGGCAATATGTTCTCCAAGCCGCAGACTAAGCCCGCCGCGCCCGGCGAGACCGCGCCGGCGCGGAAGCTGGCCATGGCGTCGCTGGTGGCCGAGGGCGTGATCGTGCGCGGCGACCTTTCCACCGAGGACGATCTTCACCTGGACGGCGCCGTCGAGGGCGACCTGAAGGCCGGACGCCTGACCATCGGCGAGCGCGGCGCGGTGACCGGCACGATCCAGGCCGAGAGCGTCGACATCCGCGGCCGGGTGACCGGCACGATCTCCGCGCGTCAGGTGCGCCTGTGGGCCTCGGCCCACGTCGACGGCGACATCAGCCACGCCGAACTGTCGATCGAGGCCGGCGCCCATTTCGAGGGCCGCAGCCTGGTGTTCGCCGCGGCCGAACCCGAGGCCACCGACACCCCGGCCCTCAGCGTCGTCGCCGCGGAGTAGTCCCTACGTCCGCGTCGCGCCCACGCGCTGGGCCAGGGACGCGCCCATGAAGCGGTCCAGGTCGCCGTTCAGTACGCCGTCGGTGTCGGACGTCTCCACCTCGGTCCGCAGGTCCTTCACCATCTGGTACGGCTGCAGCACGTAGCTGCGGATCTGGTGGCCCCAACCGATGTCGGTCTTCTGCTCCTCGATCGCCGCCTGGGCGGCCTCGCGCTTCTCCAGCTCGGCCTCGTAGAGGCGGGCGCGCAGCTGCTTCCAGGCCTGGTCGCGGTTCTGGTGCTGCGAACGCTGGTTCTGGCAGGCCACCACGATGCCGGTGGGGATGTGGGTCAGGCGCACGGCGGAGTCGGTCTTGTTGACGTGCTGACCGCCCGCGCCCGACGCGCGGTAGGTGTCGGTGCGCACGTCGGCCGGGTTGATCTCGATCTCGATGGTGTCGTCCACCACGGGATAGACCCACACCGAAGCGAAGCTGGTGTGGCGCTTGGCGGCCGCGTCGAAGGGCGAGATGCGCACCAGCCGGTGCACGCCCGCCTCGGTCTTCAGCCAGCCGTAGGCGTTGGTCCCCTTGACCTGCAGGGTCACCGACTTGATGCCGGCCTGCTCCCCGGCGGTCTCTTCCAGGAAGTCCACCTCCATGCCGTGGGCGTGGGCCCAGCGCGTGTACATGCGCAGCAGCATGCCGGCCCAGTCGTTCGACTCCGTGCCGCCGGCCCCGGAGTTGATCTCCACGAAGGCGTCGTTGCCGTCGGCCTCGCCCGAGAGCAGCGCCTCGAGCTCGGCGCGGTCGGCGCGCTCCTTGATGGCGCGCAGCTGGGCGATGGCTTCGGCGAAGCTGTCCTCGTCGCCCTCCTCGTCCGCCATCTCGGCGTAGCCGACGGCGTCGGTCAGGTCGCGCTCCAGCGACTTCACCGCCTCGACCTGCGCCGCGAGGCGCGAGCGGTCGCGGCTGACGGCCTGGGCCTCGGCCGGCTTTTCCCAGAGGCTCGGGTCCTCGACCCGGGCGTTCAGTTCATCGAGTTTGCGGAGGGCGGGTTCCCAGTCAAAGACGCCTCCTGAGCAGTTCGATCGACTGCTCGATGTCGGCCTTGGCGGCCTCGACATCCGCTCTCATGGAGAGACTCCTAAAATTCCAGAGCGTGACAGCCGAAAGTGGTAGCCGGTTTCGGCGACTGTCACGCTCCAACGAAAAATCTGAGCCTGACAAAGTCCTGCTCGGGGTCGCGGGCTCTAGCGCGCGCCGCCCATCAGAACAAGTCGGACAGGTCGTCCTTCTTCTTCGGAGGCGGCGCGGCCTGGGGCGCCACGGCGGCGGCGGCGTTCGGCGCTCCGGTCACCTGCCCGTTGCCGAACACCTGGCTGTAGGGCTGCGGACCCGAGGGCGCGCCGGCCGCGCCCAGCGTCTGGGTGGAGACCGACGGTTCGGTGCCAGGCCGGAAGGCCTCCCGGATCCCGCGGATCATCGCGTACTTGGCGTTGGCCGGCGCCTTGAAGGGCTCGGCCGGCTTGTCCTTCAGGGCCTGGCCCATGAAGTCGACGAAGATCGGCACGGCGGCCACGCTGCCGGTCTCGTTGTTGCCCAGGCTGCGGTTGTCGTCGAAGCCGATGTAGACGCCCACCACGATGTGCGGCGAGAAGCCCATGAACCAGGCCGAGCGATAGTCGTTGGTCGTACCGGTCTTGCCGCCCAGCGGCTTGCCCAGCGACGAGGCCTGAGTGGCGGTGCCCCGCTGCACCACGCCCTCGAGCATCGAGGTGATCTGGTAGGCCGTGATGGGGTCCATCACCTGGTCGCCGGTGCGCGGGATCCGCGGGCTCTCGGCGTCGCCGAAGAAGCCCGCGTCGCAGCGATCGCACTGCCGGCGGTCGGCCCGCCAGATCACCTTGCCGTTGCGGTCCTCGACCAGCTCGATCAGGTGCGGCTGCACCAGCTTGCCGCCGTTGACGAAGGTCGAGTAGGCGGCGGCCATCTTGTAGGTGGTGGTCTCGCCGGCGCCGAGCGCCATGGCCAGCACCTTGTCCATCTTCTTGGTCACGCCCAGCCGCTCGGCCAGGCCGGCGATCTTGGTCATGCCGACGCTCTGCGCCAGGCGCACGGTCATGGTGTTGCGCGACAGCTCCAGGCCTTTGCGCAGCGTCAGCGCGCCGTAGTAATCGCGGCTGTAGTTCTCGGGGCTCCAGTCCTGGCCGCCGTAGCCCTTGAGCGTGATCGGCGCGTCCAGCACCGTCGAGGCCGGCGTGTAGCCGCTCTCCAGCGCCGCGGCGTAGACGATCGGCTTGAACGACGAGCCGGGCTGGCGCAGCGCCTGCGTGGCGCGGTTGAAGCTGGAGAGCGAGAACGAATAGCCGCCCACCATCGCCAGCACGCGGCCGGAATAGGGCTCCATGGCCACCAGGGCGCCGTTCACCTTGGGCACCTGCTTCAGGCGGAAGCCCCCGCCGTCCTTGACCGGCTCCACGAAAACCAGGTCGCCGGTGCCGATCCCCTTCCCGGCCCGCGCCCAGGCGACGTCCTGGCCGGCGATGGCGCCCGTCGCCCCGTCGATGGTCCGCACCTCCACCGAGCCGCCGCCGACGCTGGTGACCACGGCGCGCTTCCAGTCCTGGCGCTCGCGCGGCTTCACGGTCTTGCGGGCGACCGCCTCCCAACCGGTCAGGGTGGTGACGTGGCCGAAGGCGCCCCGCCAGCCGTGGCGGCGGTCATAGGTCTCCAGGCCGTTCATCAGGGCCAGCTTGGCTGCGCTCTGCAGCTGGGGATCCAGCGTCGTGCGCATGTAGTAGCCGCCGGCGTTCAGCCGCTCGTCGCCCAGCTCGTTCATGTTGAGGGCGATGCGGCGCACCTCCTCCACGAAATAGTCGGCGTCGCGGTACTGCGAGCGGCTCGGCGCGGCCTGGACGACCAGATCCTCGGCCATCGCCTTGTCCGCCTCGGCGCGGGTGACCCAGCCCAGGTCGGCCATCTGGTCGATGACCCAGTTGCGCCGGGCGATCGCCTGCGCCTTGCGGCGGATCGGGTGATAGTTGTCGGGTCCCTTCGGCAGGGCCGCCAGGTAGGCGCTCTCCGCCAGGGTCAGCTCGCTGAGCGACTTGCCGAAATAGTTGTAGGCGGCCGCGCCGACTCCATATGAGCGATAGCCCAGCCAGATCTCATTCATGTACAGCTCGAGGATCCGCTCCTTCGAGAGCGTCTGCTCGAGCTGCGAGGCGAGGATCGCCTCCTTCAGCTTGCGGCCGATCGTCTGGTCGCTGGTCAGCAGGATGTTCTTGGCCACCTGCTGGGTGATGGTCGACCCGCCTTCCAGCCGCCGGCCCTGGGCCAGGTTGATGACGTTCTTGACCATGGCGCGGCCGAAGCCGCCCACGTCGACGCCGCCGTGCTTGAAGAAGCCGTGGTCCTCGGCCGCCAGGAACGCCTGCGCCGTCTGGGTCGGGATCGCCTCGTACGGCACGAAGATCCGCCGCTCGCGCGAGAACTCGCCGATCAGGGTGCCGTCCCAGGCGTAGGCGCGCGTCGCGGTCGGCGGGTGATAGTCCACCAGGTCGCCGGCGTCGGGCATGTCATGGAACAGCCAGGCCGCGTAGACGCCCACGGCCACGGCCGCCATGGCGACGAAGCTGAGCATCGCGATGCCCACGATCGCCAGCCCGCGCGAAGGCGGCTTGCCCGGCGCGAAGGGCGGATTCAACTGAGACTGGCCGGGCGGGCGCTCCACCCGGGCTCGTCTAAACTGTGTTGAGCCGGGCGCCAACGCCCGCGCGCGGCGCGCCGCCGACCCGACCGTGCGTCGCACCGATCCGACCGCCGGTCGCCTCTTGGGCAAACGCCCGATGCGTCTGCGGCGCCTTTCGACAAGGTTGCCCAGTGGGGACAATGCGAGCGCACGATGCTGGCGCGCTGCAGGTCGCCAGCTCGCTCGAGTTCAGGAGTCGCGTATTGGCCATCCTCACAACCGGCAACAACAACAAGCCCGTCGATTTCCGCAGCGGCCTCTTTCCGGAACTGATGCATCGCACCTCCGAAGGCGACGCCCTGATCCGATATGTCGACAACGACACCACGAAGCCCTTCGAGATCAGGGGGTCGTCGCTACTGTCCAGCGGAGGCACGGTGACCGAGTTCCGCCATACCATGGAGTATATCTTCACCGGCGGCGGCGGCCGCATCGTCTATGACGACTTCTACAAGTTCACGGACTTCACCGCGCCGGCCGACCGCTTCCTCGCCGCCTATGCACAGAAGGATCCGGTGGCCCTGACGACCCTGGTCCTCTCAGGCGCTGATTCCCTGACCGGCACAGGGCTCGGCGACTACATCTGGGGTCTGGGCGGCGACGACCGGATCGAGGGCGGTTATGGCGACGACACCCTGGGGGGCGACGATGGCCGCGACTGGGTGCGCGGCGGCCAAGGCAACGACTTCATTCATGGCGGCCGCGAATTCGACGACCTGCACGGGAACGAGGGTAACGACACCGTCGGCGGCCGAGAGGACGACGACTGGGTCGTGGGCGGCAAGGATCAGGACCTGCTGAGCGGCGACGCCGGCGACGACATCGTCTACGGCAACCTCGGCGACGACACCTGCGACGGCGGCCAGGGCGCCGACATCGTGCGCGGCGGCCAAGGGAACGACTCGGTCTCGGGCGGCGACGGCGCCGACTTCGTCGCCGGCGACCTCGGGTCCGACACAATCTCGGGCGGGGTCGGGGCGGACATCTTCCACACCCATGCGGACGCCGGCCTCGATCGGGTCCTGGACTTCAACGCCGCCGAGGGCGACCGCGTGAACGTTCTGCCCGGGACACAGTACAGCCTGTCTCAACAGGGCGCTGACACGGTCATAGACATGGGCTTCGGCAACCAGATGATCCTGGTTGACGTCACCCTGGCCAGCTTGCCGAACGGTTGGATCTTCGGCGCCTGAGCGAGCTGTCGGGCCGTGGGTTGGCGGCCGCGCCTCAGCGCGAGGCCAGCTTCATCTGCTCGCCGAAGTGGGCGTCGATCGCCCGGGTGACGGCGCCCATCAGGCGGATTCGGGCGGCCGGATCCCGCAGGCGGGACTCGTCCTCGGGGTTGTTGACGAAGCCCATCTCGAGCAGCACGGCCGGCACGTCGGGAGCCAGCAGCACCATGAAGCCCGCATCCCGGTGGCTGCGGCGCAGCATGGGGGCCTTGCCCTCGATGTTCGAAACCAGGGTCTGGGCGAACACGGCAGAGCTGTTGCGGGTGGCCCGCTGGGTCAGGTCGAACAGGATGTCCCGCACGCCCTGGTCGCCGGCCAGGCTGGCCTTCATGAACCAGTCGTCGCGGCTGACGAACTGGGTCGCCCGCGAGGAGGCCTTGTCCGACAGCGTATAGACGCTGGCACCCTTCAGGTTGGTCTCGGGGGCCGAGTCGGAGTGCAGCGAGATGAACAGGTCGGCCCGGGCGCGCTGGGCCACGCGGACGCGATCCTGCAAGGGCACATAGACGTCGGTCGAGCGGGTCAGCACCACCTTGTAGCGGCCGGTCTTGCCCAGCTGGTCGGCCAGCGTCAGGGCGGCCGCCAGGTTCACGTCCTTCTCCACGCCCGCGACGCCAGAGGCGCCGATGTCGCGGCCGCCGTGGCCGGCGTCGATCACGATCACCTTCTTCAGCGGCATGGCCGGCGGCGGCGGCGCGGCCGCCTTCTTGACCGGCAGGAACTGGTTGCGGATCTGGGCGGGCGCGGAGGCATTGGCCGCCTTGGTCATGGCGACCGGGTTGGCGGCCACGTCGATCACATAGCGGTAGTTGGTCACGCCGTCGGCGGGCGGCAGCAGGAAGCGGCGCTTGAGGCTGGCGTCGCCCGCCAGGTCGAGCTGCAGGCGCGCGCCGCCCTGCGCCTGGTCGATCATCCAGGCGCGCACCACGCCCTTGCCCGCGCCCTGCTGGGTCTGGCCGGCGATAACATTGGGCAGCATGACCACCACGCGGCGGTCGGCCGAGCCGTCCGAGACGATCTTGGCGCTGGTGGCGCCGTCCAGTTCGATGACCAGGCGGGTCGCGACGGAATCACCGCCCATGCGGACCTTGATCAGGCCGGCGGTCTCGGTTGCGGCGTGGCCGACGGCGAACGCGGTCAGGCCCACGGCGACGGCCACGGACGCGGCGATCGCCCGCCCCTTCCCGCTTCCGATCGCCCTCTTGAGCCGCCCCAGCATGCTAAAGCCCCGAAAACACGGAGATTCGCGCAACGCGAACCGATCACCCATATAGGCGGCGGCGTCGTAGACAAAGCGTTAACGAGGTCTTGCCGCCGGGCACGATAGCGTGAGCGCGCGCTTTCCTTTTGATGTCCGGTGTTGCAATGTCGCGCCGCGCGACGTCGGAGCGCCCGATTTGGGCCCGAACGCCACGCGACAAAACCAAGCCGGCGTCGGCTTCGACCGTGTATTCGGTGGCGACGCACCCTCCGATCCGCCTCCTCCGGGATGCGCCTAGGAACACACCCGATGAGCTGCGCAGCTCGAGCCACATCTGGCCCCATGGCCCTCCGAAACGCCGTTCCCGGCGTGTCGGGGGTCTACGCGCGCGCTCGTCCCATAAGCAGGCAGCGCCCGGGCCACGTAGCCCCCGCGCGCCGCGGAGAGACTAATGCCCAAGACTATGTTGATCGACGCAGCCCACGCGGAAGAGACGCGTGTGGTGGTCGTCGACGGGAACCGCGTTGAAGAGTTCGATTTCGAGAGCCAGAACCGAAAGCAGCTTCGAGGAAACATCTATCTCGCCAAAGTGACGCGCGTTGAGCCGTCCCTGCAGGCGGCCTTCGTCGAATATGGCGGCAACCGCCATGGCTTCCTGGCCTTCAACGAAATCCACCCCGACTACTACCAGATCCCGGTCGCCGACCGCGAAGCGCTGCTGCGCGAGGAAGCCGAGGACCACGAGGACGACGAGCGTCCTGTCCGCGGCCGTCGCGGCAACGGCTCCGACGCCGAGGCCAACGGCGACGACGAGGACGACGCCGAGGCCCTGGGCTCGGACGATGAAGACGACGTGATGGAAGAAGAGCTGGCGCGCCGGAAGCGCCGGCTGATGCGCCGCTACAAGATCCAGGAAGTGATCCGTCGCCGGCAGATCATGCTGGTCCAGGTCGTCAAGGAAGAGCGCGGCAACAAGGGTGCGGCGCTCACCACCTACCTGTCGCTGGCCGGCCGCTACGGCGTGCTGATGCCCAATACAGCGCGCGGCGGCGGCATTTCGCGCAAGATCACCACGGCCACCGACCGCAAGCGCCTGAAGAGCGTCGTCTCCAGCCTGGAAGTGCCGCAGGGCATGGGGCTGATCGTGCGCACGGCCGGCGCCAAGCGCACCAAGGCCGAGATCAAGCGCGACTACGACTACCTGCTGCGCCTCTGGGAGAACATCCGCGAGAAGACGCTGCACTCGATCGCACCGGCGCTGATCTACGAGGAAGAAGACCTCGTGAAGCGCACGATCCGCGACCTCTACGACAAGGACATCGACGAGGTCTGGGTCGAGGGCGAGGCGTCCTACAAGGAAGCCCGCGACTTCATGCGCATGCTGATGCCGTCGCAGGCCAAGAAGGTGCAGGCCTACCGCGAGCCGATGCCGCTGTTCGTGAAGCACCGGGTCGAGGACCACCTCAGCCAGATCTACACGCCCGTGGTCCCGCTGCGTTCGGGCGGCTACCTGGTGATCAACCAGACCGAGGCGCTGGTCGCCATCGACGTGAACTCGGGCCGCTCAACGCGTGAGCGCAACATCGAGGCCACGGCGCTGAAGACCAACCTGGAGGCCGCCGAGGAGGCCTGCCGCCAGCTGCGCCTGCGCGACCTGGCCGGCCTGATCGTCATCGACTTCATCGACATGGATGAGTCGAAGAACAACCGCGCCGTCGAAAAGAAGCTGAAGGACGCGCTGAAGGACGACCGCGCCCGCGTCCAGATGGGCAAGATCAGCCCGTTCGGCCTGATGGAGATCAGCCGCCAGCGCCGCCGCACCGGCGTGCTGGAGGGAACGACCCACGTCTGCGAGCACTGCCAGGGCACCGGCCGGGTGCGCTCGGTGGAATCCTCGGCCCTGGCGTCGCTGCGCGCGCTGGAGATCGAAGCCCTCAAGGGCGGCGGCGAGGCCACCCTGCGCGTGCCGCGCGCCGTCGGCCTCTACATCCTCAACGAGAAGCGCGCCCACCTGGCGCGGCTGCATCAGGCGTTCGGCCTGTTCGTCACCATCGTCATCGAGGACGAGATGGCGCACGCCGATCACGTGATCGAGCGCACGTCGATGGAGACCAGCCCCGAGCACGCCCAGGCCCTGCCCGTGGCGACCGCGGCCTATGCGCCGAGCGCCGAGGAAGAAGACGACTTCGACGACGAGGCGTTCGAGGACGAGGAAGAGGAAGAAGACGAAGAGGCCCTCGAGCGCGAGGACACCGACGACGACGCGGCCCACGCCCGCAACCGCGGTGAGGATCGCGAGCGCGACGACGAGGAAGGCGGCCGCCGTGGCCGCGGACGCCGCCGCCGCCGGGGGCGTCGGGGCGAGGAGCGCGGCGACCGGCCCGAGCACACCGAAGCCCGCGGGGAGCCGCGCGGCGACCGCGAGCCGCGCCCGGCTCGCGCCGAGAGCGACGAGGATCGCGACGGCCGCCGCCGCCGTCGGGGCCGCCGCGGCGGACGCCGGATGCGCGACGACTTCCGTCCGCAGGATTCGTTCTCGTGGGTCCGCCCCTGGGTGCCTTACGGCGACGATCCGTTCGTCTGGTACGACCCGGCGGAAGACCTGAAGATCGCACCGCAGGCGCCGGCCGCCGAGGCCGCCGCTCCCGCGCCGCAGGTCGAGCAGCCGTCTGCGGCCCCCGCCACGGCCCGCGTCGCGCGTGACAACGGCAGCGACGACGACATCTGGGTCGAGCTGCCCGAGGTCGAGGAAAAGCCGAAGCGCGCCCGCCGGGCCCGTGGCCGCGGTCGGGGTCGCGACGCCGATGCGGCGGTCGAGGCCGCGCCGTCTCCGGCCGAGGCGCAGGTCGAGGTCCCGGCTCCGCCGCCCGAACCCGAGCCCGAGCCGGTCGTCGTCGAAGCCGAGGCCGAGGCTGCCCCCGCCAAGCCCAAGCGTTCGCGCAGCCGCAAGGCCGCCCCGGTCGCCGCCGAGGCCGTTGCGCCGGAACCGGTCGTGGAGGCCGCCGCTCCGGCTCCGGAACCGGCGCCCGCCGCCGAGCCCGAGCCCGAGCCCGTGATGGCCGCCCCCGCGCCAGCCCCGGCCGAGCCCGATCCGAATGAAATCTCGGGTCCGGCCGCGAAACCGCGCCGAGGCTGGTGGCGCCGCGGCTAGAGCGTGTTGGCGAAAGTGGAAGCCGGTTTCGCCCCGGAGCGCGCTCCAAATAAAACTGAGCGAGCCTGTTTATCGGGTTCAGATGGTCCCATCTGAACCCGACAGGCTCGCGGCCGTGACCATGTGACTGTCCGCGTCCCGCCAAAGCCTTTTCAAGTTTGGCGGGACCGGGCTAGCATCCCATCGGCTGGGGGCGTCGGACTACGAACAGAGTGTCGAGCATGATCTCCCCCTTCCGCTCGGTTTCCCGTCTTGCGCTGACGGCCGCCGCCACGGCGGGACTGGCGCTGAGCGCGGCGCCCGCCTCGGCGCAGTCGCTGATCCGCGACACCGAGATCGAGGAGATCCTGCTCAAGGACTCCGAGCCGATCCTCAAGGCCGCCGGCGTCGATCCCAAGAACGTCGAGATCGTCATCGTCGGCGACAAGGAGCTCAACGCCTTCGCCGGCCCGCGGATCATGGGCTTCAACACCGGCCTGATCCTCGAATCCGACGACCCCAACGAGCTCCAGGGCGTCATCGCCCACGAAGTCGGCCACCTGGCCGCCGGCCACAGCGCCCGCTCGGGCGACATGCAGGCGGCCGGCATGCGGCCGTTCCTGCTGACCATGGGCCTGGGCGTGCTGGCCGCCATCGCCGGCGCCCCCGAGGCCGCCGCGGGCCTGGCCGGCAGCGCCAGCTATTTCGGCGCCCTGGGAGCCATGGGCTACAGCCGCGAGCAGGAGAGCCGCGCCGACCAGGCCGGGGCCACCCTGCTGGACAAGGCCGGCCTGTCGGGCAAGGGCCTCGCCGACTTCTTCGACAACTTCCGCTACCAGGAGGTCTTCGACGAGGCGCGTCGCTACGCCTATTTCCGCAGCCATCCCATCTCGTCCGACCGGATCGAGAGCCTGCGCCGCAAGGTCGAGACCCAGCCCAACTACAACAAGAAGGACAGCCCCGAGGCGATGGCCGAGCACGCGGTCATGAAGGCCAAGCTGGACGGCTTCCTCAATCCGCAGGTGGCGATCGCCAAGTACGACGAGAAGGCTACCGACTATCCGTCGCGCTACGCCCGCGCGATCGCCTACTACCAGCTCAAGGAGCCGGACAAGGCGCTGAAGCTGATCGACGCCCTGCTCGCCGAACAGCCGGAGAATCCCTACCTCTGGGAGCTCAAGGGCCAGATCCTCTTCGAGTTCGGCCGCACCGAGGAAGCCGAGGCGCCGCAGCGCCGCTCGGTCGAGCTGAAGCCCCAGGCGCCGCTCCTGCGCGTCAACCTGGGCCAGACCCTCATCGCGCTGGACGACAAGAAGAAGGTGGCCGAGGGCGTCACCGAGCTGAAGAAGGCCCTCACCCAGGAAGAAGACAACGCCGTCGCCTGGCGCATCCTGGCCGAGGCCTACGACAAGCTGGGCGAGGACGGCCTCGCGCGCCTCGCCACCGCCGAATACAACTTCAACGTCGGCGACAAGCGCCAGGCCCGCGTTTTCGCCATGCGGGCCCGCGAGATGCTGACCCGCGGCACGCCCGAGTGGCGCCGCGCCACCGACATCGTCCTGGTGGCCGAACCCACCCGCGAAGACCTGCGCGACCTGGCCCGCGAGGGCTCGATCGCCGGCAATACGCGTTGAGCCGTCAGGCGCCTTCACCTATCCGGACCCGATGAAGCCGATCCTCCCCCTCGCCGCCCTTTTGACGGCCGCCCTGGCGCTCTCCGCCTGCAACAACAACAAGCCCGCCCAGGCCGACCCAGCGTTCGGCGCCAAGGTGCGCGCCTATCTGCTCGAGCATCCCGAGGTGATCGAGGAGGCCGTGGTCAAGCTGCGCCAGAAGCAGATGCTGGAACAGGCCAAGTCCCAGGCCGGCACGGTCCAGAAGTACCGCCAGCAGCTGGAGCGCGACCCCCGCGACCTGGTGATCAACCCGAAGGGCGAGTTCACCGTCGTCGAGTTCTTCGACTACCGCTGCGGCTACTGCAAGGTGGTTGCCCCCGAGGTGATGAAGCTCATCCAGGAGAACCCGGACGTCCGCTTCGTCTTCAAGGAATTCCCGATCTTCGGCGAGGTCTCGGACACCGCCGCCAGGATGGCCCTGACCCCGCAGGGCAAGGCCAAGGGCATGCAGCTCTACAAGGCCTGGATGGAGGACAAGGGCCTGGACGAGGCCGCCCTCGACCGCCACCTCGCCGAGGCGGGTCTCGACCCGGCCGCCGTGCGCAAGGCCGCCGCCGATCCGGCCATCGCGCAGCAGATCCACGACATCCGCCTGCTGGCCGGCGCCCTGGGGCTGCAGGGCACCCCCGCCTTCGTGGTCGGCGACTATGTGATCCCCGGCGCCGACATCGGCGCCGTCCGCGCGGCGCTCGCCAAGGTCAAGGCCGGCGAGATGAAGCGGCCTTCGGGCTACCCGACGTAAAGATCGAGCTCTGTTATGCTGCCGCCCTCAATCTTGACGGGGAGCGGCATGGTCGAGCGGGTGGTGGTGATCGGCGCGGGGATGGCGGGCCTGTGGGCGGCCATGGCGCTGGCGGGGCCGGACCGCGAGGTCACCGTGCTGGACCGCGATCCGCCGCCGCCGCCCGGCGGTCCCGACACGGCCTTCGACGATTGGCAGCGCCGCGGCGTGGGCCACCTGCGCCACAGCCACGCCTTCCTGGCCCGGCTGCGCACCCTGGTCCGTGACCGCCACCCGGCCCTGCTGCACGCCCTGCATGAGGCCGGCGTGCGCGAGCTGGGCTTCGAGGGCTCCCTGACCCCGAAGCACAAGGAAAAGTACGTCCCCGCCCCCATCGATCAGGACCTCGCCATCCTGACCAGCCGGCGCACCACGCTGGAGCTGGTGATGCGCCGCTACGCCGAGGGCCTGCCCGGGGTGACCATGCGTCCGCAGACGTTCGTCAAGGGCCTGAAGACCGTCCTGGGGTCGCCGCCGCGGGTGTCGGGCGTCGTGCTCGAGGACGGGAGCGAACTCTCCGCCGACATCGTCGTCGACGCCCAGGGCCGCACGTCCCAGTCGCCCGAATGGCTGGCCGACGTGGGCGTGGCCATTCCGGAGACCTCGGAGCCCTGCGGCGTCGTCTACTTCACCCGCCACTACCGCCTGCGTCCGGGCCAGGAGGAGCCGCCGCGCGGCGCCGGCGCCACCACCGGCGACCTGGGCTTCCTCAAGTTCGGCGTCTTCCCCGGCGACAACGGCTGCTTCTCCATCACCCTCTGCGCCCCCGAGGTGGAGGAGGAGATGCGCAAGGCCATCGTCTCGCCCGAGGTCTTCGACGCCATCTGCCGCCAGCTGCCGGGCCTGGTCCCCTGGGTCGACCCCGAGCGCGCCGAGCCGACCAGCCGGGTCTTCGGCATGGGCCAACTGGAGAGCCGCTGGCGCGAGCTGACCCCCGACGGCCGGCCCGCGGTGCTGAATTTCTTCCCGGTGGGCGACTGCGTGGTCCGCACCAATCCGCTCTACGGCCGGGGCTGCTCGTTCGCCGCCGTCAGCGCGCATCTCTTGCTGGACGCCCTGGAGGCCACGCCGGATCCGGCCGCCCGCCTCATCCTCTACCGGGCGGGCCTGGAGCGCGAGCTGCGCCCCTACTACGACGTGATGCGCAAGGCCGACCAGTCCGCCATCCGCCGCGCCCGGGCCGCCCTGCTGCCGCCGAAGAAGCCGTCCCTGAAGGGCAAGCTGGCCAAGAGCTTCCTCGAGGACGGCGTGGCCATCGCCATCCGCGAGGACGTGGAGCTGCTGCGCGCCTTCCTGCGCGGCTTCCACATGCTGGAACATCCGCAGGCCTGGCTGAAGCGACCGAAGAACCTAGCGAAGATCATGCGCGTCTGGGCGCGAGGCAAGGCGGCCAACGCCGACCTCTATCCCGTGCTGGGGGCGCCCGACCGCCACAGGATGCTGCAGGCCGTCGGCGTCTCGCCCACCGCCGACGAGGAGCGGGTCCGGACCGCCGCTTGACCGCCCTTGGGTAAAGGGCGTTGCGTGCCTCCCCAGCATCCGCGGGAGGATCCCATGTCCGAATACAAGCTGCTCATCAACGGCGCCCTGGTCGATGGCGACGCCACCCTCGACGTCGTCAATCCCGCGACCGAGGAGGTGGTGGCCACCTGCGCCCGGGCCTCCAAGGCCCAGCTCGACAAGGCGGTCGAAGCGGCCAACGCCGCCTTCCCCGCCTGGAGCGCCAAGCCGATCGACGAGCGCCGCGCCGTCCTGGTCGCCATCGCCGACGCCATCCAGGCCAACATCGGCGAACTGGCCCGCCTCCTGGTGCAGGAACAGGGCAAGCCGCTGCAGGACGCCATGGGCGAGGTGTTCGGCGCCCAGGCCTTCTTCCGCTACTTCTCCACCCTCGACCTGTCGCCCAAGGTGGTCGCCAACGACGACAAGAGCCGCATCGAGGTGCGCCGCAAGCCGCTGGGTGTCGTGGGCTGCATCGTCCCGTGGAACTTCCCGGTCATGCTGATGGCCTTCAAGGTCCCGGCCGCCCTCCTGGCCGGCAACACCGTGATCGTGAAGCCCGCGCCCACCACCCCGCTCACCGCCCTGAAGCTGGGCGAGTTGATCAAGGACATCGTGCCGCCGGGCGTCGTCAACATCATCGCCGACGCCAACGACCTGGGCGGCGAGCTGACCAAGCACCCTGGCGTGCGCAAGATCAGCTTCACCGGCTCCACCGAGACCGGCAAGAAGGTCATGTCTAGCGCCGCCGACGCGCTCAAGCGCATCTCGCTGGAGCTGGGCGGCAACGACGCCCTGATCGTCATGGACGACGTGGACGTGGCGGCGACCGCGCCCAAGGTGTTCGGCGCGGCCATGCAGAACGCTGGCCAGGTCTGCATCGCGGCCAAGCGGATCTACGTCCACGAGAGCATCTACGACCAGATGTGCGACGAGTTCGCGGCGCTGGCGAAGAACATGGTCGTCGGCGACGGCCTGGAGCAGGGCGTCCAGATGGGCCCGCTGCAGAACAAGCAGCAGTTCGACAAGGTCATGGGCTTCCTCGAGAGCGCCAAGAAGGATGGCAAGGTCATCGCCGGCGGCGGCCGCAAGGGCGACAAGGGCTACTTCATCGAGCCCACCGTGGTCCGCGACATCGCCGAGGGCGCCAAGCTGGTCGACGAGGAGCAGTTCGGCCCGGTCATGCCGGTCATCAAATACTCCGACCCCAAGGACGCCGTGCGCCGCGCCAACGCCTCGGAATACGGCCTGGGCGGCTCGATCTGGGCCAAGGACTCGGAAAAGGCCTGGGCCCTGGCCGAAAGCATGGAGTCCGGCTCGGTCTGGGTGAACAAGCACGCCGACCTCCAGCCCCACCTTCCCTTCGGCGGCGCCAAGTTCTCCGGCATCGGCTCGGAACTGGGTGAGGAAGGCCTGAAGGAATTCACCCAGGTCCAGGTCCTCAACATGGCCCGCTGAGGCGGACCTCCTTCTCCCCTTGCGGGAGACGGTGACAGCCGAAGGCTGACGGATGAGGGGTCGCTCGGCGCTGCCGATGCGGCCCTTTTTCCTTGCGTGGGCCGCCACTGTGCGACCCCTCATCTTGCTCTCCCGCGATATTTCCAGAAAGCTCGACGAGAGCCGCTTCCGCAACGTCGCGGCGCTGCGGGCTCAGGGGCTCGATCCGGTGGCCTGTCCCTATGACGAGGCGCGCGAGGCCGAGGCGGCGACGACGCTGCGCACCTGCGAGGCCGCGCTCGTTTGGGTCAATCCGGTGCAGGACGGTCGTGACCGCCGCGGCCTCGACGCCTCGCTGCGGCGAGGGCCCCCGCCAACCCGCCTGAGGTCCACCACGATGGAGTGTTCCATGACCGACCTTTCAACCGACCGCCGCACCCTGTTCGGGCTCGGCCTCGGCGCAGCCCTGCTCGCGGGCGCCGCAGCCGACGCCGCGGCCGCCGCGCCATCGAAGCCGCAGCCCAAGCCGCTCGGCTTCGATCCCGCGACCATTCCGGGCCTGTCGGAGAAGCTGCTCCGCAGCCACTACGACAACAACTACACCGGGGCCGTGAACCGGCTGGGCGCCATCTCGTCCGAATTCGCCGCGCTCGATCCGGCCTCCGCGCCCGGCTACCGGGTCAACGGCCTGAAGCGCGAGGAACTGATCGCGTGGAATTCCATGCTGCTGCACGAAGTCTATTTCGCCGGCCTCGGATCGCCCGAACGTCCGGGCGCGGCCCTGTCCCAGGCGCTGGAGCGGGACTTCGGCAGCCATGACCGGTGGGCCGCCGAGTTCGCGGCCATGGGCAAGGCGCTGGGCGGCGGCTCCGGTTGGGTCCTGCTGACCTGGAGCCCGCGCGACGGCCGGCTGGTCAATACCTGGGCCGCGGACCACACCATGACCCTGGCGGGCGGCACGCCCCTGCTCGCGCTCGACATGTACGAGCATGCCTACGCCATGGACTATGGGGCCAAGGCCGGCGCCTACGTCGACGCGTTCATGAAGGCGTTCACCTGGAAGGGCGCGAACGCGGCGTTCGCGAAGGCCTGAGCGACGACGCCCCGCAAACCAAGAAGCGCCGGCGGTGAACCGGGGCTTCCAGGTGCTGGGCCGCGAGCCGCGTCAGGCGGCCGCCAGGCTCCGGCGGCGGCGAAGCATGGCGCCCGCCGCGCCGAAGCCCACGATCATCAGGGCCCAGGCGCTCGGCTCCGGCACGCCGGGCAGCGGGTTGTTGATGCAGGCCGCGCAGAAGGCGTCCTTCGCCGCGACGTTATAGGTCAGGCCCGTGCCCGCGTCGTAGATGTCCGCGGTGAACCACCAGCCGCCGTCGTTGGAGAAGAAGTGGTTCCCTGTCCCCAGCGGCAGTTGCAGCTTGCCGTTCGACGGATCCACATTGAAGTCGAGACCCGCGAAGGTCAGGCCCGCCTCGTCGTGAAGGTAGAACTCGAGCGGCCCGCCGATGCCGTTGGCGGCGCCGTTCTTCTCCACCCAGTGCCCCGGCACATAGGCGTAGTCCAGAACCTTGACCTTCTTGGTCGTCGTCTGCGTCTCGTAGATCGGCTTCGACTGGTCGTAGACCGGCTTGTTGTAGTTATAGATCGGCTTCGATTGGTCGTAGATCGGCTTCGACTTGTCGTAGACAGGCTGTCCATTCTTGTCGAGGACCGGCTTGCCGTTCTTGTCCAGCTTCACCGCATAGCCCGAGATCTCGTAGCCTTTGATCTCATAGCCGCTGACCTGATAGCCGACCACGACTTGCTTGGTGGTGGTCTCGTCCTCGAAGTGGAAGCCCGAAACGACGTTCTGGCCCTCCACCCAGTCGCCGCAGCAACCGATCTTGTTCGTGAACGTGCCGAAGGGCGTCGCTTCGAAGGCGCCCGGATTCGACCGCCCGCCGTCGAAGAAGTTCTGGCCCGCCGCATTGACGACGTCGACCGTCGTGGCGCCGACGACGTTGTAGAGGAACGGCTCGTGCGGCCCACCGGTGTTGATGAACAGCGACTTCGGGTTGGTCAGGGACACCGAGACCTTCACGGTCGTGCCGTGATTGATGCCGTCCTCGATCGTCACCACGCCGTAGGGGGTGGCCGACGCGCCATTGGTCCCTTGGTACTCCAAGTTCGAGATCCACACCGTCGCGGCGGCCGACGTAGCGGAGGCCAGCCCGACTGCCGCAACGCCGGCGGCCAAAAACATGCGATACATTGTACTTCCCAGCCTATTCTTGAGTAACTTCTCTGCGGTAGGGGCGGCGCGATCGCAATCTGGCCGGAAGATAGTAGCGGATCGCCTCTCGGGATGTAGAAATCCATGCGTCCCTCAACTTGCAGACGGTGAAGTATTCTTAATTCGTGGCGAACTACTCAAAATGGGGCGCACGGATCACCTCAACTGCTTCAACACGCCGCAGGGTTTTGTGAACCTCGCACGGGGCGGCGAGATGTGCGTCCGTTTCTGACGCACCTCCATGTTTGACTGGCTCCATGTCCATCGAAGGCGACATGCGCGAGCGGCACGGCCGCGTCCTCAGGGAGTTGGCCGAGGCCGGGATGGCCATCGTGCGCCGGCTGAGCGCGGCTATGCTCGCCACCGACGACCTGCAGACCCAGGCGCAGGTCGGCCTCGCCTTCCACCGGGTCTCGCGCGCCGTGCGCCAGACCATCGCGCTGGAGCTCCGCCTGACGCAGGAGCCGCGCCGCGCAGAGCCCGCGCCACGGGCTCCGCGCACGGCGGAGGCCCCGCCTGCTCCCTCGCGCCCACCTCCCGAACGGAAGGGCTGGAGCGAGTATGAACGCGACGATTCCGACGAACCTGATGAGGCGCTGGACGCGCTGGACCTGCTGCTGGACGCCGACGAGCTCGACGTCGAGGCGGTGCGCGAGGCGGTGGAGGCCTCGATGGCTTCCATCCGCAGCGACTTCGCGGCCGACCCGCTGCTGGTGAAGGCGGGTCTCCTCGCCGCCGACGCGGCGCCCGGCGGGCCGCGTCCGCGCCTTCCGGCGGCCGGCCCGGTGGTTCAGGGCCGACGATCCGGGCTCCTGACCTCAGGCGCCTTCGCGAGCCCCGACCTCGAGATATTCTCCGGGTCCGCGAAGGATCTCACCGTCCGGCGCAGCTCCGGCTGATTGCTGCCGTCCCGGACCGCAGCCTCAGATCAATCCGCTGAGCGGCGACGATGGATCCGCATACATCCGCTTGCCCATCCGGCCGGCGAGGTACGCCTCGCGGCCGGCGATCACCGCATGCTTCATCGCCCGCGCCATCCGGATCGGATCCTTGGCCTCGGCGATGGCGGTGTTCGTCATCACGGCGTCGCAGCCGAGCTCCATGGAGACCACCGCATCCGAGGCCGTGCCCACGCCCGCGTCCACCAGGACGGGAACCTTGGTCTGCTCGATGATCAGTCCGAGGTTGAGGAAGTTCTGGATGCCCCGGCCCGAGCCGATCGGCGCCGCCGCCGGCATGATGGCCGCCGCCCCGGCGTCCTCCAGCTTGCGCGCATAGACCGGGTCGTCCGAGCAATAGACCATCACGTGGAAGCCGTCGGCGACCAGCAGCTTCAGCGCCCGCAGGGTCTCTTCCATGTCGGGGAGCAGGTGGGCGGTCTGCGACAGCACCTCCAGCTTCACCAGGTCCCAGCCGCCCGCCTCGCGCGCCAGCCGCAGCGTGCGCACGGCATCCTCGCCCGTGAAGCAACCCGCGGTGTTCGGCAGGTAGGTGAACCGGTCCGGTTTCACATAGTCGGCCAGCATCGGCTGGTTCGGATCCGACAGGTTCACCCGGCGCAGCGCCACGGTGACGATCTCCGCGCCCGCCGCCTCGGCCGCCGCGGCGTTCTGGGCGTAGTCCTTGTACTTTCCGGTGCCGACGATCAGGCGCGACGTGAACGTCCGGCCCGCGACCGACCACGTGTCCCCAGTGTGCGCAGATCCGTCCATCTCAGCCGCCTCCGACAAAAGCCACGATCTCGATCCGGTCGCCGTCGGCGATCGGGGTCTTCCCATAGGCCGACCGGGGCACGATCTCCAGGTTGCGCTCCACCGCCACCTTGCGCGTGTCGAGGCCAAGCGCCGCCACCAGCCCCGCCACGTCGGCGACGCTCTGAAAGGCGCGGGTTTCTCCGTTGATGGTCAGCTGCAAACCGGATGCTCCTGTCGGCGTGCTTGTGACCCGCCCCCGCGCCCGGTACAAGGTCCCGGAATCGACGGCGGAGCTCGATGCCGAAACCGATCTATGTGCTCAGCGGCCCGAACCTCAACCTCCTGGGGTCCCGCGAGCCCGAGATTTATGGCCATCAGACCCTGGAAGACATCCACCGCCTCTGTGAGGCGCGTGCGAAGTCCCTGGGCTATGAGGTCGTGTGCCGGCAATCGAACCACGAGGGCCAGCTCATCGACTGGATCCAGGAGGCTCGCGAAGCCGCCTGCGCCGTGGTGCTGAACCCGGCCGCCTATGGCCATACCTCCATCGCCATCTTCGATGCGCTGAAGACGCTTTCCATCCCGGTCGTGGAATGCCACCTCTCGAACCCCGCCGCGCGCGAGGCGTTCCGCAAGGAGACCTATGTGTCGCTCGCCGCGACCGGAGCGGTCACCGGCTTCGGCGCGAAGAGCTACGAACTGGCCGTCGAGGCCGCCGCGGGCCTGGCCCGCTAGAACAAGACGAAAGATAAGGGCCGTTTCCATGCCGACCTCTCCGAAGGCGCCCGCCGATCCGTTCGACGCACGCCTGGTGCGCAAGCTGGCGGACATCCTCACCGAGACCGGACTTTCCGAGATCGAGGTCGAGCAGGGCGCCCTGAAGATCCGCGTCGCCAAGACCCTCACCGCCGCGGCCGCGCCGGTCCACTATGCGCCGGCACCGGCCCCCGTGGCGGCGCCTGCGGTCGCCGCGCCGGCGGCCTCCGCCGCCCCGGTGGTCTCCACGCCGGCTCGCGCCAGCGGCGACGAGGTGAAGTCGCCCATGGTGGGCACCATCTACCTGCAGCCCAACCCCGGCTCGCCGGCCTTCGTGAAGGTGGGCGACACGGTCGAGGTCGGCCAGACCCTGTTCATCGTCGAGGCCATGAAGACCATGAACCCGATCCCCGCGCCCCGCGCCGGCCGGATCGTGGAGATCCTGGTCGACGACGCCCAGCCCGTGGAGTTCGGCGAACCCCTGGCCATCATCGAGTAGGGCCATGTTCGACAAGATCCTGATCGCCAACCGGGGCGAGATCGCGCTGCGCGTCCACCGGGCGTGCAAGGAGATGGGCATCTCCACCGTCGCCGTGCACTCGGAAGCCGACTCCAGCGCCATGTGGGTGCGGCTCGCCGACGAGAGCGTCTGCATCGGTCCGCCCCCGGCTGCGAAGAGCTACCTGCACATCCCCGCGATCATCGCGGCCTGCGAGATCACCGGCGCCCAGGCGGTCCACCCCGGCTACGGCTTCCTCTCCGAGAACGCCCGTTTCGCCGAGATCGTCACCGCGCACGGCTTCACCTTCATCGGCCCCAAGGCCGAGCACATCCGCATGATGGGCGACAAGATCACCGCCAAGCAGGCGGTGAAGGCCGCCGGCATCCCCGTGGTGCCCGGCTCGGACGGCGCGGTGACGACCGAGGAAGAGGCTATCGCGGCGGCCAAGGAGATCGGCTTCCCCGTCCTCATCAAGGCGGCGGCCGGCGGCGGCGGCCGGGGCATGAAGGTGGCCAAGACCGAGGACGATCTGATCGAGGCGGTCCAGACCGCCCGCTCGGAAGCCAAGGCGGCCTTCGGCGACGACGCGGTCTACATGGAGCGCTACCTCCAGACCCCGCGCCACATCGAGCTGCAGGTGATCGCCGACAGCTTCGGCAACGTCTGCCACCTGGGCGAGCGCGACTGCTCGCTGCAGCGCCGCCACCAGAAGGTGCTGGAGGAAGCCCCCTCGCCCGTCATCGACGCGGCCGCCCGCGCCAAGATCGGCAAGGTAGTGGTCGATGCCGTGAAGGCCATCGGCTATCTCGGCGTCGGCACCATCGAGTTCCTGTACGAGAACGGCGAGTTCTTCTTCATCGAGATGAACACGCGCCTGCAGGTGGAACATCCGGTCACCGAGGCCATCACCGGCATCGACCTGGTGCGCGAGCAGATCCGCATCGCCGCCGGCCTGCCGCTGTCGTTCAAGCAGTCGGACGTGGTGTTCGAAGGCCACGCCATCGAATGCCGCGTGAACGCCGAGAACCCGAAGACCTTTGCCCCCTCGCCGGGCCTGGTCACGGACTACCACGCGCCGGGCGGCCTGGGCGTGCGGATGGATAGCGCGCTCTACGCCGGCTATTCGATCCCGCCCTATTATGACAGCCTGATCGGCAAGCTGATCGTCCACGGCCGCGACCGCGACGAATGCATCGCGCGGCTCAACCGCTGCCTGGGCGAAATCGTGGTCGGCGGCATCGACACCAACATCCCGCTGTTCCAGGAGCTGCTCCACCAGGAGGACATCCTGAAGGGCGACTACAACATCCACTGGCTGGAGCGCTGGATGGCGAGCCAGGCGGCCTAGTCAGCCGGCGCTCTTCAGCCGGCTGGGCAACAGCTCGCCGCCGGTGCGCAGGATCGGATAGGCGGCCGCCTCCACCAGGTGGGAGTTGATCCGCTTGAGGTCGCGCAGCGCGTCGAGATGCAGTGAGCTGGTCTCGACGGTCCGCGCGTTCCCTGACCGCAGGCGGTCGAAGTGCGCGGCGACGCCCTCGGCCTCGATCTGGCGGAACGCCTCCTTCTCCGCGACCAGCGTCCGCGCCGTCGCCGGATCGCGGGTCAGGAACAGCGAGGCGGCCAGCCGGACGTTGACGATCAGTCGGTCGACCAGGCGCACCAGTTCCGCCTCGCCTTCGGGCGAGAACGAGACGCCCCGGCTCTGCCGCCGCTCGGCCACGCTGAGCAGGTCGCGTGAGATCAGGTCGCCGGCGTGCTCCAGGTTGACCGCGAACATCAGCACCTCGGTCTGCCGCTCCGCGTCCGCCGGCTGCTGGCGCTCGGCCGGGATCGCGAGCACGTAGCCCTTGATGGCGCTGTTCAACCCGTCCAGCACGTCGTCGAGCTGTTGGGTCGCCGTGATCGGCGCCCGCTTGTCGGTCTGCAACGCCTCGCGCAGGCCCTTCAGCATCCCCTCGATCGTGTCGGCCATTCGCAATGCCTCCCGCGTGGCGAGCGACAGCGCCACGGTCGGCGTCTCCCGCGCCTGTGGGTCCAGGTAGATGGGCGATCCGGGCCGGGCCTCGGCGGCCGGGCTGGGCAGCATGCGCTTGATGAGGTCGGCATACGGCCGCAGGAACGGCAGGAAGGCCATCGCCAGCACCAGGTTGAACAGGGTGTGGAAGTTGGCCAGCGCCCGCGCGTGATCCGGTCCCAGGCGCGCCACATGGGGCGCTGCGTAGCCGAACGCCGCCAGGACGACCGAGAGGCCCACCAGCCGGTTCAGGAAGTTGCCCAGTGGCAGCCGCCGGCTGGCCGGATCGGCGCCCGTCCCGCCCTCTAGGAGCGGATTGATCGCTGAGCCCAGGTTGGCGCCCAGGACCAGCGCCACGCCGGTATCGATCCCCACCACGCCCTTGGCCGCGAGCGACATGGCGAGCAGCACCGTGACGACGCTTGAATGCGCCGCCCAGGTCAGCAGCGCGGCGCCGGCGACGACCAGCGGCGTGTAGTGGCCCAGCTCGCTCAGCACCTCGCCCACGCCTGGCCGGCTCACCAGCGGCTCCAGCAGCGCCAGGAACTGGTGCAGCGACATCAGCACGAGACCCAGGCCGATCAGCACGCGCCCGAAGTCGTGCGGCCGGTCCTCCCAGCGCCGGAACAGGGTGACGCCCGCCAGAACCAGGATCGGCGCCAGGATCGCCACGTCGAACGACAGGGCCTGAACCACCAGCGACGAGCCGACGTTGGCGCCCAGCATCACCGCCAGCGCCGGCGCCAGTTCGACGAGGCCGCCGGTCGAGAAGGCGGTCAGCATCAGCGCCGTGGCGGTGCTGCTCTGCAGAGCCACGGTGACCGCGGCGCCCGCGGCGAAAGCGCGGATGCGATTGCGCAGGGCTCCGGCCAGGAAGTGGCGCAGCTTTGGCCCGAAGGTCCGCTGCACGCCGGTCTGCACCATATGCACGCCCCACAGCAGCAGGGCGGCGAAGCCGGCAAGTTCGAGGATGACGACGGTGGTGTCGATGGCGCGCCTCCGGACCGCAGATAAGGCGGCGTCCGGGCGCCGACATCAAGTGCGGAAGCGGATCACCACCCGCAGCCCGGGCGAGGCGTCCTCCAGGCGCAGTTCCGCGCCGTGGCGCTCGGCCGCCGCGGCGACGAGGCTGAGACCCAGGCCGAACCCTGCCGCTTCGCCCCGCGAGCCGCGATAGAACCGCTCCAGCACCCGCGACCGCTCCTCGGGGGCCACGCCCGGCCCGGTGTCGGCTACCACCACCTCGACACCTCCCGTCACCGCGCGACCTTCCAGCGATATCTTCCCACCCTCGGGTGTGAACTTGATCGCGTTGTCCAGCAGGTTGCTGACCATCTGGAACACCAAGTCCCGGTCACCTTGGATCTGCAGTCCGGCCGCGATCCGCGTGGTCAGATCCAGCCGGCGATCCTCGGCCGCCGGGCGATGCAGCTCCACGGCGTCCTCCAGCAGCAGCGACAGGTCCACCGGGCGGTCCGTCTCCTGCGGGCCGCTCTGAAGCCGCGCGATCCGCAGCAGGGCCTCGAACATCGCCTGCAGCCGCTCGGCCTCGCCCAGCGCGGCCGCCGTGCGCGCCCTCGCCTCTTCCCGATCGTCGCCAGCCTCGGACAGTTCCTCCAGCTCGGCCCGCAGGCGGGCGAGCGGCGTGCGCAGCTCATGGGCGATGTTGTCCGACACCCGGCTGATCGAGGCGACGAGCCCTTCGATCCGGGCCAGCATCTCGTTCAGCGTGGCTGAGAGCTGGTCGAAGTCGTCGCCGCTGCCATGGAGCGCGACCCGGCCCGAGAGATCACCGGCGATCACCGCGCGCGCCGCTCGGTTGATGCGGTCGAGACGCTGCGAGACGGCGTAGGTCATCACCAGGCCGCCGATCAGCCCCAGGGCCAGGCTCATGCCAGCGCCCCAGGACAGCGCTTCCATGATCAGGTCCTCGCGCTCGTCCAGGTCCTCGGTGTCCAGCCCCACCAGTAGCCGGTAGCCGCCCGGCAGCACGACGTCGCGGACCACGGCCTCGTGCTCCTCCTCCGCGCCCGTGGCGTAGGTGCCGAACTCGTAGCGCAGCCACTCGCGGCCGGGCACGTCCGGCCAGTCGACCAGGTTTGCGGTCACCACCGCTCCGCCTGGCGCGATCAGGACATGGTAGGGCAACCGACCGCGGGCGTTCTGGATGCGAGCCTCCAGTGCGCGGATCAGCGCGTCGCGCCCCTGGGTGCGGTAGGTGGCGACCAGCGCGTCGCTCTGCGCGTGGATGGTGTCCTCGACCTCCTGCAGCGGTCGCCAGACGCCACCGACATAGGTCACGGCCAGCATCAGGCCGATCGACCCGCAGAACAGCGCCATGTAGACCAGCGTGAGCCGGAGCGTGAGGCTCCGCAGGACCTTGGGCCAGATCATGTGCGCAGGCTGTAGCCCATGCCCCGGATGGTCTGGAGCAGCGGCGGGTCGAAGTCCTTGTCGATCTTGGCGCGCAGGCGGCTGACGTGCTGGTCGATGATGTTGGTCTGCGGATCGAAGTTGTAGTCCCAGACCGCCTCGAGCAGCATGCTGCGGCTCACCACGCGTCCCGCGTTGCGCAGCAGGTACTCCAGCAGCGCGAACTCCCGCGTCGTCAGGTCGATGGATTGCCCGCGGCGGGTGACGGTGCGGGTCAGGAGGTTCATCTGCAGGTCGGCCAGGCCGAGCTCGGTGGTCTCCTGCACCACGCCCTTGCGCCGGCTGAGCGCCTCCACGCGGGCCAGCAGCTCGGAGAAGGCGAAGGGCTTGGCCAGATAGTCGTCGCCACCGGCCCGCAGGCCCTTCACCCGGTTGTCGACGTCGCCGAGCGCCGAGAGGATCAGCACCGGCGTACTGTCTCCCGACGCCCGCATGGTCTGGAGGATCTTCAACCCGTCGACGTTGGGCAGCATCCGGTCGAGGACCACGACGTCGTAGGTCTCGGCCGCCACCTGGAAGAGCGCTTGGCGGCCATCGGCCACGTGGTCGACCAGCCAGCCTTCGCCCTTCAGGCCCTTGACCACATGACCCGCGACCCGTTCGTCGTCCTCCACGACCAGCACATGCATGCAGGGCTCCGTCAGTCGCCGATCAGCGGCGTGATCGCGCCGGTACGGATGTCGACGAGCACGTCGCGATCCTGGGCGCCGACCAGTTCCACCTCGTAGTAATGGCGACCGCCGCGGCGCTCCAGCCCGATCTCGGCGACCTTGCCCTTGGTGGCCTCCTCGACCATGGCGATGGTCTGGGTCAGGGTGCGCGGCGCAGTCTGGGCGGCCTTCAGGTGCTCGCCGACGATGGGCAGCCGCGCCTTGATGGGCTTGGACTGGCGCACGACCTTGCCCGTGTTGGCGTCGATCAGGACCTCCATCGGCTTGCCGTTCTTCACGAGGCTCACCTCGTAGACCATGTCGCCCAGGTCCATGTCGAACTCGGCGTCGTAGGCGCGGGCGGCCAACTCGCTTTCCGCCGTGGCGACCGCCTGGGCGAGGCTGACCTTGGGCCGGACCACCTGGGCCGCGGCGGGAGCCGAAACGGCGGCCACCGCGGCGGCGGCGAGGAAGAGCGTGCGAATGTTCATGTCAGTACTCCGTGTTCGTCCCCCGCAGCCCATCACCTGGGCCACCGAGATGGCCGGAGCGTTCGGCCAGCATTTGGATTTCGTCATGTTGCGTCCGGGCGCTGGCGACGATGCCGCACAGTCGCGCCATCACCGCCTCGGCCTGAAATTCCCTTGCGCGGTCGCCGACCGGGATGCGGGTCTCGGGCCGCGCCTGGGCCAGGATCGCGCGCGCCAGGTCCCCTGGGCTTCGGGGGTCCGCCAGCACGCCGTATCGCCCGCCCGCCAGCACCTCTGCGGCGTTGCCGGCGGTCCGCGACGCCACGACCGGTGCGCCACAGGCCAGGGCCTCGAGCAGGCTGTTCGAAGCGCCCTCCCAAAGCGAAGGCAGCACAAAGGCGCTGGCCCGGGCCATGAACGGGAACGGGTTCGCCACCTCGCCCTCGAAGCGGACGGCCTCGTCCACGCCCGCCGCGCGCGCCCGAGCCTCGAGCACGGCGCGGCGCTCGGGCGGCGCGGCGCCCAGCACGAGGAGACGCAGCGTCGGATCCGCGGCCCTGGCGATGCCGAGCGCATCGATCAAGGTCTCGTAGTTCTTCTGTGCGTGCAGGCGCCCGACGGCGACGAGGAACGGTCGCCCGTCGTCCAGCCACGGATGTCTCACGTCGTCCTCGGCCAGGGCCCTGATCCGGCTCAGATCCACCCCGTTGGGCAGCACGTCGACCCGGCGATCCCGCCGCGCCCTGCGGAAGGGGTCGAGCCCCGCGATCGCGCTCGATACCGCCACCACGCGCGTGGCGTCAGCCGCAACCAGACGCAGGCCCAGTTCGCGCATCCGCCGCCGCAGGGGTTCCCGGCCCCCATGGTCGAGGTCGTTGCTGATCCGGTAGATCCGGGGGATGTCGGGCAAGCCGCGCAGGGCAGCCCAGACGGCCAAGTGCGCGTGGTTGCCCATCGAGACGACCACCGAGGGCTGAAGCGCTTTCAGGCGGCGGTGCAGGGCCGGCGCGGCGCTCGCGAGCGAGAGCGCGCGCGGCCCGCGCTCGCGTCCGAGGAAGGTGACTGTCGGACCCCGCAGCTCCGCGGCGAGCGCCCCGCTTTCGAGGCAGATCACCTCGACCGCCGCGTTACGGCGCCCCAGCGCATTGGCGAGGCTGACGGTGTTGCGCGCGACGCCATCTCCGGCGAGTCCGGCGGCGAACAGCACGACAGGTGTTGAGGTTGGCATCGGCGCAGCTACCGGCGTGCGCCTGACGTCCGCTTCGCCGGAACATTTGCTTTTGCCCATGTTCGTTGCTGAGGTGGACGAAAGACCGAGGGGAGAGACGACCATGGGTGGACGTGGCGTGGACCGTCGCGGCGTGCTGGGCGCTGCGGGGATCGGCGGGCTCGCCGTGGCTGCTGCTGGAGGCGCTCCCGCCTCGGCCAAGCCCGGCGGATCCGGCGGCGCGGCGCGGCTGGCCACCCCGCCCGACGCCATCGTCGAGACGAGGCACGGCAAGGTGCGCGGCGCTGTCCGCGACGGCGTGCTCACCTTCAAGGGCGTCCCGTACGGCGCAGACACCGGCGCCGCGGCGCGCTTCCTGCCGCCCCAGCCGCCCAGGTCCTGGACCGGCGTGAAGGCCGCCCTCGCCTACGGCCCGTGCTGCCCGCAGGTGGTGCGCGCGGGCTGGCAGAGCCCCGAGACCGCCTTCATCTACGACTGGGACGACGGCTTCCCGGGCGAGGACTGCCTGCGGCTGAACATCTGGACGCCGGGGCTCTCCGGCAAGGCGCGGCCGGTGATGTTCTGGATTCACGGGGGCGGCTACGAGGCCGGCTCGTCACAGGAGCTGCCAGCCTACGACGGCGAGCGCCTCGCGCGGCGCGGCGACGTGGTCTTCGTCTCCGTCAATCACCGCCTGGGCCCGTTTGGCTTTCTCGACCTCTCCGAGCTGGGCGGCGAGCGCTACGGCCTTTCGGCCAACGCCGGGATGCTTGACCTGGTGGCGGCCCTCGAATGGGTGAAGGCCAATATCGCGGCGTTCGGCGGCGATCCGGGCAACGTCACGATCTTCGGGCAGTCCGGCGGCGGGGCGAAGGTCTCGAACCTCATGGCCATGCCGTCCGCCACGGGCCTGTTCCACAAGGCGATCGTCCAGAGCGGCTCCCTGCTGGACCTGGCGGACGTCACCCGCTCGCGCCGGCTCGCGCAGGAGGTCTTGAAGGCGCTCGGCGTGACCGACTTCGGCAAGCTCGCAGACGTCTCGGCCGCCGCCCTGGTCGACGCCGGCGTCGCGGCCGTGAAGGCCATGCCCAAGGGGCCCAAGGACCGGATCAATCTCGGCTGGCAGCCCACCAGCGACGGCAAGGCGATTCCCCCCTCCACCTGGAGCCCCGGCGCGCCCCAGATCTCAGCCGACGTGCCGATGATCATCGGCGCTACGCTCAACGAATATGCGCCCAGCCTCGGCAATCCCGCCGCGGAGGACATGAACGAGGCCGTCGCCAAGGGCATGGCTCTGGGGATCTCGGGCGCGCCCCCCGCGGCCTGGGACGCCTACCGCGCCGCGCATCCCAAGGCGAAGCCCGTGGAGATCGCCTCCATGCTCGTCTCGGCCCGCTTTGGCGCCCCGGCCTTCGTCCAGGCCCAGCGCAAGGCGGCGCTGGGACGTGGCAGGGCCTGGCTCTACCGCTTCGACTACAATTCCGGCGTCCTCGATGGCCGGGCGCGCGCCTTCCACTGTTCGGAGATGGCCTACGCCTTCGACAACATCGACCGCTGCCTGAACGCGACGACGGGATCGGCTGAGGCCCGCACCCTGTCAGCGAAGATGGCCGACGCTTGGCTGGCGTTCGCACGGACCGGGGACCCCAACCACAGGGGCCTGCCCGCGTGGCCGGCCGCGAGCGCGACCTCGGCCCCAACGATGCTGTTCGACGCCCGCTGCCGGGTGGCCGATAACCCCGATGCGGCCGCTCGCGCAGCGCTGGGCGTCTAGGCGGGAGCGGCCCGGCCGCGCTAGACGTCGGCCATGTCCGCGTTCGACGCCCGCGACCTTCTCGACTGCTACGCCCGCGGCGTGTTCCCGATGGCCGACGCGCGCGAGGACGCCCGCGTCTTTCTGATCGATCCCGAGCGGCGCGGCGTGATCCCGCTGGACCGCTTCCATGTCGCACGGCGGCTGGCGCGGACGGTGCGCAGCGACGCCTTCGACGTGCGTTTCGACACCGCCTTTCACCGAGTGATCCTGGAGTGCGCCGCCTCGGGCCCGGGCCGCATGGAGACCTGGATCAACCGCCCGATCGAGCAGCTCTACCTGCAGCTCCACGAGATCGGTCACGCCCATAGCGTGGAGTGCTGGCAGGACGGCGAGCTGGTGGGCGGCCTCTACGGTGTCTCTCTGCAGGGCGCGTTCTTCGGGGAGAGCATGTTCTCTCGCCGCCGCGACGCCTCGAAGGTTGCGCTGGTGCACCTCGTGGCCCGGTTGATCGCCGGCGGGTTCATCCTGCTGGACGCGCAGTTCATGACCGACCATCTCAGCCAGTTCGGCGCTGAGGAAATCAGCCGCAAGACCTATCACCAGCGCCTGACCAAGGCGCTGGACGTCGAGGCCGATTTCTACGTCGGCGGCGCCGGGGGCGGCGTCTCGGCGGGGGGCGAAGGCGCGGCCTTTGGGGCCGGCGCGACCGCCTTGGGCTCCGGCGTCGTCGCAGGCGCGGCCTTCGGCGCGGGTGGCAGTTCAAGCAGCTTCGGCTGCTCCGGCTCAGGAGCCTTGGCGGCTGGGGGACGCGCCGCGGCGGCCACGGTCGGGGCCGGCGCATTGGCCCTGCAACTGATCGCCCAGGCGTCGTAGGTGGCGTGCTCCACCGGGTTCAGGCCCGGCGAGGCGGCGAACATCCAGCCCTTGAACGCTTGCCTGGGCGGAGGCGTCGGGCGGCCCGGCTGGGGTCGCGGCTGGGAGTCGATGGTCAGATAGACGATAGCGTCGTCGATCGCTTCGTCTGGCGCCGAGCGTTCGCAGGCGCGGACGGTGAAGACCAGGCCCTTCCAGCGCACCGGTTGCCCGACGGCCGCCTCGAAGCGCAACGTCTCGGCGGTCACTTTGTCCAACGCCTGCAGGACGGCGACGTTGTAGCGGGTGCGCCGGATCGGCGCCGCCACGGGTTTTTCGGCCACCTGCTCCTTGGGCGCGGCGGCCGGGGCGACCTCCTCGGCCTTCAGGGGCGGCGCGGCCGTGGGCTGAGGCGCGGTGACCGCAGAGGGCGGCGCCTCCTCCGGCGGTCCGACCGTGGGCGCGGGCGGCGCCTCGGCGGGGGTCGGAGCGGGCGGCGCGGTGGGCTGAGCCGCGACGATGCCGGTCAGCGCCGCACCGAGCGCGACGCCGAAACCGACGCGATGCAGAAGGTGACTCGAGGTGCGGCGCGGGCCCACGGCTATTCCGGCTTCCAGGCCTCGTAGTCGCCGGTCGCGCGCTGGCGGTCGCCGCCGCGCGAAATCGCACCCTGGGGCCGGCGGGCGTGGATGGTGCCCGTGAGGTTGGGGAGATGTTCCTTCTCCCACGGCTTGACCTTGAACGGCTCGACCGTCGGCGGCTCATCGAAGGTGTAGCGTAGCCAGCCGTGCCAATCGGGGGTCACCTTCGAGGCGTCGGCGTAACCCTTGTAGATCACCCAGCGGCGCTTGCGGCCCTTGTCGTAGGCGTCGTGGTCGTCGCGCGCCTCATAATATTTGTTGCCCAACTCGTCCTGGCCGACGAAACGGCCGCGGCGGGCGACGGTGAAGTGGATGCCGGTCGTGGCGCCGTTCCACCAGGTGAAGATCGTCTTCAGGACGGACAAATCAGGGCTCTCGAGGCTCGAAATTCGGCCGGACTATAGGCGGGCGCCCCCGTAGCGTCCAGCGAAGGACGCCGATGCTTTCGCCAGCAATATGTTGGGGATGAACGGACCTGCACACCCAACATCTATTGCTCGCGGGCCTCGGCGCCGCCTACGCTTACCTGTCAGGGAGTCGAGCCGCATCATGACCGAAACGTCGCGCGCGGGTATCGAGGGGCGAATCCTGGAGCTGGCCGACCGGCTGGTCGAGGTCGAGGCTCCCGCCCACTTCACCAATGCCCGCGTCGAAGCCTGGATCGAATGGGCCGGGGGCCGCACCGATCTCGCCGCCGCCATCGTGCAATACGCCTATACGCTGGCGGGCAAGGCCCAGGCCCGGGGGCTGACCAAGGACCTGAAGAGCCGCACGAAGTTCCGCGAGGCGGTCACCGAGGCGATGATGCTGGGCGTTATCGCCCTGAAGCCGCCGGCGGAATCTCTCGAATCGCTCGAGCCCATCCCCGGCGCGCTCGACCGGCTCACCGCCGCGCATCGCGGCCGCGAGGCGGCTCAGGCCGCGGCGGCCCTGCTGGGTTGTCGGCTACAGGCGGTGATGGATTCGGTCATGCGCTGCGAAGGCGACCCCGAGGCCTGCGCGGACCCTGCCCGCAACACCAGCCTGGCCCGCGCCGCCGACGCGGCCCGGACGGCAGGGGCGTCGGACGCCATGATCCTGGAGGCAGTCGCCCTCGCCCGCGCCGGCGACGCCGAATGGCTTTGCGACACCCCGTCGCCCCCGCTCGCGGCGCCCGTGGTCGCGGCGACCAGCGGCGATCCGAGCCTGGTCCGCGCGGCCTGGACCACCGGCCGGATAATCGCGGCGCCGGACGAGGGGGCCGCGGCCGCAATCGCGGAATCCGCCGCCCTGCCCGCCGCGGGCGTGGAACTCATGGCCTTCTGGCGCGAAGACGCCTTCGACGAGGCCAGCTTTGCCGAAACCGTCCGCCTGGCGACCGTCGCCGTGGCGGCCGAGGCGGAAGGCCCTGTCCGGCTCGCGCTGGGCGGCCTGGGCGAATGGCTGGCGGCGCACGGCTTCGACTACGACAGCGAAGAAGCGCGCCAGGCCGCTCGCAACCTCTACCAGGCCGTGCGCGATGCAACCGCGGACCTCGATGTCGATGTGCGGCTGACCCTGCTGTCCGACCCCGACCTCGCGCTGCGGCTGGGCGTGCGCCTCGACGCCGCGCCCTGGGCCGGGCCGGTCACCGTGGCCGAGACCGCGGACGGGGAGACGGTGCGCGTGCTGTCGGAGGCCGCCGTCTTGGCGATCGCCGCCACGGGAGCGGACTTGGCGGTCGCCCGAGACGCGGTCCTCGGTCACCGCAGCCTGGCCGACGCGCCGGGCGTCAGCGCGGTGGCGCTGGCGGCGCGGGGCTTCACCAGCCTGGAGATCGCCGCCGCCGAGGCCGAGCTGCCGTTCGTGGGCGGATTGGCTCGCGCCTTCGCACCCTCGGTCGTGGGCGAAGGCTTCCTGCGCGACGTGCTGGGCGCCAGCCCCACACAGCTCGCCGACCCGAACCTCGATGTCCTGGCGCTCGCCGGCTTCACGGCCGACGCCGTGGCCGAGGCCGAGGCCCATGTGCTGGGGCGCGCGAGCCTGTCGAACGCCCCCTTCCTGACCGAGGACCAACGGCGCGTCCTTCGCGGCCCCGCCGATATCCCGGCCAGCGCCGAGGCCGCCATGCTGGCCGCCCTGGCGCCCGTCCTGGACGTTCCGCCCGTGCTGGGCGTGACCCTGCCGTGGGACAGCGCCATCGCCGACGTGGCGGCGCTGATAGAGGTCTGCGAGGTGGCCGTGCATGTCCGGCGCGCGGCCGGCCCCGCGCTGCTCGACCTGGCTATCCCACCCGTAGCCGAACTGCCGGCCCGCGCCGCGGCGCCGCCCGAAGCCGAGGAACGGATCGTCGAGCGCATCGTCGAACGCGAGCGCACGCGTCAGAAGCTGCCCGACCGGCGCAAGGGCTACATCCAGAAGGCCAGCGTCGGCGGCCACAAGGTCTATCTTCACACCGGCGAATACGACGATGGACAGCTGGGCGAGATCTTCATCGACATGCACAAGGAAGGCGCGGCCTTCCGCTCGCTGATGAACAACTTCGCCATCGCGATCTCGATCGGCCTGCAATACGGCGTGCCGCTGGACGAGTTCGTCGACGCCTTCGTCTTCACCCGCTTCGAACCCGCCGGCGAGGTCACGGGCAACGACACGGTGAAGTCCGCCACCTCGATCCTGGACTACATCTTCCGCGAGCTGGGGATCAGCTACCTGGGCCGCGACGAACTCGCCAGCGCCGACCCGGCCGGACTCAACGCCGACGGCCTGGGCCGCGGCAAGGCGGATGCCGCCGACGCCACAGGGGCGGAGGACCCCCAGCCGCAGCCGGCCTCCCGCTTCATTTCCCGTGGCTTCGCGCGCGGCGCGGCGCCCGACAACCTGGTCTTCCTGCCCTCGGCCAACCGCGGCGCGGGGCCGGCCGCGTTCGCCTCGGCCGAGGTTTGCGCGGCCTGCGGCGACATCGCCGTGGTGCGCAAGGGCCAGGCCCTGATCTGCGAGACCTGCGGGACCCGCGCGGGCCGTCTGCCCGAGGACCAGACGGGTTAGAACGTCGCACCTAACCCGTTCGAAGTTACCGCGATTTAAGTGGCGCCCCCCAGGCTATGCAGGCAGATGTGGCAGCGAGACTGCAAGGAACTGCCCCACTGATGTCGCGTATTTCCCACCTCCTGGTCGCCACGGCCGCCCTCCTCGCGATCGCCCCGATCGCCGGGCGCGCGATGGCCGGCGAGAAGGAGGTCCGTCGCCTGGACTCGTTCGGCGGCTCCTGCATGAAATGCGAACTTTCCGGGCGGAACATGTCGGGCGCCCGGATCATCGGGGCCAATTTCTCGGGCGCGATGCTCGTCGGCGCGAACCTGCGGGACGCCAAGTTTCATGCCTCGGTCTTCGCCGGCGCCGATCTGACCAAGGCCGATCTCTCCGACGCCTCGATGACGGGCGCCAACTTCTCCAGCGCCAACCTCACCAGCGCCAGGATGCGGTCGACCGAGGCGAACGGCGTCATGTTCGGCGCCGCCAACCTGACCCGCGCAGACCTCAGCGACACCGAGGCGACCGGGGCCAACTTCCGCAAGGCGATCCTGATCAACGCGGTGCTGCGGTCGGCCACCCTGCGCGGCGCCGTGTTCGATAGCGCCGACCTGTCCCGCGCCACGCTGACCGACATCGAAGCGCAGGGCGCGAACTTCAACCGCGCGCGCCTCTCCGGGGCCGTGCTGCGCTCGGCCGACCTGCAGGGCGCCAACCTGACCCGCGTGGAAGCGCACGGCGCGGTGTTGCAGGACGCCGACCTGACCGGCGCGGTGCTGGCCTACGGCACGTTCAGCGGCGCGTCCTTCCGTTCCGCCGACCTGACCAACGCCAATCTGATGGGGGCGAATTTCGATGGCGCGGACTTCCGCGACACCGATCTCACCCGGGCCTCGCTGCATGGGGCGGATCTGGCGAACGCGCGGGGCCTGACCCAGGACCAGCTCGACGAAGCGTGCGGCGACAGCCGGACCAAGACGCCGCGCGGCCTGCAGATCCGCGGCTGCAACGGCGTTCGGCTCATCATGCGGCCCGAGGTCCCCCGGCCGGCGATGCGGATGGTCCCGGCGATGCCGGCAGCGCCGGCCCCGCCGTTGCCGCCGGAACCGCGCTACTTCACCTCGGTCGCGCGCTAAGCGCCGCCAATCAGCCCGCCTTGATCGGCGGGGCCAGGCGAATATGCAGTTCTTTGAGCTGCTTGTCGGCGACTTCTGAGGGCGCATTCATCATCAGGTCCTGTCCCTGCTGGTTCAGCGGGAAGGCGATGACTTCGCGGATCGCGACCTGATTGGCCAGGAGCATGACGATCCGGTCGATGCCGGGGGCCAGGCCGCCGTGCGGCGGAGCGCCATGGCGGAACGCGTTCAGCATGCCGCCGAACTGTTCCTCCACCACCTCGGGGCCGTAGCCCGCGATCGCGAACGCCTTGAGCATGATCTCGGGCAGGTGGTTCCGGATCGCGCCCGAGCACAGTTCGTAGCCGTTGCAGACGATGTCGTACTGGTAGGCCAGGATATCCAGCGGATCCTTGGTTTCCAGCGCTTCCAGTTCGCCCTGCGGCATCGAGAACGGGTTGTGCGAGAAGTCGACGCGGTTCGTCTCCTCGTTCATCTCGAACATCGGGAAGTCGACGATCCAGACGAATTCGAAGCGGTTCTCGTCGACTAGCTTCAAGTCGGTCCCCACCTTGGTCCGCGCCGAGCCGGCGAACTTGTAGAAGACCTTGGGGTCGCCGGCGACGAAGAAGGCGGCATCACCCTGCCCCAGGCCGAGCTGGCCCATGACGGCGTCGGTCTTCTCCTGACCGAGGTTCTTGGCGATCGGGCCGCCCCAGCCGCCCTGGTCGTCGGACCAGAAGATGTAGCCCAGGCCGGGCTGACCCTCGCCCTGTGCCCAGCTGTTCATCCGGTCGCAGAACGCGCGGCTGCCGCCGGTCTTGGCCGGAATGGCCCACACCGCGTTCTTGGCGTCTTCCAGGATGCGGGCGAACAGGCCGAAGCCGCCGCCGCGGAAGTGGTCCGAGACGTCCTGCATCTGGATCGGGTTGCGCAGGTCGGGCTTGTCGGTGCCGTACTTGGCGATGCTCTCCCGGTAGGGAATGCGCGGGAAGGGGTACGGCGTCACCGGCTTGCCCTCGGCGAACTCCTCGAAAACGCCATGCATCACCGGCTCGATGGCCGCGAACACGTCCTCCTGGGTGACGAAGCTCATCTCGACGTCGAGCTGGTAGAATTCCAGGCTGCGATCGGCGCGCAGGTCCTCGTCGCGGAAGCAGGGCGCGATCTGGAAGTAGCGGTCGAAGCCCGAGACCATCAGCAGCTGCTTGAACTGCTGCGGAGCCTGCGGCAGCGCGTAGAACTGAGAGGGGTGCAGCCGCGACGGCACCAGGAAGTCGCGCGCGCCTTCAGGCGAGCTGGCGGTCAGGATCGGGGTCTGGAACTCCAGGAAGCCCTGGCCGATCATCCGGTTGCGGATCGACTGGATCACCTTCGAGCGCAGCACGATGTTCTTGTGCAGCGTCTCGCGGCGCAGGTCGAGGTGGCGGTTCTTGAGCCGGATCTCTTCCGGATAGTCGGGCTCGCCGAAGACCGGCAGCGGAAGCTCGTCGGCCTTCGAGAGAACCGCGACCTCCTTCACCTTCAGCTCGATCTCGCCGGTCGGCAGGTTCGGGTTCACGGTGTCGCCGGAGCGGGCGACGACTTCGCCGTCCACGCGGATCACGCTTTCGGCGCGCAAGTGCTCGACCACGTCGAAGCCGGGCGTGCCGGGGCTCAGCACCAGCTGGGTCAGGCCGTAGTGGTCGCGCAGGTCGATGAAGATCAGCCCGCCATGGTCGCGCTTGCGGTGGACCCAGCCCGAGAGGCGGGCGGTCTTGCCGGTGTCGGCGGCGCGAAGCGCGCCGCAGGTGTGGGTGCGGTAGGCGTGCATTTGTCTCGGGAAATCGGGTGTTTTACGAGGCGCGGAAGGGCGCATGTACCCCCGCGAATGTCAAGGCGCAGGGCGCTTGACTCGTGGACCGACGAGCCCTCCCATCCCGCCTTCTGTTCGGGGATTTCCAGTGAACAAAGCCCTCGGCGCCGCGCTCGCGGTGCTCGCCAGCGCTAGCCTCGCCGCCTGCGCCACCACCTCATCCAAGCCCGCGCCCGGGAAGGAATCGTCGTCCGGCTCGCACCAGGCCGCGGCGCCGCTGCCCAGGGGTCTGGATCCGGCGGCCAACACGGACCCGTTCCCCTCGACCTACCGCCCCCTGCCCGGCCGCAACCTGGCCCTGGTGGGCGCCACCGTGCTGACCGGGACGGGCGCCCGGGTCGACAACGGCACCGTGCTGATCCAGGACGGCCGGATCGCCGGCGTGGGCGCGGCCCTCGCGGTTCCCGCCGGTTACGAGACCCTGGATGCGCGCGGCAAGTGGGTGACGCCCGGCCTGATCGACACACACTCGCACCTGGGCGTCTATCCCTCACCCGAGGTCCAGGCCCACTCCGACGGCAACGAGGCGACCGATCCCAACACCGCCCAGGTTTGGGCCGAGCACTCGGTGTGGCCGCAGGATCCGGGCTTCAACCTGGCCCGCGCCGGCGGGGTGACCACGCTGCTGGTCCTGCCCGGCTCGGCCAACCTGTTCGGCGGCCGGGGCGTCACCCTGCGCAACGTGCCCGGGCGCACCGTGCAGGACATGAAGTTTCCCGGCGCGCCCTACACGCTGAAGATGGCCTGCGGCGAGAATCCGAAGCGGGTCTACGGCGGCAAGAGCCGCGCCCCGTCCACGCGGATGGGCAATGTCGCCGGCTACCGCGCCGCCTGGATCAACGCCGCCGACTACATGCGCAAGTGGGACGACTACCGCGCCAAGGTGGCCAAGGGCGACAAGGCCGACCCGCCCAAGCGCGACCTGCAGCTCGACACCCTGGTGGGCGTGCTGAAGGGCGAGATCCTGGTCGAGAACCACTGCTACCGGGCCGACGAGATGGCCCAGATGATCGATGTCTCGAAGGAGTTCGGCTACCGGATCACCGCCTTCCACCACACGGTCGAGGCCTACAAGATCGCCGACCTGCTGGCCAAGAACGACATCTGCGCCGCCACCTGGACCAACTGGTGGGGGTCCAAGCTCGAGATGAACGACTCCGTCGAGGCGAATGTCCCGCTGGTGGAGGCCGCCGGCGGCTGTGCGATCATCAAGTCCGACGACCCCGACCTCATCCAGCGGCTGAACCAGGAGGCCGCCGAAGCCATGGCCGCCGGCCGCGCGCTCGGCATGCAGATCACCGAGGCCCAGGCCATCCGCTGGATCACCGCCAACCCTGCCAAGGCGCTCGGCATCTCGGCGGAGGTCGGCACGCTCGAGCCCGGCAAGCGCGGCGACGTCACGCTTTGGGACGGCAATCCCTTCTCGATCTACACCCGGGCCCAGCGGGTCTGGATCGACGGCGGCCTCGCCTACGATCGCACCGATCCGCGCTTCCAGGCCAAGTCCGATTTCGAACTCGGCCAGGAGAGCCGCCGATGATCCGCCGCCTCGCCGTCCTGCTGGCCGCCACGGCCCTCACCGCCGCGACGGGCGCGAGCGCCGCCACCGTCGCCATCATCAACGCCCGCATCCTCAATCCGGGCGCCGCCCAGCCCGTCGAGGGCTCCATCGTGGTGCGCGACGGCAAGATCGTCGCGGCCGGACCCAATGCCGCCACGCCGACCGGCGCCCAGGTCGTCGACGCCAAGGGCGGCATCGTCACGCCTGGCTTCGTCGCCGTGAACAGCATGCTGGGCGCCATCGAAGTCTCGTCCGTGGGCGACGACGTCGACGTCAAGACGCCAGACCTGGGCGCGGCCTTCGACGTGCAGTACGCGCTGAACCCGGACTCCGTGGTGATCCCGGTCGCGCGCCTTGGCGGCATCACCAGCGCCGTGGTGACCCCCCGGGCCGAGGGCGGCCAGGGCGGCGCCGGCGAGCACGACGACAGCGGGGCCGAGGCCACTTCGGGCGCGCCGTCCTCCGAGAACGCCCACCACCTGTTCGCCGGCCAAGCCGCAGTCATCCAGCTCGCCAGCGGAACCGACATGCTGCTGAAACCGAAGGTGGCCATGGTCAGCCCGTTCGGCGACGCCGGCGCCAAGGTGGCCGGCGGCGCCCGCGGCGCCGAGTTCGTGCTGCTGAAGGAAGCCCTGGAAGACGTCCGCGCCTACCAGCGCAACCGCGCCGCCTATGAACGCGCCGGTTACCGCGACCTGTCGCTGTCGCGCGCCGACCTCGAGGCGCTGATCCCCGTGGTCAACGGCCAGATGCCGCTCGTCGCGGTCGCCAATCGCGCCTCTGACATCCGCGCGGTGCTGAAGCTGGCGAAGGATGAGAGGCTGAAGCTGATCCTGTCGGGGGCGGCGGAAGCCTGGCGGCTGGCCCCGGAAATCGCCGCGGCCGGCGTGCCGGTGATCCTGAACCCGGTCCTCGATCGCCCCACCAGCTTCGAGACCCTGGGCGCCACGCTGGAGAATGCCGCTCGCCTGGAAGCGGCGGGCGTTACCGTCGCCATCGAAGGCAACAGCGGCGCCCACCGCGCCCACGAGATGCGCTACAACGCCGGCATCGCGGTCGCCAACGGCATGACCAAGGGCGGCGCGCTTGCGGCCGTCACCCTGAATCCGGCGAAGATCTTCGGCGTGGCGAACCGCGTGGGCTCGCTGGAGCCCGGAAAGGACGCCGACCTGGTGATCTGGTCGGGCGACCCCTTCGAGCCACTGTCCAAGCCGCAGCTCATCCTGGTCCGTGGCGAGGCCCAGCCGCTTCGCTCGCGGCAGCTCGACCTGCGCGACCGCTACAAGGACCTGAACCGGCCTATGCCGCCGGGGTACTCTCACTGAGGTCGACCCTGCGCGCCTGGGCGGCGAGCAAACCCGCGCCCAGCCAGAGCCCGACGACCGGGCTCATCGCCATGCCCGTGAGCGGAACGGGGAATGGGCCGAAGAGCGGCATCAGCGCGGTGAGCACAGCGTAGGCCCCCAGCGCGCGGGGTCCGCCCTGCGTGCCCCTGGTCGGAAACAGTGCGAACGCAGCGACGGCGGCGAGCAGCGTCGCCCAAGCCGCCACGGCCGCCATCGGCGAGAGCTCCCAGGCCAGGCGCAGGATCTCCTCGACCTCGGGGACCGGGCCGAGCGGGTCCGGCCGCAGCCAGCTCGCGGCCATCGCGAGGCCGACCGCGACCATCGCGCTGGCCCGCACCGGCCGGGAAAGCTGCGACGCGCCCAGCAGCGCAAATAGCGCACCGCCGAAGGCCGTAGCCTGCGACGCATCGGGCTGGGCGACCAGCAGGACCAGGATCACGGCCGCGATCCACACCCGCGCCCGCCCCAGCGCTGGAACGGCCAGCGCGACGATGGCGGGCGGCAGAAGCACCTGAGCGGCGTTGACGTGCAAGGGACCCAAGTCCAACCAGCGATGCACACTGAGCTGACCCGCGCCGGCGAGGCTGGCGACCAGTCCCAGCGGCGCGGCGATCAGGAAGCCGAAGGTCGTCCTCGGGCCGGCGAACCGCAGGATCAGCGCGGCACACAGCGCGCCGACCACCCAACTCGCCGGATTGCGAACCCAGACGCCCATGGAGACACCGCTCGCCGCCGCTACGAAGCAGCCGACCGCCACCGCGGCAAGCGACAGGCCGACGAAGATCGTGACGGCGGATCGGGGCGTATGGGACAACGGCAACGGACCGGGCGGCCGACGAGGGTGATGCCGCAGAGACGGCCTCACCCTGCGGCGATGGGGCCTACTTCGACGGGTCGATCAGCGCCTGGTACGTCAGCGTCCGGGCCATGGTCCCCAGGTCGTCGCCGCCGGTACCCCCCAGGCGCTGGACCATTCCGACGAAGATCACGTCGTTGGTGGGATCGACCCAGAACCAGGTGCCGGCCGCCCCGCCCCAGCTCATGGCGCCGTCGCCTTCCAGCGTGCCGGCCTCGCGCGCGTCCTTGATCACCATGAAGTCGAGCCCAAAGCCGACAGCCTCGTTGAAGCGGCTCACGCCGTTGCCGTTCGAAGCGACGATGGCGTCCTTGGAGATCACATTGGTGCCCATCAGCTCGACCGAGGCGGGCGACAGGAGGCGCACGCCGTCCAGTTCGCCCTTGTTGGCGATCATCTGGGCGAAGCGGGCGTAGTCCATGGTGGTGCCGACGAGACCGCCGCCGCCCGACTCCATGGCGGGCTGGGTGAGATAGGTCGGCATCGGGTTGCCGAAGAGGTTGATCGCTTCCTCGATCTTGCGGGTCTCACGGTTGCCGACGTAGACCGCCGCCAGCCGGCTCGCCTTGTCGGCGGGCACGAAGAACGCGGTGTCGTTCATCTTCAGCGGCTTGAAGATCCGCTGGTCCATGAACTGGCCCAGCGTCTGGCCCGACAGGCGTTCGACGATCGCGCCCTGGATGTCGACCGACGACGAATAGCGCCATGAGCTGCCCGGCTGGAACACCAGCGGGATCTGCGCCGTGCGATCGATCATATCCTTTAGGCCGTTGGCGCCCAGCACACCCTTCTCGCGATAGAGCTTATCCACCGGATGCTCGTCCTGCAGGCCGTAGCCGAAGCCCGCCGTATGGCTCATGACTTCGCGCATGGTCGGCGGACGCTTCATGTCCTCCAGCACCATCGTGCCGTCCGGATTGACCGTTTTCACCACCCTCAGATTCTTGAACTCGGGGATGTAGCGGGTGACAGGGTCGTCGAGGCGCCACTTGCCCTCCTCGAAGAGGATCATCATGGCGACGCCGGTGATCGGCTTGGTCATCGAGTAGATGCGGAAGATCGTGTCTTCCTTCATCGGGGCGCCGGTCGCCAGGCTTTGCTTTCCGTAGGTCTTGAACGCCACGATCTTGCCGTGACGCGCGAGCAGCGTGGTCGCGCCGGCCACGCGGCCTTGGGCCACGACGCCGGCCATGTACGCGTCCAGCTTGGACAGGCGGGCGCTGTCGAAGCCCACCGACTCCGGGCTCGCGGCCTTCGTCAACGAATGGGCCTTGGTGGCTGCGGCGGGCTTCTTGGACGTCTGGGCGAGAGTCGCCGTGGCCGGCGTCAGCGCGATCGAAGCGGCCGTCAGCGCGAGCGCCAGCCGGCGGGTGGTGCGAAGCATAGTGGGTCCCCTTCCCGAACAGTTGTTGGGCTTGACCTTAGGGGGCGCGGTTTTCGGCGCAAGCTCGGGTGCGTTTCAGTCCGGCAATCCGCTAGCCTGCGGCCATGAAGCGACTCCTCATCGTATGGCATTCGCGGACCGGCGCGGCGCGGGCGATGGCCGAGGCTGCGGCTGAGGGAGCGCGCGGCGAGCCTGACATCGAGGTTCGGGTCCTGCCCGCCGACGCCGCGCAGGCGGAGGACCTGCTGGCCGCCGACAGCTACCTTTTCGCCTGCCCGGAGAACCTGGCTTCGATGTCCGGGGCGATGAAAGAGTTCTTCGACCGCAGCTACTACCCGGTGCTGGAGCGGCTGAACGGCCGCCCCTACGCCGCGCTGATCGCCGCCGGCAGCGATGGGACGGGCGCGGCCCGGCAGATGGCGCGGATCTGCACCGGCTGGCGCCTCAAGCCCATCGCGGAGCCGCTGATCATCGTGACCCACGCTCAGTCGCCTGAAGCGATCCTGGCGGAGAAGACCCTTCGGGAGAGCGACCGAAACGCATGCGCCGACCTCGGCGCCAGCCTGGCCGCGGGCCTCGCGATGGGTGTGTTCTAGGCTTTCGTCCCACAGTCGGACCGGTCGGACGACACGTTCCGGAGTTGGTCGCGCCGCCCCCGGCCTTCATCGCACCTGCGCATCCCGCCACGGCCAAGCCTCGTAGTTAACCTCCGCGGGGCGGAACGTCGGACCGCAGCGGATGTTTAGAGGCGTGGAGGCTGGGCCATGGAGATCGGGCGGCGCGAATTCCTGACGGCGGGCGGCGTGGCGCTGGCGGCAGGATCGGCCGCGCCGGCCGTCGCCCAACAACCCGCCGCGCCGACGCGCACGCCGTTCGCGGCCAACGACTGGGCTCGGGTGCGGGCTCAGTTCGGGCTCAAGTCCGATCGGGTCGACATGTCGGCCATGCTGATCGCGGCCCATCCCAGGCCGGTGCGCGAGGCGATCGCGCGGCACCGCGACGCCCTGGACGAAACGCCCATCGAATACCTGGAGCAGAACAACCGCCGCCTGCAGAACGCGGCGCGCGAGAGGGTCGGCCGCTATTTCGGCGCGCCGGCCGCCGACGTGGCGCTGACGGACTCCACCACCATGGGCGCGGGCCTGGTCTACAACGGGTTGAAGCTGCGCCCCGGTCAGGAGGTGCTGACCACCTCCAGCGACTACTACGTCACCCACGAGTCCCTGCGGCTGGCCTCGATGCGCAATGGCGCCACGGTGCGTCGGATCCGCCTGCCCGACCCGGCCAAGGCCGGCGCCGGCGGGCTGGCGCAGGCGGTGGTGCGCGAGATCAAGCCGAACACCCGGGTCGTCGCCCTGACCTGGGTGCTGTCGTCCACGGGGCTGAAGATGCCGATTCCCGAGATCGCCCATGAGATCGCGCGTCTCAACGCCAGCCGCGCGGAAGGCGATCGCATCCTGCTGGCAGTCGACGGCGTGCATGGCTTCGGCAACCAGGACATGGGCCTCGCTGACCTCGGCTGCGACCTGTTCTTCGCCGGCTGCCACAAGTGGATCTTCGGGCCGCGCGGGACCGGGGTGGTGATAGGCTCGAAGGCCGGCTGGGCGGCGATGGCCCCGACGATTCCGACCTTCCTGGCCAGCGACGCCTACTCCGACTGGATCAGCGGCACGCCGGCCACCGACTGCACGGGCGCCCGTCTGACTCCGGGCGGCTTCAAGGCGTTCGAACACGTCTGGGCGCTGTCCGACGCCTTTGTGCTGCATGACTGGGTCGGCCGCAGGCAGATCGCCGAGCGCACGGCCGAGTTGGCCGAACAGCTCAAGGCGGGTCTGGCCGCCGCGCCGAACGTGACCCTGGCCACGCCCCGGTCGCGTGACCTCTCCGCGGGCATCGTCTCGTTCGAGGTGGCCGGCATGAGTCCGCGGCAGACCGTGGAGAAACTGCGCGAGTGGAAGATCATCGGCTCGGTAGCGCCCTACGCTCGGCCGCTGGTCCGTCTGACGCCGTCGATCCGCAACACGCCCGAGGAGGTGGAATTCGCCCTGAAGGCGATCCGCGCCATGGCCTGACGGCGGGCCTCCATCGTGCTAGTCTCATCGCGGGGAATTCGCCGCGGTTGGGGAGGCCGAGCGGTCAATGTTGGGGATCCAGCTTACGGCGCTGAGCGTGCCGGAACTGAGGCGTCTGCTGGGCGTGGCGCGCGACCGGGGACAGGAAACGCTCGTCCGCCAACTCGAAGAGGAGCTCGCCGCACGGCAGGGCCGCCTCACGGGCCAGGCCCTGCCGATCGCGGCGGCGCCCCTGCGGGCCGAGCCGACCACGTCCCGGCATGGCGCGCGCCGCAGCCGGGCTCCCGCGATCGCGATCGCCGGCGGCGCGGCCTTTGTCGGCGCGGCCGTCGCTTGGGGCCTGAGCCTCGCGCCGCCGCAAGACGTCCGCCCGCAACCCCGGTCCGTCACCCTCGCCGCCGGGGAAGCTCCGACGCGAGTGGCCGTCGCCCTCACCGAGGTCCGCCTGCCGGAGGAAGCGGCGGACCAGCCGATCGCACAGCCCGCGGCGCCCGGGCCGGACGACCCGCCGCCAACCTCTTCGCACTCAGCGTCGTCCGCACACAATCCCTGCTATGACCTGCCCACCGCGCGCGAACGGCTGGTGTGCGGCTATCCCAGCCTGGCGATCGAGGACCGGCGGATGAAGGCCGCCCTCGCGCGGGTGCGGGCCAGCGAGACGGACCCGGCGGCGGTCGACGACGAGCAGGCCGAATGGATGGCCGCCAGCGCCGAGATCTCGGACCGCCTGGTCCTGGCGCAACGCTACGCGCGCCGGGTCGCCGAACTGGAAGCCCGATAGGTGCGGGCCGCCGGCCCGCCAAAGGCGAACCGCGGCTAGTTCTTCGTCAGGTGCTCGGCCAGCGCCTCGTAGGCCGGGAGCGACACGCGATCCAGCGGACCATTGCCGTTGGCGGCCGTCGGGTGCGAGGCGAAGCGCGCGATCACCATCTCGGCCCCGGGGGCGACGTAGCAGACCTGGCCGTGGATCCCTCTGGCGCTGTAGGCGCCGAAGCGATTGTGACTCACCCACCACTGGTTGCGATAGCTCCACCCGGGCAGGGTGACGTAGCCGGCCTTGGCGAAGTCCTCCCGGCGCGCGCCGCCCGCGATGTCGGCGACCACGGCTTCGGGTACGATCTGCTGTCCGTTGAACGTTCCACCGCGCCGCATCATCTCGCCGAACCGCGCCAGGTCGCGGGTCGTCACGTTCAGGGCCGCCCCGCACATGGCGAAGCCCGTGCTGTCGACCATGACATAGCCGTCCTCCTCGGCCCCTAGCTTCTGCCAGATGCGCTCGGAGATCAGTTCGGCGAACGGCTGGCCCGCCACCCGCTGGATGATCCAGCCGAGGACCTCGGTGTTGCAGGTCTTGTAAGCGAACGCCTCGCCGTGCTCGCCCTGCTTCTTCAAGGTCTTCAGGAAGTCGAAGATGTTCGTGGGCCCTGCGTAGCCCTTCGGCGGCGGCGAGAAGCCCGCGGCGACGCCATAGAAGCGGACCTCCGCATCGGGGTCGACATAGTCCTCGCGGTAGCGGACGCCGGTGGTCATATCCATCACCTGGCGCACGGACGCATCGCCAAAGGCAGTGCCCGCAAGCTCCGGGACGTAGGCGGTCACCCCTGCGCCGGGGTCGAGCGCGCCCTCGTGGGCCATCATCGCCGCCAGCAGGCCGGCGAACGACTTGGTCACCGACATCGCCAGATGGGGAACGTGCGGCTGCAGGGCGCCGCGATAGGTCTCGTAGACGATCCGCCCCTGGTGCAGCACCACCAAACCGTCGGTGAAGTTCTCGTCGATCGACTCTGCCCAGGTCATGGGGCGGCCGTCCTGCGTGGTGAAGGTCACGGCGTCGAGGTCGTCACGTAGGGCGTAAGGCAGCGGCGCGGCGGCGGACGGCCCCCGGCGCACGACCGCAGAGGGACCAAGCTCGCGCTCGTGGCTGAAGCTCCAGCGAATATTCGGGAAGCGCCAGCTTGTCGTGTCGGCCGAGCGCACCAGCTTGTCTGCCGGCGGCGGGAAGCCTTGCATCACGCCGAGCTGGGCGGGATCCGTCGAGGCGGCAGTAGGCGCAGGCTGTGCGGAGTCGGGCATCGCGCGGTCCTCGAAGCAAGATGGGCCGTCATCCCACCCCCTTCCCGACGGAACCGCAAGGTTTGACGCCCCCACCCTGGGGTGGAGGCGTCGGACTCACCTCTAGCGGTAGTAGCGGTAGCCATAGTCGCGGTGCTGGCGCCAGTGGCGGTCGCGGCGGTTGTCGCGGCGGTCCCACTGATCCGGTCGGCCGTCGCGATCGCGGTCGCGACCCCACTCGGCGCGGTCGGGGATGCCGTCACGGTCGCTGTCACGGAAGCGGGCGTCGCGGTAGCGATAGGCGTCGCGATAATCGCGATGGTCGCCGCGGTCGTAGCGATAGTCGTAGCCGCCGCGATCGTAGCCGTAGGGCTGGGCCATCGCCGCGCCGGCGCCCAGGGTAGCTGCGGCGAGGGTCAGGCCAAGGACGATCTTCCTCATGCGGGTCTCCTTCATGTTGCGGAGACTCTAGCGCGTCGCATCTGAACGGCGCCGGGGTCGGTCGTTCAGCGACCCGACAGGTAGATGAATTAGGCGTGGCGCGCGACCGGCGCGGCTTCCGCCGGCGACACTGCGCGGGCGACGGCGGCCAGCAGCTGTTCCCGGTGGATGGGCTTGGCGACGTGGTCGTCCATGCCGGCCTCCCGGCACTGGGCCACCTGTTCCGGGCGAACGTCGGCGGTCAGCGCCACGATCGGCACGGCGGCGGCAGCCCCGTCGAGGGCGCGGATCGCCCGGGTCGCGGCCAGTCCGTCCATCCCGGGCATGTGGACGTCCATGAGGATCACGTCGAAGCCTCCGGCGCGCGCAGCCTCGACCGCCTGGGCGCCGCTCTCGACCGCGGTCACCTCGCAACCGGCCAGCGTCAGAAGCGCCTGGCCCAACTCTCGGTTCATGGGGTGATCGTCGACCAGGAGCACCCGGGCGGCCGTCGGTGAGGCGGCTGCGGGGGCTTCCGCTCTGGCTTGCGGCGGGGCAGCCGATTCCGCGGCCAGGGCGATCCAGAAGCGGGCGCCGTGCCCCAGCGCGCTGTCGACGCCGATCTCACCGCCCATCTGCCGGACGAGCGCCCGGCTGATCGCCAAGCCCAGCCCAGTGCCGCCATAACTGCGGCTGATCGAGCTGTCCGCCTGGGAGAAGCGCTGGAACAGGCGCGCCTGCACCTCCGGGGCGATGCCGATCCCAGTGTCCTCGACCTCGAAGCGCAACAGCCCGTTAAGCGGGTCGATCTCGAGGCGCGCCGTGACCCCGCCCTTCGCGGTGAACTTCACGGCGTTGGCCAACAGGTTGAGCAGGACCTGGCGCAGGCGCCCCTCATCCAGGACGAACGCCGAATTCTCGTCGCCGTCGACCTGGACATCGAGCGTCAGGCCCTTCGCCTCGGCGGTGGGGGCCACGATCGCGGCGGCGTCCCGCAGGATGGCGGCGGGCGAGGTCGCGGCCAGGCTCAGCTCCAGCCGGCCCGCCTCGACCTTGGAGAAATCGAGCAGGTCGTTGACGAGATCGGCGAGCGAACGCCCCGCGCGACCCACAAGGTCGAGGCGTCGGCGGTTCTCGTCAGAAAGGCTGGGATCGTCGGCGACCAGCGAGGCGAAGCCAAGGATGCTGTTCAGCGGCGTGCGTATCTCGTGGCTCATCGTGGCCAGGAATTCGGACTTGGCCTGGCTGGCGGCGCGGGCTCGAACCTCGGCGGCGCGGGCCGCGGCGGTCTGGCGGAGGAGCAACGCCTGCAGCCGGGCCTGGCGACTGAGGGCCAGGGCGGCGGTCATGCAGACCGCATAGAGGATCAGATGGAAGAGCTGAGCGGTGCGCAGGGGCGCCATCGCCGCTTCGGGCTCGAGGCCCGTCCGGGCCAGAACAGTCGGGATGGCGACCACCAGAGAACCCAGCACCAGCATGGCGGCGGCGCGCGGCCCGCCTCGGAACACCGCCAGCAACGCCGGGGCGAACAAGAGGACCTGGAGCGGCGTATCGACGGTGAACACCGCAATCGACGTCGCCAGCACGACGGCGATGCTGGCGGCCGTTTCACCGGCCCTGGCCGGGAAGGCGCGGCGGTGGCGCGGGTCGAGGAGGATGAGGATCGTAGGCAGCACCAAGGCAACGCCCAGGGCGTTGGAGACCGTCCAGCCGAACCAGCCCTTCAGGCCCCAGCCTCCGGCGAGGCCCGCAAGGCCGCTCACGAACGGCGACGTCGCTGCGGTGAAGGCGCCGCTTACCAGCGCCAACCACAGCAGCCCGCGCATGCTGCGGATCCGGATCGGCACATGCAGCGCCCGGACCACGATCGCGGTCGCCAGCGCCTGCAGCGTGTCGAGCGCCGTCACCGCGAAGACGAACGGCGCGGCGTCGGGATTGAACTGGACCGCGAGGTGGATCACCGCGGACAGGGCCAGCAGGATCATCGCGCCCCGCCGCGAAAGGGTCAGCAGGCCGGCGATCAGCACCGCGTTCGGCGTCCAGATGACCGGCAGGTTGGAGGGGCCAGCGACGGCCAGACTGTAGGTCGTGGCCGCGGCGTAGACGGCCGCCAGCACGGCCAGCCGCCGTCCCTCACCGCGCCAAGGGCTATACCCCACGTCCTGCTCCCGTTTCGAGGCGGGCAGCCTAGATCCGAAAGGTCGGCATTCGGTTAAATCTGGGAAAAATCCTTCCGCAACGTCAGGTGGCGGCCGCGTCGTTTCTGCAGGGTGCGTAATCCGCCCGATTCCGTAGAATGGCGTTCGAGGAGGCGCCGCCCGGACGTGCGCCGGGGAGCTTTCGTGACCGATTTCCTGGTGCGGCGGATCGCGCGGCAGCCGCGCAGCCCGGCGATGCGGATCGCGCTGGGGCTGGGCCTGGCGGCGCTGGCGCTGGGGATCCGGCTCGGCCTGGCGCCGTGGATCGGCCTTGGTGCGCCCTTCGCGGCCTTCATCCTGGCGGTGCTGGTGGCGACGGTGTTCGGCGGCGTGACCGCCGGCGCGGCGAGCGTCGCGGCGTTGGCGGCCGGCGGCGTGTTCCTGCTCGAACCGCAGGCCGGCCAGATGGTGGCCACCCGCCGGTTGGTGCTGGGCGTGGGCTTCTTCCTGGCGAGCAGCGGCTTCGTGATCTGGGTCGTGACGCTGCTGCGCGCGGCGTTGGCCCGCGAGATGGCCGCGCGCGAGGGCGAGCGCCTGCTGAAGCTGGAGCTGCACCATCGGGTCAAGAACACCCTGGCCGTCGTCCAGTCACTGGCGGACCAGACCTTCCGCGGGGCGAGCGATACCGAGGCGGCGCGGCGCGACTTCGCGGCCCGGCTCTCGGCGCTGGCCGACGCGCACGACGTGCTGGTGGACGCCGGCTGGGGCGAGGTGACGCTGGAGGCGCTGGCCGGGCGGGCGCTGGCGCCGTTCCGGCCGAAGGCGCCCGGGCGGCTGCAGCTCGAGGGCGGCCCGGCGCTGCTCGCGCCCGAGGCGGCGGTGGCGGTGGCGCTATGCCTGCACGAACTGGCCACCAACGCCGCCAAGCACGGGGCGCTGTCGGGCAAGGACGGCGAGGTGCGGCTGAGCTGGCAGGTGGAGACCACGGGGCCACGGCGGCGGCTGACCATCGAGTGGCGCGAGACCGGCGGCCCGCCGCCGGCGCGCACGGAGCGCCGGGGCTTCGGTTCGCGGCTGCTGAGCCGGGCGCTGGCGGCGCAGCCCAACGCCGAGGCCAAGCTGAGCTTTCCCGCCGGCGGCGCCCGCTGGCGCGCGGCGTTCGACCTCTAGCCGGCAGCGACCAATTGTCCGGCCGGGGCGACGCCCGCCTCGGGCGGCGGCCGCCAGCCAATTTGCCGCACCGGCACGGTAACGCCTGCATTAACGATGCGACCCTAGAGCGGCGCCCTGGTTTTCTCGGGGGTCGTTCCAAGTGCGTAATTCTCAATTCGTGGCGCGCCGCAACCTGGCGCTGGCGGTGATGGCGAGCACGGCGCTGGTGGCGCCGTCGGCGGCCCTGGCGCAGAGCGTGGTGCTGGCCGGCGACTACCTGAAGATCGGCGTCAACGAGAAGGGCACGCTGGGCACCGGCGGCTCGACCCGGCCGGGCATCCTCTACGACGGCACGGGCACCGGCACGTTCAACCCTAACTACGACTACCTGACGCCGGGCACGCCGCAGGAGGCCTTCGTCCTGGTCGGCACGACCGGCGGCGGCGCATTCACGGCCACCAACAGCAACGCGGCCCTGGGCTCGGCCTCGATCAGCGGCGCGCTGACCAGCTACAACGGCGTCGCCTACAACGGCACGACCTTCGACCAACGCGTCGTGTGGACCGGCACCTACGGCTCGACTCTGGCCGTCACCCACGACTACCGCTTCAACACCAACGGCCAGCAGCTGCAGATCGACACCACGATCACGGCGCTGACCGACATCACCGGCCTGTCGTTCGTGCGCCTGACCGACCCCGACGCCGTGGCCGCCGCCGGCGACACCAGCGCGACCAACAACTTCCAGGGCTCGGGCAGCATTCCCGCCACCGACCTGATCTACGGCGAGGCGACGGTCTCGAAGTACGTGATCGGCCTCTACTCCACCGACGCCACGCCGCACCTCACCGCCGCCCCCGGCTTCACCGCCGCCCCGGCCGGCTACCTGGCCGGCACGTTCCTGGGCAACGGCGACTACACCCTGGGCATGGCCTTCAACATCGGCAGCCTGGCCAACGGCGCCTCGATCAACCTGAACTACAACTACATCTTCGGCACCGACATCGCCGCCGCCGTGGGCGCGGCGGGCGGCGGGTCCCCTGCCCCAGCCGCCGAGACGCCACCGCCCCCGACCAACATCGAGGCCGGCAAGACCTACTCCGCCGAAGACCTCACCAGCGGCAAGGTGAAGCCCGTCTTCGAGGGCGGCACCCTGACCATCGGCGCAACCGGCGAGGTGGCCACCGACATCACCGTCATGGCCGCCGGCGGCGGGATCGACACGGCCGGCCACGACCTGACCTTCGCCGGGACCGTCACCGGCGACGGCCGGCTCAGCAAGCTGGGCGAAGGCGTCCTCACCCTGAAGGGCGTCAACACCTTCCAAGGCGTCACCCTGGCCGGCGGCGTGCTGGCCATCGAGAACGAGACCAACCTCGGCGCCGCCAGCGCCCCCCTGGTGATCGCGGGCGGCACGCTGCGCGCCGACGCTCCCCTCACCCTGACCCGCAAGATCGACCTGGGCGGCGACACCATCCTGAGGCTGGACACGCAATCCAACAACGTTGTCCTGGGCGGCGAGATCGTCGGGGGCGGCGCGATCAGCAAGACGGGCTCGGGCACGCTGACGCTGTCGCAGCCCAGCACCCTGAAGCTGCTGGACATCAAGGGCGGCGACGTCGTCGCCGGCGCGCCAGGCTCGTTGGGCGCCAGCGGCGGCCAGATCGTGCTGAACGCCGAGACCGGCCTGATCCTCACCAGCAACATCGTGATCGACCAGGCGGTGACCATCGCCGGCGCCGACACCCGCTTCGACACCGGCGCCAACCAGGTGACCCTGATGGGGCCGGTGAGCGGCGACGCCTGCTTCACCAAGGTGGGCGCGGGCAAGCTCAACCTGCTGGGCGCGGGCGGCAACGCCATCGGCGCCTGCGTCAAGGAAGGCCAGCTCAGCTTCAACAGCGTCTTCGCGGGCGACGTCTTCGTGAGCCCGGGCGCCACGGTGGGCGGCAGCGGCCTGATCCAGGGCGCCGTCAAGGTCTCGGGCATTCTGTCGCCCGGCAACTCACCCGGCCGGCTGGTCGTCGCCGGCAGCCTGACGCAGGACGCCGGCTCCAGCCTCCTGATCGACATCGACGGACCGACGCCGGGCGTGGGCGCCGGCCACTACGACACCGTCGTCCTGACGGGCGCGGGCAGCGTGTTCACCGCCGCCGGTGCGATCGCGCCGATCACCCGCGGCATCACCGGCGACGCCACCAACAGCTACACGCCCCGGATCGGCGACGCCTTCGCCGTGGTAACCGCCGAGGGCGGCGTGACCGGGACGTTCTCCACCCTGACCCAGCCCGCCGACGGCATGCCGGCCAATGCGCGGTTCGAGGTGGTCTACCAGCCCAAGGCGATCGTGCTGGCGGTGACGCCGCAGCGCTATGCGGCGCTGAGCCTCGCCAACGGCAACGCCGAGGCGGTGGCCGGCGCGGCCGACACGCTGCGCGCGGGCGGCGCCAACAGCTTCACCGGCGGCCTGGTCGGCCTGAACGAGGCCCAGATCGCCGGCGTCTTCGAGCGCGCGGCGGGCGAGATCCACGCCGACACGGTCGATGCGGTGCTGACCTCCAACCGCGGCTTCCGCGCCGAGGTGGGCGAGCGCCTGGCCGCCCGCGAGGACGGCGTCTGGGCCCAGGCCTCGGCCGAGACCCGCAAGGTGGGCGCCGACGAGACCGCCGGCCGCTTCCGCACCGACCGCACCGGCGTGGTGGTGGGCGCCGACCGCTGGATCCGCCCGACGATCCGCGTCGGCGGCGCCCTCGCCTACGCCGAAACCGAGGTGAAGGCCGGCGTGCTCGGCCAGGGCCGCACCTTCAGCTACCAGGGCCTGGCCTACGCCGGCTGGCGTTCCGACAGGTGGTACGTCAACGGCGTCGTGGCCAAGGGCTCCGACGTCTACAAGGCCGTGCGCGGCGCCGCCTACGCCAAGCCGGAAGGCAGCTCGTTCGCCGCCGACCTGGAGGCCGGCCGCGGCTTCGACCTGGGCCCGGCCTCGCTGACCCTGGCCGCGGGCCTGGGCAAGGACCGCATCCGGCGCGACGCCGTGGTCGAGGCGGGCGACCCGGTGGGCGGGCTCAGCTTCGACAAGGCCGTGCACAACGCCCTGCAGGGCCGCGTGGGCGCCCGGATCGAGGGCGAGGCCGGCGTCGGCGGCGCCAAGGTGACGCCGTGGGCCCAGGCCTTCGTGCTGCGCGAACTGGACGCCGATCGCACCGAGCTCACCGCCCGCCTGCAGGGCGCCGCCTTCGAGGTGGCCGCCACCGCGCCGGGAAAGACCGCCGTGCGCCTGGGCCTGGGCTTCGACGCCGAGGTCAGCCAGCGCGCCCGGCTCAGCTTCGGCTACCGCTACGAGGGCAGCCGCGAGGCCCAGAGCCACGCGGGGATGATCACGGGTAGCTGGGCCTGGTAGGGCGCGTCAGCGCCATCATCAGGAACCACGAAAAACACGAAAGGCACGAAAAGGCAGGCGAAGGCGGCGCGGTCCGGGAGGGGCGGCGCGCGTTCGTGTCTTTCGTGGTTTGGAACAGCTGCGCTGCGCGCGGGCTCGGCCGTCAGGCGGAGTCCTGGAAGTCCGGATCGTCGGGCCCGGCGCGTGACGCGGGGGCCGCGCGCGGCGGGACATCCCAGGGCTCGGGATCCTTGCTCTCGTCCAGGATCTCCAGGACGCGGTCGATCAGCGTGTCCTCGGACACCTCCAGGAAATCGTCGTAGTCGGCGAGTTCGATGAGCAGCTCGGTGACCACGGCCTCGTCCCAATCGACGCCCTCGCGCTCGAAACGGAACCGGGACGCCGCGCAAACCTTGTCGATCCGCGCGCGCTGCGCGGCCCTCAGCGGCCGGACGTCCGGATAGAACGCAGCCGGCCCGGGCGACGTCGGCGCCGGGACCTCGCGCGGGGCCTCGCGTTCGCGGGTGAGCTTGGCCTTCAGGGCCACCGTCTGGCGCAGCGACCGGCTGACCCGCTGCCAGGTGCGGCCCAGGCCGTTGATCTCGTCGGCGTCTTCGGCCGCCAGCAGCTTGGCCTGGACATGCTTCGCCACCGCCAGCTCGAGCTCCATGGCCACGGCCAGCACCTCCTCCTCGCGGGAGATCGGGGCGATGTCATCCGACATGAGCCGGAGGGAAACATGGCTGTGCGTCAGATGCGGTCGTGCAGGGAGTGCGATGCCCTGCTTTTCTTGAGCCGGCCATCCATTTCCGGAGCGTCGGCGGCGCTCGCAGGACAATCGGCGCCGCCGGTTGGATGGCCGGCTCAAGGCCGGCCGTGACGAGCATCGAGTGGTGGGTTCAAGTCGGGGCGCGGAGTTAGGTGTGGATGCGCCCTCACAGCTTCTGATTGTCTGGATGTACAAGCTTGCCTAGGGTTACAGCGTTATCGAATCGTGACGCTGGGGGGGCTTAGCGAGTGGATCGGCGGGGATATGTCGTTACGCGCAATGACCACGCATTGTTCCCCCGGCAGACCCAGGAAGAGATAGAGCGTCGCGCTCGAGCCGTCGTCGAGCATATCGAGGCTGCACAGGGGATTCAGATCCCCGCGGTACGGTTCGCAATCCGTGCCGCGGCGCTGGGCCTTCAAACACCATCGGCCATCGTCTCGTCGATCTTTCGGGGCCAAGAGACGGCAACCGTCCGCATACTTGTCGTCGCCGGCAAGGTTGCGATGCCGGTGCTCCGCAAGGCTTTCGACGGCAACGAACTGCTGGTGGTTATCGAGGAGTCTCCCACGGCGCATGGAATCGAAATCCATCCTGGATTCTCACGGACCAGCTGCCGGATCGTCGCCCACCCCAACCGGTCAGCGCGCCTGATCGAGGACCTGATTATTGACGTGTCGGTCGGCACCTACTTCCGCGGCCGCGCACCGCTGGCCAACTTTATTGATTTGGGTGGCGGGCTCGCGGCGCTCTACGCGCGCAAGCTTCGCTTCGCACGACGGGCCGGGATGCTTCGCGGGCCGACGACCGCGAAGAACTCCGCGACCTATGTCATGTTCTCGATGCTTAGCCCTGCGGCCGATGGGGAACTCGCGGCACGCGCTCAGGACGCCTTCGCCACTTGGCAAGAGTTCACGGAGACGCTCACACCCCTCGCGCTGCCAATCGATGGCGAACCCCTCGTCATTGATGATCCCTCCGGCACCTTCCCCTTCGCACAGCTTCAAACCTTCGGCGCACAGCTCTCGATTCGCAGCGTGCGGACGCTGCTAAACGCGCTGTCACCCGGCTCCTACGTAATGGCCGTGCTGCGCTCCGCCTCCGCAGTGCGCAAATCACCCGAGCTTCGCGATCAGATACGGGGCATTTTCGGAGAGAGATCACGGATAAACAGTCTCAGAATCTACTCATATGACCAATACCTTCCGAACCTTCATACCCTCCGCGAACTGAGCAAGTCCGGCCACATCGTCTTGGTGCACTTCGTACTGAATAACACCTAACCTCATTTGGACGGGTCAACATGGCAGAGAGCTGGTGCGGCTACATAGACATGTTGTCTACGCGCGCGATCGCGCAGCGCAGTCCTCAAGAATTAAACACAACTCTCTCCAATTTTCATGCGGCTCTTGAAGCTGCATTCGAGCATTTTGAAACTGGAGAGTGTTGGGCCTTTAGCGATGGCGCATTTTTCCGTTGCGAATCCGAAACTGACTTTTTCGATTTCTATCGACGTGTGCGAAACGATCTGTTTCAGCAGCAGATTTTCTTCCGATGTTCCTTTCTAAGGGGTGAAATCGATGTCGTTGAAAGGCCGGAGGTGGTGCAGAAGAAGGCGTTGGCGTCCGGTCGAACGCGCCGCTTCTTCTCAATGACGTTCACCAAGGACGCCGCCGTCGCCTACAAGCGAGAAAGCGAGTTCAAAGGCATCGGGTGCACGATAGATCCCGGGATGAGCCACGCGGGGGCCAAGTCAAACTTGGCGACGACCTACTTCATTGCACAGCAAAATGGCTCTGTGCGCGCGGTCAAGTCAGTCGATGTGACTTTCGGCGCGCAGGAGCTCGGCCGGACCGTAAGTGGCGAGTCCCCGCCGGTCGGCGAGCGGAGACTCTTCGACGCAATAGTCGACGCTTGTCAGGTGTCGCTGTCGCTTTCAGAGCGCGTTGGAGCTTACTACTGCACGCCCCTCGTCACAGCGATCCGCTCCCTCGATCTGCGCCGAGTCGATTTCAACGAAGGCCGCTGGATCGACGCCCCCTACGTCTTCGAAGAGCTCATCGCCGGACCTGTACCCAAACAACTTCGCCACATGCCCGGCCTTCATTTTGTGCTGCTGAGTTGTTTCGACCGCCTCTATGCGCAGCGTGGAACGGTTCCGCCGGCCGTTGAACGGCAGGTACTTCTTCAGATGGCCAAATTCCCTCAGTGCTTCCGGCGGCTCGACGAAGTCCCCGACTATGTCATCTCACACGAAGCACGCAGCCGTCTGGTGAAGCTGCATGTCGAGATGGAGAAGGAGTTGGAGCGGACGCGGCGGGCGGAGGCCGTGGAGCGGCTGAAGCGAAAGAAGGATGCGACCCAGAAGGCAAAGGTGCAAAGCGAACAGAAGTCTCGCGTTGTGCCTGTTCGCGACACATAGTCGTCTCACGCTCAGAAGTGGGTCTTCCCGACGTCTGCGCTGGGTCTAAACCAGCGCTGCAGCGGCCGGATGCGCCGCCACAAATCCCCACCGAACGCGGAACAACGAACGCCGTTCCCTGGTTGCCCATGGTGAAGGCGTCGCGGGGTGCGGCGCGGGGCGGTCCGTTGCGGGCCGTTGGTGGAGGGAACGATCATGACCAAGCGTTGGATGGGCGCGCTGCTGGGCGGCGCGTGCGTGTTGGGGCTGGGCGGCGGTGTGGCCCAGGCCGAGGTGTTCGGCGGCGTGGACTTTCCGGGCGGGATAGGCTCGTTCGCCGACGCGGTGGTCTCGTATCAGCCGGGGCTGGAAGGGCTGTCGCCCTCGGCGGGCTTCCAGGGCGCGTTCAACGCGCTGGGGGCGCCGGATTATTCGGGCGCCAATTCGTGCGCGACGACGGCGGCCTGCGACTTCGTCTCGCTGGGCGTGGGCGGGGCGCTGGTGCTGCGGTTCACCGACAATGTGCTGACAGGATCGGGCAGCGCGGCCGACGACCTGTGGATCTTCGAAATCGGGCCCGACGTGGAGGACACGAACGTGGACGTCTCGACCGACGGCCTGACCTGGTTCTCGGTGGGCGCGGTGACGGGCAGCACGCGCGGGATCGACATCGACGCGTTCGGGTTCGGGACCAGCTCGGCCTTTTCGTTCGTGCGGCTGATCGACGTGGCGGACGAAGGCGCCACGAGCGGCGGATCGGTGGGCGCCGACATCGACGCGGTGGGGGCGATCTCCACGCGGGCGGTGACGCCGCCGGGCATCCCCGAGCCGGGGACCTGGGCGCTGATGATCCTGGGCTTCGGGATGGCGGGCGCTGGGGTTCGGGCGCGGCGGCGGGCGGCGGCTTAGCCGGCCACCGACCCGGGGGCGTCCGAGCCCCCTCCCCGCTAGGCCTCCGCCTTTTCCATCGCGGCCTTGGCAGCGGCCATCATCTTCTCGAAGGCGCCGGAGCGGATGAGTTCGCGGCGTTCTTCGAGGCCGCGGTGGAGTTCGACCAGGACTCGGGCGGCGGGCTCGTGGCCCTGAAGGGCGGCCCAGTAGGCGGCGACCTTGGGGTTGGCGGGAATCGGGTTGTCGACGCCGGTGGCTGGCAGGACGTTCTCGATCATGAACAGGGCCGGCGTGAGCGCGCAGTCGGCCATGGTGAGGCGGCCGCAGCAGGCGTAGCCGTCCGTGCCGACCATGCGGTCCAGCGCCTTGACGTTGCGGACCACCTGGCCGCCCAGCAGGTCGACGACGCCCTGGTCGCGATTGGTCGCCCGCGCCTGGGGTGAGAGCATGAACATGTTGTTCATGAGGTAGATGTCGCCGAGGCGCGCCAGGGTGCGGATGTGGGCGGTCTCGCGGGGGGTTTTCCCGAGCAGGCTGGGCTGGGGATAGACCTCCTCCAGGTACTCGGCGATCACCTCGGACTCGGGCATCAGGTCGCCGTCGATGTCGAGCACGGGGATGCGGCCGATCGGATTCCTCTGGCGGAAGGCCGGCATGCCGAAGTCGGCCGGGCGCTCCAGCTCGATGTCGGTGATCCCCTTGGCGTAGATCTGCATCCGCACGCGGGCCGAATAGGGGCTGAGATCGCCGGAGTAGAGCTTCATCATGTGGGGGCGCTTCCTTTGGTGTTTGGGCGAGGGAAGCACGGATTTGGGGTGGGCACGAGGGAGTGCGGCCGCAGCGCCCCCTCCACCGCCCACCGGGCCGCGCGCGGCCCGGCGCTTTCCTGATTCAGCCCACCCGCCAAGCGGGTGGGTGGGGTCCCCCTCCCCCGTGAACGGGTGAGGAGCTGGACGGCAGCCCCCTATTTCGGCCGGAAGCGCTTGGTGGCGGGGAAGCCCTTGGGGGCGAGCTTGCCGGCGCCGGCGCGGCGGCCCAGCCATTCGCGCCATTCGGGCCAGGCCCGCGTGCGGCCGCTGGGGTCGACGGTGGTCATGCCGTCGTCGGACTTGAAGGCCGAGGCGTCCTTGAGGCCGCCTTCGCGGTAGGACTGGAGCTTCACGCCCTTGCCGCGCGGCATCTCGGGCAGTTCGGCCACCGGGAAGACCAGCAGCTTGCCGTTGTCGCCGATGACGGCGAGCTGGTCGGCGTCTCCCAGAGCCAGGCAGACGGCGGCGCCCTCGCCCTTCTTTGAGGGATCGCCGGCGTTCAGCACCTGTTTCCCGGCGCGGCGGAAGGCGATGGCCTCCTCCTCGGGCAGGATGAAGCCGTAGCCCTGTTTCGAGGCCAGGACGCGCTTGGTCCCCGGCCTGTGCGGGAAGACGTCGATCAGGCCGACCTTGTCGTCGAGGTCGATCATCAGGCGCAGCGGCTCGCCGTGACCGCGGGCGCCGGGCAGGTTGTTGCAGGCGAGCGTGAAGAAGCGGCCGTCGCTGGCGAAGATCAGCAGCTTGTCGGTGGTCTCGGCGGGGACCAGGAACTGGAGCTTGTCGCCCTCCTTGAACTTGAGTTCGGAGGGGTCTTCCACGCGGCCCTTGGCGGCGCGGATCCAGCCGCGCTCGGAGAGGATGACGGTGATCGGCTCGCGCACGATCATGGCTTCCAGGGCCGCCTCGGTGTCAATCTGCGGCGCCTCGGCGAAGGTGGAGCGGCGGACGTTGAGGTCGGCGAGCTGGGCCTTGGTGTCGCGCAGGCCGGTGGCGACCAGCTTCCACTGGGCCTTGTCGCTGCCCAGCATGGCGACGATGCCGTCGCGCTCCTCGGCCAGCTCGGCGTGCTCGCGGCGGATCTCCATCTCCTCCAGCCGGGCCAGCTGGCGCAGGCGGGTGTTGAGGATGGCGTCGGCCTGGATCTCGCTGAGCGCGAAGGTCTCGATCAGCTTTTCCTTGGGCTTGTCCTCGTAGCGGACGATGCGGATCACCTCGTCGAGATTGAGGTAGGCGATCATCAGGCCGTCGAGGATGTGCAGCCGCGCCTCGATCTTGGCCAGGCGGTGGCGGGCGCGGCGGACCAGCACCTCGCGCCGGTGGGCCAGGAAGGCGTTCAGCGCCTGCTTCAGCCCCATCACGCCGGGGGTGCCGCGGGCGTCCAGGACGTTGAGGTTGACGCTGAAGCGGGTCTCGAGGTCGGAGAGCTTGAACAGGCTCTCCATCAGCACCTCGGGCTCGACGTTGCGGCTCTTGGGCTCGAGCACCACGCGGACGTCCTCGGCGGACTCGTCGCGCACGTCGCCCAGCAGCGGGGCCTTCTTGCCGTCGATCAGCTCGGCCAGGCCCTCGATCAGCTCGGCCTTCTTCACCTGGTAGGGGATCTGGGTGATGACGATCTGGTACATGCCCTTGCCCAGGTCCTCTTTCTCCCAGCGGGCGCGGACGCGGACGCCGCCACGACCGGTCTCGTAGGTCTGCAGCAGGCTGGACCGCGGCTCGACGATGACGCCGCCGGTGGGGAAGTCCGGGCCTTGGACGTGGGTCATCAGGGCCTCGGTGGAGGCCTCCGGGTCGTCCAGCAGCAGGAGGCAGGCGTCGATCAGCTCGCCGGCGTTGTGCGGCGGGATGGACGTGGCCATGCCGACGGCGATGCCGGTGGAGCCGTTGGCGAGCAGGTTGGGGAAGCCGGCGGGCAGGACCACGGGCTCGTCGTCGGAGCCGTCGTAGGTGGGCTTGAAGTCGACCGCGTCCTCGTCGATGCCGTCGAGCAGGAGCGTCGCCGCGACCGTGAGCTTGGCCTCGGTGTAGCGCATGGCCGCGGCGTTATCGCCGTCGATGTTGCCGAAGTTGCCCTGGCCGTCGACCTGCGGATAGCGCTGGGCGAACTCCTGGGCCATGCGGACCAGGGTGTCGTAGATCGACTGGTCGCCGTGCGGGTGGTAGCCGCCCATCACCTCGCCGACCACTTTGGCGCATTTGCGCGCGGCGCTGTCGGGGTTCAGGCGCATCTCGCGCATGGCGTAGAGCACGCGGCGCTGCACGGGCTTGAGGCCGTCACGCACGTCGGGCAGCGCGCGGTCGGTGATGACCGAGAGCGCGTAGGCGAGATAGCGGCGGGAGAGCGCTTCCGAGAGCGGCTCGTCGATGATGCGGTCGCCGTCGCCCGATCCGGGCGGGGTGGTGTGGACGGTCATCCGGGCTCTTTAGCAAGGCGCGGGATTCGCCGCGACCGCACGGGGCGCCGCAGTCCACAGGAAGTCTCGGCGGGAAGCTCGTCATGGCCGGGCCTGTCCCCGCCATGACGAGCCCGAGATCAGGCCGCGACCAGCGCCTGGCGACGGCGCAGGGCCGCGCCGGCGGCGCCGAAGCCCAGGATCATCAACGCCCAGGCCGAGGGTTCCGGCACGCCGGCCGGGACGCCCGGCGCGGGGCTGACGCTGAAGCCCGCGACGTCGAAGGACGCGCTGGTGTAGAGCGCCCGCGCCGCGGCGTCGTCGAGCACGTACTGGAAGCCGCCGTAGATGGCGAAGCCCGGCAGGTCGTCCTGCGAGAGGGCGCCCAGGGTGTGGTAGTCGGGCCCCGCCAGGTAGTCGAGACGGGGGGCCGGGCCGAACGTGCCGATGGTGTTGCCGCCGAACTCGACGCCGGCGCCGTTGCCGGCCGCCTGGTGCTTGAAGCCCTCGTAGACGCCGTCGTCATACTGGCTCTGCTCGCCGCTCTCGCCGCCGACGGCGAACGCGAACCCGCCGATGGTGATCAGGGCGCCGACGGGCGAGAACAGGCCTTCGCCGGTGACGTAGCTGTTGATGTCGCCGAGGAAGAGGTCGCCTGGCTGGGCCAGGTCGTCGTCCCGGCTGAAGACGGCCGTGAAGGTCTTGCCGCCCAGGTCCCCGCCGCCAAACAGCCCGGCGCCATCGAAGCCCGAGGCCACGGTGCCGGTGTAGGTATAGGTGACCACGGCGGCGGCCGCGGGCTGCGAAACGGCGAGCGCCGTCAGGGCGGCTGGCAGGGCCAGCCACAGGTTGAGTTTCATGACGTGTTGTCCTTGTCGTTGAAGGCCCGCTTGGTACGAGCGGGGCCTTGGGCGGACAATGCGCAAGACCGCAGGACCCCCCTGCGGTTTTGCGTGCGTCCGCGCTCAGAACGGCAGGGGCTGCAGGTCGGGCGGGGTCCAGGCGCGGCGGGCGGCGGGGCTGAACAGCAGGTCCCTAGACCAGTGGACCAGCAGCCAATCGGAGCGGCCCAGGGGCCCGGCCAACAGCTCGGCCAGGGCTTCGGACAGGCCGACGTGGGGCCGCGCCGCCAGATGCGCGCGGGCGGCGCGCAGCGAGGCCAGGGTGATGGTCGCGTGGTAGCCCGAGCTGTCGGTGTTCTCGACGCCGGTGGCCTCGTTGTAGGCGCGGATCAGGCCCGGCATCTGGGCCTCCGCCTCGACGCCCTCGCGGGTCAGCAGCCAGAAGGCGGCGGCGAAGTGGGCGGCGTGGGTCCACTCGGACTTGGGCAGGCTGCGGTCGGCGACGCCCAGCCCGATACGGGCGATGTCGGCGTCGGTGAGGTGGCGGTGGGGTGGCATGGAGAGCTCCTGGGACGGACGGGGCTCGGCGGGGCTGCGCGCAGCAAAAACCCCGCCGGAGCGGGGTTTGCGAGGCTTGCCGTAGGACCGGGTTCGTCAGGTCTCGGCACAGACGCGCGCAAACACCGCTGCTGGGCAGCGCTGTTGGCAATTGGCCTGATTGCGTTTGCGACCGGTCATGGCGCGAGCTTGTAGCAGAGCTCGTTTGCGGCGGAAACCATGCTGGTTGAGCAAGAGGAAAGGCCATTCGAGTGAGGATCCGTGCATGACGTTGCGGACCAAACTGGGCCTGGCCAGCGGCCTCGTGCTGGCGTGGCTGGGCGGCGGACTGATCCTGGCGGGCGTGACCCGACCCGGCATGGCCGCGGTGCTGTTCGCCGCGCCGGCCGTGGTCTTCGTCTACGCGGTGCGGGCGAACGGCTGGTGGCGCTCGCCGCCGACCCTGGCGCAGGGCGCGGCCGGCGTGGGCGTGCTGGCGAGCTGGGCGGCCGCGGGGTTCGTACTGCTGGTCACCTAGAGCCGGTCGGCCTCGCGCAGGCGGTCCAGCAGCCACAGGCGGGCGGGCGGCAGCGGGCGGTTCAGCGGCCCGAAGATGTAGGCCTCGAGGAAATGGGCGGTGAGCGCCAGCCCCGCGCCCACGTCGCCCGCGCCAAGGCCGGCCTGGGCGCCCAGCAGGAACGGCGGCAGCGCCAGCAGGCGATCCTTGTAGGGTTCGCCCGCCTCGCGGCTGACGGCGCGGCCGGTGCGCGGGCTGACATAGACCAGGTCGTCGACAGCGCCGGTGGCGGCGCACCTGGACAGGTCGAGGCCGAAGCCCAGATCCTGCAGGAGGCCCGCCTCAAAGCGGACGAAGACGGCGGGCCAGATGTCGGGGATCGCCAGCGCGGCGCTCAGCGCCTCGAAGGCCAGGTAGGCGCCGGGATGCGGCTCGCGCTCCGGCAGCGCGCCGGCGGCCACGGCGGCGGCGGCGGCCAAGCCGGCGAGCGCCAGCGGATCGTCGAACAGGGCGGCCGGCCCCTCCCCCACCGGCTCGAGCTGGGCCGATCCCAGCTGGTCGGACACGCGGGCGCGGTAGCGGACCAGGACCTGTGCGCCGGGCTGCAGGAAGGGCTTCATCTTGCGCGAGGCGCCGCCGGCCACATGGGCGGCATAGCGGCCGTGGCGCTGGGTGAGGAGCTCGACGATCGCCCCCGCCTCGCCGTGCGCGCGGGCCGCCAGCACGAAGGCATCGTCCTCGAATTCCATCAGGGCGCTGGAGAATTCGCGGCGCGTTCGATCATCGAGCGCCAAGACGGCTCGACCGGCAGGCCGAAGGTGTCACACAAGACCCGTTCGATGCCGTCCGCGTCCAGGGTCTCCTTGGTCGGCTCGCCGCCGATGGGCCGGGTGGTGAAGCGGTTGAAGAGCAGGCCGTAGCGGGCCTCGGGCGTCGTCCGCGCGGCCAGAAGGTTGGCGCGGAAGTGGCTGGTCGGATGGGTGGAGGTGAACCAGTTGGCCATCTCGTAGTCGCGCGGGACGCAGGGGACGAGGGAGACATCGTAGGCCGGGACCCACCCCACCTCGCGCCGCACTTCCAGGGCCACGCCGCCCTCAATCGGCAGCAGTCGGTAGGTATCGTGGTCGGTGGCCTGGACCTCGCTCTCCACGAAGCGCAAGGGGGCGGTCAACACGCAGCCGCCGAAGCCCACGTCCACCAACCAGTCCCGACCCTCGGCGCGAACCTTCAGCACGTGGTGCGTGCGCGGCTGAGCCGGGGCGCCGGGCGGAGAGTTCCAGCGGACGCGGGCCGCATACCCTTCGACCTCGAAGCCGAGGGTGGTGAGCACACGGGTGAAAAGGCTGTTGTGCTCGAAGCAGTAGCCGCCACGGCGGCCGTCGATGAGCTTGGCGTCGACGGCGGCGGGCGAGATGTCGACGCCCCGGTCCAGCAGGCAGTCGATAGCCTCGAAGGGGATGGCGGCGGGGTGCAAGGCGTGGAGCGCGCCCAGCGTCGCCAGGCTGGCGTCGCGTGGGCCAGCGTAGCCGATGCGGGCGAAATAGGCGTCGAGGTCGACCATACCGATGATGTATGGCGCGCCGCCGCCGGGGGGAAGACGGCGGCGTCGCGACCCGGCGCCAGGATCAGGCGGCAGTGGCCTGCTGCAGTTCGGGCCATTCGCGGAAAAGCGTGGCCAGGTCGAAGTACTCCCGCCAGACGGTGATCAGGCCGTCCCGCACTTCGAAGATGCCGATCACCGGGAGTTCAGCCCAACGGTCGGGGCCCAACTGGTGGCGGTCGAGCCGCTCGATCACCACCGTGCCGCCGTCGACGACCTGGCGCAGGATGACGAACCGGTTGCTGATCGTCGACGCGAAGAACGGCTCGAGGGTGGCGCGCACGCCCTCCGGGCCGCGGGCGGTCCCCATTGGCAGGTTGGTGTACTCGCAGTCGGGGGCGACCAGCTTGCAGCCGGTGTCGTAGTCGAGGGCTTCCATCGCCTTGAGGAAGGCGGTGACGACAGCGAGCGGGGTCTTTTCGGTCATGGCAAGCTCCTTGGGCTTGCGACCAATGACCGCGAAATGAGACCGCGCGCGATTACCTGCGAGGTCATGTGTCGGCCGCAAGCCCCCCGCGGGAGAGGCGAGGCGCCGACTCAGGCCTCGAAATCCAGCCCCACGTCGCCGTAGAACTCGCGCTTGTCGGCCCATTTCTCGTCGACGGTGACATGCAGGAAGAGGTGGACGGGGCGGTCCAGGAGCTCGGTGAGTTCCTCGCGGGCCTTCTGGCCGATCCACTTCAGGGTCTGGCCGCCCTTGCCCAGGATGATCGGGCGCTGGCTCTCGCGCTCGACATAGATGGTCTGCTCGATACGCACGCCGCCGTCCTTGCGCTCTTCGAACGCGGTGGTCTCGACGGCGGCCGAATAGGGCAGCTCCTCGTGGACGCGCAGGTAGAGCTTCTCGCGGGTGATCTCGGCGGCCAGCAGGCGGGCCGGCAGGTCGGCAGTCTGTTCTTCCGGATAGAGCCAGGGCCCCTCGGGCATGAGCGACGCCAGCCGCGCCTTCAGGTCGCCGACCCCCGAGCCGTCGGCGGCGGAGATCATGAACACCTCGGAATAGACGCCGGTCTCGAACAGGCGCTGCGACAGGCCCAACAGGGTCTCGCGCTTCATGCCGTCGATCTTGTTGAGCGCCAGGATCGCCTTCTTGCCCGAGGCCTTGAGCCCCTCGACGATGGACTCCACGTCGGCGGCGGCGCGGCGGTCGGCGGGCTTGCCCTCCTTGGTAGGGGCGGCGAGTTCGGCGACGCTGTCGACCAGGTGCACGATGGCGTCGGCGTCCTCGGCCCCGCCCCACGCGGCGCGGACCATGGCGCGGTCCAGCTTGCGGCGCGGCTGGAAGATCCCTGGGGTGTCGACCAGCACGATCTGCGTCTCGCCTTCGATGGCGACGCCGCGCACGGGGAAGCGCGTGGTCTGGACCTTCTGGGTCACGATCGAGACCTTCGCGCCGACCAGGCGGTTGGTGAGGGTCGACTTGCCCGCGTTGGGCGCGCCGATGATGGCCGCGAAGCCGGCATGTTGGGTCATTGGCTGGCCTCGGATTCCACGCCTTCGCGCTTGAGCAACATCACCTGGGCGGCGGCCTTCTCGGCGGCCTGGCGCGATCCGCCCTCGCCCCGTTCGGCCTCGAAGCCCTTCACGCGCACCTCGACCGTGAAGACCGGCGCGTGGGCCGGGCCTTCGCGACCCACGACCTCGTAGGCCGGCAATGGCAGGCCGAGGCCTTGCGCCCACTCCTGGAGCTGGGTCTTGGGGTCCTTGGCGCGCGGCGCGTCGAGGTGGGCGAATTCATCGGCCCAAAAGCGCTCGAAGAACGCCTTGGCCGTCTCCAGCCCGCCGTCGATGTAGAGCGCCGCGATCAGCGCCTCGCAGGCGTCGCCCAGCACGGCGTCGGACTTGCGGGCCCCCACCTTGGTGGCGCTGGCCGACAGGCGAAGCGCGGCCGGCAGGCCGGCGCGCTCGGCCGCGCGGGCACAGGCGTGATAGTTCACCAGGCTGGCGAGGCGGCGCGACATCTCCCCCTCCCGCGCGTCCGGGTCGAGGGCCATCAGGCGCTCGGCGGCGCAGAGATTGAGGACGCGGTCGCCAAGGAATTCCAGGCGCTCGTTGTGGCGGACCTCGCGCGCGCCGTCGCCCACGCTGGCGTGGGTCAGCGCCCGCTCGAGCAGATCGCGGTCGGCAAAGGTGTGGCCGATGCGGCGCTCGAGGTCTTCGACGGCCGCAACCCTAGCATTCATAGGGGGCAGGCGCTCACTTCAGGACCTTGAAGAACCGGCTGGGACGGGCGTCGAGCACCCAGGTCCAGGGCTTGAAGATCGAGGCTTCGGGCTTCCAGGACAACAGGATGATCTGGGCCTTGCCGACCAGGTTCTCGGCCGGGACGTAGCCCACGCCGCCGATCGCCGGGTTCACGCGGCTGTCGGACGAGTTGTCCCGGTTGTCGCCCATCATGAAGTAGTGGCCTTCGGGGACGATGAAGACGTCGGTGTTGTCGAGTTCGCCGTCCGTGCCGAAGTCCTGGGTGACGAAGCTCTTGCCCGTGGCCAGGCGCTCCTGGAAGCGCGCCACGTCGCGGACGTATCCCCCGCCCACGTCTTCGCGGACCGGCGACAGGGCCTGGCGCGGCACCAGCTTGTCGTTCAGGTACAGCAGGCCGGCCTTCATCTGGATGCGGTCGCCCGGCAGGCCGATCACGCGCTTGACGTAGTCGGTGCGATTGTCGCTCGGCAGCTTGAACACGACGATATCGCCGCGCTGGGCCGGCTGGGCCAGGATCCGGCCCTTGAACAGCGGCGGGCTGAACGGGATCGAGTGGTGCGAGTACCCGTAGCTAAACTTGGAGACGATGATGTAGTCGCCCTCGTAGAGGTTGGGCTCCATCGAGGCCGACGGGATCGTGAAGGGCTGGAAGAAGATCACCCGCAGGACCAGGGCGATCAGCAGCGCCCAGAAGATGGTCTTGAAGATCTCGACCAGCTCGTGCCACGCGCCGGACTTTTCAGGCGTCTTCACGCTCTGCACGTTCTCGCTCATTCGTAATCCCTGGGCGCTTCGGCGTCCCGAAGCTGGCGCCTGCGTATCCGCTCCCTAGCCCATGAGCAAGTTCCGCGCCCGTGAACAATGTGAGAGGCGGCGATCGGTCGCCGGGCCGGGGACATCGTCCATCCCCGGGGGAGAAGGGCGGATCGCGCCCAATCCGATGATCAAGGGCCAGTTGCGGGCAAATGGACCGGTGACAGCCCCGCTACGCGCCCTATGTAGGCCGCATGAACCGCGACGCCCTGCCCCCGCTGCACCTCCTGCTGGCCCTGGTGGTGGTGGCGGTGTGGGGCACCAATTTCGTGGTCATCAAGTGGGGGCTGGCCGAGTTCCCGCCCCTGACCTTCGCGGCGCTCCGCTTCACCTTCGCGGTGCTGCCGGCGATCTTCTTCCTGAAGCGGCCGAACGTGAGCTGGTGGAACCTGGCGGCCTATGGCGTGATGATCGGCGTGGGGCAGTTCGGCCTGCTCTACATCGCCATGACCAGCATGATCTCGCCCGGGCTGGCCAGCCTGGTGGTCCAGGTGCAGGCGTTCTTCACCATCGGCTTCGCCATGCTGATCGCGCGGGAGCGCCTGCGGGGCTATCAGCTGGGCGCCTTGGCGCTCGCCGCCTCGGGACTGGGCTGGCTGATGATCCACACCAACGCCGAAGTCACGCCGATGGGGTTGTTCCTGGTGGTGCTCGCGGCCCTCGGCTGGGCCGGCGGCAACACCGTGCAGCGGGCGGCCGGACCGGTGAACATGCTGGCCTATGTGGTCTGGGCGAGCCTGTTCTCGGCCCCGCCGCTGATGGCCCTGGCGCTGGTGATGGAAGGGCCGCAGGTCGCCGTCTCGATCCAGCACGCCGACCTGGGCGGCTGGCTGGCGGTGCTGTGGCAGTCCGTCGGAAATACGATCTTCGGCTACAGCGTCTGGGCCTGGCTGCTGGCTCGGCATCCCGCGGCCACGATCGCGCCGCTGTCGCTGCTGGTGCCGGTGTTCGGCATGGGCGCCTCGGCGATCCTGCTGCACGAGCCCCTGACCTCGTGGAAGCTGACCGCCGCCGTCCTGGTCCTGGGCGGCCTGGCCCTCAACACCCTGTGGCCGCGGATCGCCCAGCGCCGCGCCGCCGCCGCCTGAACCTTCGGAGCCTGCCGATGCCCAGCCGCGAGACCGTAGAGGCCTTCGTCAATCAGGTGGTGCACGGCGACCACGTGGAGGCGATCCGCGACTGGTACGCCGACGACGCCTCGATGCAGGAGAACCAGGACGCGCCGCGCGTGGGCCGCGAGGCGCTGATGGCCGGCGAGGCGCGGATGCTGGCGCGCCAGGCGGAGGTGAAGACCGAGCTGATAAGCCCCGTGCTGGTGGACGGAGACCGGGTGGCGATCCACTGGCGTTTCACCTTCACCTCGAAGACGGGCCACGTGAACAGCTTCGAGGAGATCGCCTGGCAGGAGTGGCGGGGCGACAAGGTCTGGCGCGAGACCTTCTTCTACGATCCCGCCCAGGTGCGGCGGCGCGCGGACTGAACCCGCCGCCGGGCGGTCGCGAGTCTGGTAAAGCCTGGGACGAGGCCATCCGCCGAGGCTGAGAATGGATACCGATCTCCTGGTGAAACTGGGCGTCGCCCTGGGCGCCGGCCTGCTGATCGGGGCCGAGCGCGAACGACGCAAGGTGGCCAAGCCCGACCTCGCCGCCGCCGGGATTCGGACGTTCACGGTCGCCGCGCTGGCCGGAGCGTTGAGCGCCCTGCTGGGCGGCGTGCTGATGCTGGCGGCCGCCACGGTCGTCGTCGGCGCGCTGATCGCCCTCGGCTACTGGCGGACCCGCAAGGACGGCGACCCTGGATTGACCACCGAGATCGCGCTCCTGGTGACGACGCTGATCGGCGCGCTGGCCATGAGCCAGCCGCAGCTGGCGGCCACCGTCGGCGTGGGCCTGGCGATCCTGCTCGCGGGCCGCAACCGCCTGCACCACTTCGTCTCGGACGTGCTGACCGAGGAGGAGCTGGAGGCGGCGCTGCTGCTGGCGGCCGCGACGCTGGTGGTGCTGCCGCTGTTGCCGGACCGAGGGGTCGGCCCCTTCGCGGCCGTGAACCCGCGGACGGTCTGGAAGCTGGTGATCCTAGTGATGGCGATCAGCGCGGTCGGCCACGTGGCGGTGCGGGCGCTGGGCGCCCGGTTCGGCCTGCCCATCGCCGGCCTGGCGTCGGGGTTCGTGTCCAGCACGGCCACCATCGGCGCCATGGGCGCGCGGGCCGCCAACGCGCCGGAGACCCTGGGGGCCGCCACCGCCGGCGCGGTGCTCTCCACCCTGGCGACGATCCTGCAGATGGCGGCGGTGCTGGCGGCCACGAGCCTGCCGGCGCTGGAAGCGATGACGCCCTCGCTGATCGCGGCGGGGGTCGCGGCGGCGGTCTATGGCGTGGCGTTCACCCTGATCGGCCTGCGGCATACGGCGGAAGGCGCGGCCGACCCCGGCAAGGCGGTCAGTGTCGCGGCGGCGCTGACGTTCGGCGCGATCCTGGCGACGGTCATGCTGGCCTCGGCGGCGCTGCGGGCCTGGTTCGGCGACGCAGGCGCGATCGCGGCGGCCGGCGTGGCGGGCCTGGCCGACGCCCATGCGGCCGCCATCTCGGTGGGGGCGCTCGTCGCCTCCGGCGCCATGGCCCCCGACAGCTCGGTGTTGCCGATCCTGGCCGGCCTGACGACCAATACGATCAGCAAGATCGTGTTCGCGAGCACCGCCGGAGGACGCAGGTTCGCGCTGCGGGTCACGCCCGGGCTCGTGCTGGTGGTCGCCGCCGCCTGGCTGGGCGCGCTCGCCGGGTGAGCCAGAGCTACTTGATCTTGATCGTGGCCGTTCCCTGCGGTCCGGTGACTTCGAAGCTGTCGCCCGACTTCTTCCCCGTGGGATATTCCACGCAGGACTCGTTGGGGTCGAAGTTGGACTTGGTGCAGAGCTTGGTCCCGTCGATGCGCCACTCGCCCGTCACCTGGCCGTCCATGGCGGTGAACTTGCCGTCGGGCGTGTAGGTGACGTCGATGTCCATCCCCTGCACCGTCAGGACGCTGCCCTTGCTGGTGAGCTCCTGCAGGGTGTCGGCGCAGGCCGGCGTGGCCAGAGCCAGGGCGGCGGCGGCGATCAGATAGCGGCGCATGTGGTTCCTCCCCGTAGGCGGGGAATCCTAGGCCTACTCCGGCAGGGCCTCAATGATCACGAAGGCCTGGGCGTAGGGGTGGTCGTCGGTGAGGGTGAGGTGGATGACCGCCTTCATGCCCGGCGGGGTCATCTCCTTCAGCCGCTCGGCGGCGCCCCCGGTCAGCGCCATGGTGGGCTGGCCCGAGCGCATGTTGATCACGCCCATGTCGCGCCAGAAGACGCCGCGACGCATGCCCGTGCCCAGCGCCTTGGCGCAGGCCTCCTTGGCGGCGAAACGCTTGGCGTAGCTGGCGGCGGCGTCGACCTTGCGGTCCGAACGGGTGCGCTCGAGTTCGGTGAAGACGCGTTGTTTGAAGCGGTCGCCGAAGCGGTCGAGGCTCTCCTGGATGCGCCGGATGTCAGAGAGGTCGGAGCCGAGGCCGAGAATCATGCCGCTTTCGTCGCCCCCAGCATTTCCATGGAAATGCTGGTCATCTTGCTAAGGTCTGAGCCAATTCCGAAGCGGAATTGGCTCGGGCTTCGTCCATCAGGGCGCGCATCCGCTGGATGGCCGGGCCCAGGCCGATGAAGATGGCCTCGCCGATCAGGAAATGGCCGATGTTGAGCTCCATCAGCTCCGGGATGGCGGCCACGGGCTTCACCGTCTCGTAGTCGATGCCGTGACCGGCGTGGACCTCCAGGCCCAGCTCGTGGGCCTTGGCTGCGGCGACCTTGAGGTTGCGGAGCAGGGCGTCGGCCTGCGGCTTGCGTTCGCGGACGGCCGCACAGTAGGCGCCTGTGTGGAGCTCGACGACCTGGGCGCCGACCGTCTTCGCGGCGACCATCTGGGCCTCGTCGGCGTCGACGAAGAGCGACACGCGGATGCCTGCCTGCACGAATCTCTGCACCACGGGCTTGATGGTGTTCTGGCCGCGGATCACGTCCAGCCCGCCCTCGGTGGTCACCTCTTCCCGGCGCTCGGGCACCAGACAGGCGGCGTGCGGGCGGTGGGCCAGCGCGATGGCCTCCATCTCCGGCGTCACGGCGCATTCGAAGTTGAGGGGCCGGCCACGGCGGCGGCAGATGGCGGCCAGCGCGTCGATGTCGGCGTCCGAGATGTGGCGGCGGTCCTCGCGCAGGTGGGCGGTGATGCCGTCCGCGCCGGCGGCGAGCGCCATCTCGGCGGCGCGCACCGGGTCGGGATAGCCTTCGCCACGGGCGTTCCGCACCGTGGCGACGTGGTCGATGTTGACGCCGAGACGCAGCCTGCTCATCCGCGAAGCCTCTTCGAGCCCGGCTCCTCCGCCGGGAGGGCGGCCAGCTCGGGCGGAATCTCGTCGGGGGCGTAGGACGGGACGTCGACCGTCGCCAGCGCCACCAGCGGCCAGCCCACGTCGGCGCGGCCGCCCGAGCGGTCGACGATGCACGCGCAGCAGACGACCGTGCCGCCAGCGGCCTCGATCGGCTCGACGGCCTCGCGGAACGATCCGCCGGTGGTGATCACGTCCTCGACCACCACGACCTTGGCGCCGGGGGCGATCTTGAACGCGCGGCGCAGCTTGAACTTGCCGTCTTCCCGCTCGACGTAGATCGACGGCACCCCCATGGCGCGAGCGACCTCATACCCAGGGATGATCGCGCCCACCGCGGGCGCCACGATCACGTCGGGCTTTCCGAACTGCGCCTCGATCTTGGCGGCCAGCGCCCGGCACAGCCGCTCGGTGCGCTCAGGATATTGAAAGACCAGGTTTTTCTGCAGGAACATGGGACTGTGCCGTCCGGACGCCAGGATGAAATGGCCCTCGCGCAGCGCGCCCGCGCCGCGGAATTCGTCCAGGACAGCTTCAGTGTTCATCGGCGTTCGCTTCTCGGCAACATGTCTGGTGCAGGATGCAGCCTGATACCTCGTGATGGTGCAGTCGCCAAACAAGGCTCCCTAGAAGCCCTATGGACGCAAGAAACACGGCCACGGAGCGGTTCATCGCCGCTTTCAGCTCCGACGCGTCGCCTTCCGACGAAGGCGCGGCCGAGGCGCCGAACGTGGCCGACGCGGCGGCTCGCGAGCGGCGGGTGTTCCCGGCCGATTTCCCCGAGGGCCTGAAGCCGCGCCTGCGCCTGTTCCTCAGCGTCGACCTGGTGGGCTCGACGCCCTACAAGCAGATGCGCCAGGTCTGGCGACCTGAAATCGTCAGCTTCTACAGGAACTTCGACTACATTCTTCAAACACAGTACCGCGAGTTCGCCGGCGGCCTGGACGATGGCCTGCCCGCGCCGGAGTTCTGGAAGAGCAACGGCGACGAACTGCTCTACGTCTGCGAACTGCACAGCCTGAGCCACGCCCACGCCCTGATGCACGTCTGGCTGGCGACCCTGAACGAGTACCGCGGCAGCCGGGACGAGGCCTCCAAGCACCTGGACGTGAAGTCGACCGCCTGGATCGGCCTCTTCCCCTCGCCCAACGCCGAGATCTTCTTCCGGCGCGGGACCTCGCACCACGAGGTCAACGACCCGATCCTGAACCAGGCCGACATCCGCGACGAGTTCTACGCCAACCCCGAGAACCCCTCGATCACCCGCGAGTTCGTCGGGCCGTCGATCGACACCGGCTTTCGCCTGACCTCCTGGGCCAGCCCGAACCGGATGATCGTCTCGGTGGACCTGGCCTTCCTCCTGACCGGCGCCTACACGCGCAAGATGGGGCCGCTGCGGCTGCACCTGTCGGGCAAGGACAAGCTGAAGGGCGTGATCGACAACCAGCCCTACCCCACGCTGTGGATCCCGGTGGGCCGGTCGCGGCTCGACGCCGAGGGGCGCCGCACGGGCGAGGTGTCGACCGACCGCTCCACAATCCGCTCGTATTGCGAAGCGATCATCGAGCAGAACTACAAGTCCATCACCCCGCTGTACCTGGCGGGCGCCAACCACGAGGACTACGACTGGGCGCCGCCCTATGTCCTCACCGACATCCTCCGCCAGTGGGAGGAAGAGCGCCGCTACCGCGAGGACGTCACCGGCATCGTCCTGATCGACGACTAGGGCCTAACCCTCGCCCTTCGTCCGCTCGACCTCTTCCACGCTGGGGTTGGCGCGCAGGGCGGCGGAGATGTGGGTCAGGTGGCGGGCGTCGTTGACGTCGACATCGATGTCCACGTCGAAGAAGTCGGACTGCCGGTGGTGCATCCGCAGGTTCACGATGTTGCCGCCAGCCTCGCCGATGAGCGTGCAGACCTGGCCCAGCACGCCGGGCGTGTTCTTGATGGTCGCGGTCAGGCGGGCGCGAGCGATGGCGTTGCGCTCGGCCTCGGGCGTCCACTGCAGGTCGCGCCAGAGCTCCTCGCGGTCCTCGTATTCGGCCAGCTTCTCGCAGTCGATGGTGTGGACCGTCACGCCGCGGCCGTCCGGCTCCAGAATGCCGACGATACGGTCGCCCGGCACCGGGGAGCAGCAGGCGCCGAAGTGCAACGTCACGCCGGGGGTCAGCCCGCCGCCGCGCACGTAGAGGCGCGCGGTCTTGCCGTCCTGGATATGGCGGCGCGCGGTGGCGGCCTCGCGCTCGGCGGCCTTCAGGCCGGGGAAGACGGACTCCAGGACCTGGGAGGGCGTGGCGCGGCCGCGGCCGACGGCGTCGAACAGGTCGTCCTCGCTCGCGACGGCGAAGCGGTCGAGCGCCGGGCGCAGGGAGACGTCCTTGCGGCTCTTGCCGGCCGAGTCGAAGGCCTGGTCCACCGTGGCCCGGCCCAGGCGCACGAACTCCTCGCGCTCGGTCTGGCGGATGTGGCGGCGGATCGCCGAGCGGGCGCGGCCCGTGACGGTGAGCGAGCGCCAATCCGGCGGCACCACCGGCTTGCCGCCGCGGATCACCTCGACCACGTCGCCGTTCGACAGCGTGGTGCGCAGCGGCTTCAGCTCGCCGTTGACCTTGGCGCCCACCGTGGTGTCGCCGATGTCGGTGTGCAGGGCGTAGGCGAAGTCCAGCGGCATGGCCCCGCGCGGCAGGCTGACCAGCTGGCCCTTGGGCGTGAAGACGAACACCTGGTCGAGGTACATCTCGAGCTTGGCATGCTCGACCAATTCCTCGGCGTCGCCGCCGTGCTCCAGGACCTGGACGAGGTGGCGCAGGTTGACCAGCGGATCGCGCCCGCCCGCCGCCTTCTGGGCTTCGGCGTCGAAGCCGTAGCTCTCGTTCTTGTAGCGCCAGTGGGCGGCGACCCCCTCCTCGGCCACGCGGTCCATGGCCTCGGTGCGGATCTGCATCTCGATGCGCATGCCCTTGTAGCCCACCACCGTGGTGTGGATGGACCGGTAGTTGTTGCGCTTGGGCGTCGAGATGAAGTCCTTGAACCGCTCGGGCACCGACGGCCAGGCCCGGTGGATGACGCCCAGGGCGCGGTAGCAGTCGTCCTCGGTGTCGACGATCACCCGGAAGGCGTAGATGTCGGACAGCTGGGAGAAGCCGATCGACTTGCGCTGCAGCTTCCGCCAGATCGAATAGGCGTGCTTCTCGCGGCCGAAGACGCGGGCCGGGATGCCCGCAGCCTCCAGGCGGGTGTTGATCTCGCGGCTGACGGCCTCGACCGCCCCACCCTGCTGCTCGCGCAGGATGGCCAGGCGGCGAAGGATGGCGTTGCGGCCCACCGGGTTCAGGTGGGCGAAGGCCAGTTCCTCCAGTTCCTCGCAGATGCGGTGCACGCCGATCGAGCGGGCCAGGGGTCCGTAGATGTCCAGGGTCTCGCGGGCGATCCGCTCGCGCTTGGCGGCCTGCTTGATGAAGTGCAGCGTCCGCATGTTGTGCAGGCGGTCGGCCAGCTTCACCAGGAGGACACGGACGTCCTTGGAGATCGCCAGGATGAACTTCCGCAGGTTCTCGGCCTGGCGCAGGTGTTCCTGCGAGAGCTCCAGCTTGGACAGCTTGGTGACGCCCTCGACCAGCTCGGCGATCTCGTCGCCGAACAGCTCGGCGATCTTCTCGCGGGTGGCGTCGGTGTCCTCGATGACGTCGTGCAGCAGGGCCGTGACGATCGTCTCGGTGTCGAGCCGGTAGTCGGTGAGGATGCCCGCCACCTCGATCGGGTGGGCGAAGTAGGGGTCGCCGGACGCCCGCTTCTGCGACCCGTGCTGGCGCATGGCGTAGACGTAGGCGCGGTTCAGCATCGCCTCGTCGGCCGACGGGTCGTACGAGCGGACCTTCTCGATCAGCTCGAACTGGCGAAGCATGCGCGGCCGCGTGGAGCCCATGACGACGGGCGCCTGCATGGGCGGCTCAGTGGTTGGAACAGGGGGAGGCGTGGCGGCGGGTTGAGGCGCCGCCTCTAGGAGTGGTTCTGCGCCTTCTGGGCTCAGTACCGCTCCTCCTGGCCGCCGTCGCGGTCGCTCTGCAGAGCGCGGACCAGCTCCAGCTCGCTCATCTGCATATGGGTCGGATCGGCCAGCAGGGCGAGGGTTTCAGCCTCTTCCTCGGCTTCCGAGCGCTCGTCGACGCGTTGCAGCGACGCGATCAGGTTCTCCCGCAGCTCCTCGGCGTCAACCACGTCGTCGGCGATTTCACGCAGCGCCACGACCGGGTTCTTGTCGTTGTCGCGGTCGACCATGATCGGAGCGCCCGCCGAAACGGCGCGGGCCCGATGGGCGGACAGCAGCACGAGGTTGAAGCGGTTCGGCACCTTTTGGATGCAGTCTTCGACGGTGACGCGGGCCATGGAGTCTCTCAGGGAGGGAGATAGAACCGAGCAAAATAGAGGTTCGGGCCGAATTGTGCAACGCCGCAAAGGCCGCAGGCGGCGAAGACGCCGGAGGTCCCGCCCCCTTACGCACCCAGCCCCAGCGCCTTCGCCCGCTCGGAGGCTTCCTCGGTGAAGGCTTCGCCCAGTTCCTCGTGTTCGTAGATCTGGCGGATCTCGAGGGTAACGTTCGTCTCGCTGCAGATGGCCGGCCAGCGCTGGGCCCATTCGAGAACCTCGGCCAGGGAATTGGCCTCGACGAGGGTGTAGCCGGCGATCAGTTCCTTGGTCTCGGCGAAGGGGCCGTCGATGACCAGCGGCTTGCCGTTGTTGAACTTCACCCGCGCCCCGCTGCGGGAAGGGTGCAGGCCGTCGCCGCCCAGGATCTTCAGATGGCGACCCATCTCCTCGTGGTAGTCCATCATGGCGGTGACGATCTCCGGCTTGGGCTCGCCGCCCGCCTCGGTGAAATCGTCGGCCTTGCGGATGATCATGAAGCGCATCGGTCTGTCCTCTCTCGGCCGCCGCGGCGGCTGCCCCTAAGCTCAAGACGCGGGCGCGGCGTCCGTCCCGACATTTGCGGTGGCCGCCAGTTCCGCGGCGGTCCGGCCGAGCGTGGGATGAACCCATCCGGGCGCGATCTCGGCCAGGGGGCCCATGACGAAGAGCCGCTCATGCGCGCGAGGGTGCGGCAGGGTCAGGACGGACGACTCGAGCACGGTCCGACCGTGGGCGATCAGGTCCAGGTCCAGAGACCTGGGGGCGTTGCGCACGGTCCGTTGGCGGCCGAGCGTCGCCTCGATGGACAGGAGGTCGGCCAGCACCGCCTCAGGCGGCGCGCTCGTCTCGACAAGGGCGACGCCGTTGCGGTACTCAGGCCCCATTGGGTCGGGCCAGGCGGCGGAACGCCACCAGGACGACCGCTTCAGGATTTTCAAGCCGACCGCCGGGAACCGCGCGAGCGCCGCCTCCAGCAACGCTTCGGACGAGCCGTAGCCGCCCGGAAGATTGCTGCCCAGGGCGACGACGACGGCTCCATTCAGGTCCCCAGGGCTGTTTGGGATATTCGAGCTGATGACCTTCTACCCCACGGACCGGCTGGCCCTGTTCATCGACGGCGCCAACCTCTACTCGGCCGCCAAGAACCTCGGCTTCGACATCGACTATCGGAAGCTGCTCGAGGAATTCAAGAAGCGCAGCGTGCTGGTGCGCGCCTACTATTACACCGCCCTGGTGGAGAACGAGGAGTACTCGCCGATCCGGCCGCTGGTCGATTGGCTGGACTACAACGGCTACCAGCTCGTGACGAAGTCGGCCCGCGAGTACACCGACGGCCAGGGGCGCAAGCGGTTCCGCGGCGACATGGACGTCGAGATCGCCGTCGACATGATGGAGATGGCCGAGCACGCCGACCACCTGGTGCTGTTCTCGGGCGACGGCGACTTCCGCAAGCTTGTCGAAGCCGTGCAGCGCAAGGGCAGCCGGGTGACGGTGGTGTCCACTATCAAGTCGCAGCCTCCGATGGTCAGCGACGACCTGCGCCGGCAGGCCGACAACTTCGTGGACCTGGCCGACCTGTCCGACCTGATCGGCCGGCCCTCGCGCCTGCCGAAGTTCCTCTCCGAGAGCCGCGCGCCGCACGTGGAACGCGATGCCGACATCTGAACTGGTCGCCGAACCGGCCGAGGCGCCGCGCGAGTGCCCGCTGTGTCCGCGGCTGGTGGCGTACCGGGAAGCCAACAAGATCTCGGTGCCCGGCGGCTTCAACGGCGCCGTGGCCTCGTTCGGCGACGAACAGGGGCAGCTTTGCGTGGTGGGGCTGGCGCCGGGCCGCATGGGGGCGAACCGGACCGGCCGGCCGTTCACCGGCGATGGCGCCGGCTGGATGCTGTACGAGACCCTGCTGAAGACCGGCTTCGCGCGCGGCACCTACGAGGCGCGGCCCGACGACGGGCTGGAGCTGGTGGACTGCATGATCACCAACGCTGTGCGCTGCGCCCCGCCCGGCAACAAGCCCGAGACGGTCGAGGAGGCCACATGCCGGCCGTTCCTGGCGTCGCGGCTGGCCGCCCTGCCCCGGCTGAAGGTGATCGTGACCCTGGGCGATGTATCACGACGCAATGTGCTGCGGGCGCTGGGGCTGAAGGCGTCGGCGGGGATCGCGGGCCACGGAACCGAGTTCCCGGCCGGGCCATACGTCGTGCTGAACAGCTATCACTGCTCGCGGCTCAACACGAACACGGGCCGGCTGACGGCGGAGATGTTCGAGGCGGTGTTTCAACGGGCCCGCGCGATCATCGACGACTGACGCGCTCGGAAGCTCGACGGTCGGAACGAGGCGCGCGCCCGCCAGTTCACCTCCCCTCACTGATTCAAAGGGAGGCCGACATGGCCGAAGGCAAACTCAAGGGAAAGACGATCGCCGTGCTCGCCACGGACGGGTTCGAGCAGGTGGAGCTCGAGCAGCCGGTCGCAGCGTTGCGAGCAGCCGGCGCGGAAGTGCACGTCGTCGCGCCGAAAGCCGGCGAAATCCAGGGCTTCAAGCATCACGACAAGGGCGACAAGACACGGGTGGACCGCACGCTGGCCGACGCGCAGCCCGAGAACTACGACGGGCTGGTCCTGCCGGGCGGGGTGATCAATCCGGACCAGTTGCGGCTCGAGAGCGCCGCCATCGACTTCATCCGGGCGTTCGTGCGGGCGGAGAAGCCGATCGCCGCCATCTGCCACGGTCCATGGACCCTGATCGACGCTGGCGGCGTGGACGGCCGGCGGATGACGTCCTGGCCGTCCCTGAAGACCGACCTGCGCAACGCCGGCGCCGAGTGGGTCGACCAGGAGGTGGTGGTGGACCAGGGTCTGGTCACCTCGCGCAAGCCCGACGACCTGCCCGCGTTCTGTGCGAAGATGGTCGAGGAGTTCGGCGAGGGCCGGCACGGCGGCGGTCGCGCGCAATCGACCGGCGCGGAGAGCCGTCCGCAGGCCTGAGGCAGCCCGAAACGCTGCCTCTGCGGAAGCTGGCGGATGCGCTAGGCTGCCGGAAAATTCCGGGAGAACGTCCATGGCCGACAGCGCCGCCGCCAGCACCGCCGTTCAGGACGAGGTGCTTTATGAGGTCAGCGAGCATATCGCCACGCTCACCCTGAACCGGCCCGACCGGATGAACACCATCTCCGGGCCGATGCTGAACCAACTGGCGCAGCTGATGCTGAAGGCCGACCGCGATCCGGAGGTGCGCTGCATCATCCTGACGGGCGTGGGCCGGGCGTTCTGCGCCGGGCTGGACCTGCGCGGGGCGACCAAGGGCTCGACCGGCCTGGAGGGCGCCTCGACCTCGACCAACATCGACCTGCGCGGCACGCCGCCGACGGTGATGTTCAACCTGGACACGCCTACGATTTGCGCGCTGAACGGCTCGGCCGCCGGCTACGGCATGGACACGGCGCTGGGCTGCGACATCCGGATCATGGCCGAAGGCGCGAAGCTGGCGGCAGCCTTCACCAAGCGCGGCATCGTACCGGAGAGCGGCGGCACTTGGTTCCTGCCGCGCCTGCTGGGCTGGTCGAAGGCGGCCGAGATCATCTTCACCGGGCGGACGCTGACGGCGGCGGAGTGCCTGACGCTGGGGCTGGCCTCGCAGGTCGTGCCGGACGCCGAGGTGGGCGCAGCGGCCCGAGCGCTGGCCAAGGAGATCGCCGCCAACGCGCCGCTGGCGGTGCAGGCCTCGAAGCGGATGATGCGCATGGGCCTGTCGGAAGGCTTCGACGAGCACGTGCACCACGTGTTCCTGCAGCTCATCCCCCTGCTGCGCACCGAGGACGCCATGGAGGGGATGAAGGCGTTCATGGAGAAGCGGGCGCCGGAGTTCAAAGGGCGCTGACTGCTGCCAAGGTTGGCAGGAGGCCGGGCATAGGGTCTCGCCATGGACCCTATCAAAGGCAGTTGCCTGTGCGGCGCCGTCCGCTTCGAGATCACCGGCAGGCCGCTGAGCCTCAGCTATTGCCACTGCTCGCGCTGCCGCAAGCAAGCGGGGCTGTTCGCCGCCGTGCTGATGGTGCGGCGGGAAGACTTCCGGCTGACGGCGGGCGCCGAGCCAATCCGCAACCATGAGCCCGAGGCGCCGTTCAAGCACGCGCGGGCGTTCTGCGGGTCGTGCGGGTCCCCGCTGGGCGAGCCGTCGGACGAGCATGAGGTGTTCCCGGTCGCCGCCTCGGCGCTGGACGACGATCCCGGCGTGCGGCCGGTGCTGCACCAGAACCTGGCGAGCAAACCGCACTGGCTGGCCATTCCCGACGATGGGGTGAAGCGGATGGACGGGACCTATGGCGGATAGCGGACGTCGGCTGTAGCGTCGCCGCTCGCTTCAGCTTCAGTGGATTCCCGCGTGCTCAAGACCTTCACCGCCGCCCTGCTGGCCACCGCCCTCGCCGCCCCCGCCCTCGCCGCGCCGAAGGCTCCGGCCGTGCCGCACGACCAGGCGCTGGAGATCCTGAAGAAGGGCATCAGCTACCGCACGGTGGCGGGCGGCGACCAGTTCCTGCCCTACGCCGAGTACCTCAAGGGCGTGCTGGTGGCCGGCGGATACCAGGCTTCCGAGATCACCATCGAGCCGATGGCGGGGACGGCGTTCCTGATCGCTCGCTATCCGGGGACCGACCCTAAGAAGAAGCCGATCGTCATCTCGGGCCACATGGACGTGGTCGAGGCCAAGCCCGAGGACTGGACGCGCGATCCATTCACGCCAGTGGTGGAGAACGGCTACGTCTTCGGCCGCGGCGCCGTGGACAACAAGTTCGACGTCTCGATGATGGTCGCCACCCTGGCCAACCTGCGCAAGAGCGGCTGGAAGCCGGGCCGCGACGTGGTGCTGGCGCTGTCGGGCGACGAAGAGACCACCATGAAGACCACCGCCGTGCTGGCCCAGCGGCTGAAGGGCGCAGAGCTGGTGCTGAACGTCGACGGCGGCGGCGGCGGCCTGACCGAGGACGGCAAGCCGATCAGCTTCGGCGTGCAGGGCGCCGAGAAGACCTATGCCGACTTCAACCTGACCGTCACCGATCCGGGCGGCCACTCCAGCCGGCCCACGCCCACCAACGCGATCTACCGGCTGGCCAAGGCGCTCGACAAGCTCGAGGCCTACGAATGGCCGACGATGAGCAACGAGATCACGCGCGCCTCGCTGGCCGCCGCCGGCGGCAACACGCCCGGCGCCGTGGGCCAGGCGCTGAAGGCCTTCGCCGCGAACCCCAGCGACGCGGCGGCGATCAAGACCATCCGCGACGACCCAGCCTGGAGTCCGGCGCTGCACACCACCTGCGTGGCGACCATGCTGAGCGGCGGCCATGCGCCGAACGCCTTGCCCCAGAAGGCGGTGGCGACGGTGAACTGCCGGATCTTCCCCGGCACCTCTTCGGCCAGCGTCAGGGACACCATCAGCGGCATCGTCGGCAAGGACGTGACGGTGACCCGCCTGGACGACGGCTCGATCGACAGCCCCGCCTCGCCCCTGCGCGACGACGTGATGAAGGCGGTGACCAAGGCCGTGCACGCCCGCTTCCCGGGCCTGCCCATCGTGCCCGCCCAGGCGTCGGGCGCCACCGACAGCATGTACTTCCGCGCCGCCGGCGTGCCGAGCTACGGCGTCTCGGGCCTGTTCATGAAGGACTCGGACGAGTTCAGCCACGGGCTGAACGAGCGCGCGCCGATCAGCGCCATCGACGGCGACCTGGCGCACTACGACTCGATCCTGCGCGACCTGGCGAAGTAGCGAGATGGCGTCCCGCACATTCGAACAGATCCGGTCGGCCTACGAGGACAACGACCAGGCCGCGACGCTCCTGGGCCCCTTGGGCCGGATGGACGACGACGACACGCTGCTGCATCTGGCGGCGTTTCGCGGCAACGAGGCCGACGTGCGGGACCTGGTGTCGCTCGGCGCCGCCGTGAACGCGCGCGGAGATTTCGGCATGACGGCGTTGCACCACGCAGCGGTCGGCGGCCACATCGCCGTCGCGGAGGCCCTGCTCGCGCTCGGCGCCGACCGCGCGCTGCCCGATGAGTTCGGCCGGACCGCAGCCAAGGTCGCCGCGCTGAGCTCGCACGCCGAGCTGGCGGCCCTGCTGCATCCGACCCGACGGCCGCACGCCAGGCGCTGACGGACGCGCGAATAGCCCCTTCACTTCCGTCGCGGCGCCGGGATCATCCTCCTCAGAAGAACATGTGATCTGGGAGGATCCGATGCACGACCTGATCATCCGCGGCGGGACCATCGTCGACGGGACGGGCGGCGAGGCGTTCACGGGCGACGTCGCGATCGACGGCGACCGGATCGTGGCGGTTGGCAAGGTCGACGGGTCGGCGCGGCGCGAGATCGACGCCAAGGGCCTGGTGGTGACGCCGGGCTGGGTGGACATCCACACGCACTACGATGGCCAGGCCACCTGGGACCCGGTGATGGCGCCCTCGTCCTGGCACGGGGTGACCACGGCGATCATGGGCAACTGCGGCGTCGGCTTCGCGCCGGTGCGGCCGGGACAGGAAGGCTTCCTCATCGAATTGATGGAGGGGGTCGAGGACATCCCGGGCTCGGCCCTGCACGAGGGCATCGACTGGAAGTGGGAGAGCTTCCCCGAATACCTCGACGCCCTGGAGGCCAAGCCGCGGGCCATCGACGTCGGCACGCACGTCCCGCATGCCTCGGTGCGGGCCTATGTGCTGGGCGACCGCTGCAACACCGACTACCAGCCGAACGCCAACGAGATCGCCCAGATGGCGGACATCGTGCGCGAGGGCGTCGAGGCCGGCGCCCTAGGCTTCTCGACCTCGCGCACCCTGCTGCACAAGGACCTGAAGGGCGTCCACATGCCCGGCACCTTCGCCGGCTCGGACGAAATGCTGGCCCTGGGGCTCTCGATGAAGGGCCTGCGCCACGGCGTGTTCGAGATGGTCTCGGACCACCTGGGAGACGACGACGAGTGGATGTGGGTTAAGGGCTTCGCGCAGGAGACCGGCCTGCCGGTGACCCTGGTGGCCACCTCGGCCGGCGCCTACGAAGGCGACAAGATGTACAACATCGCCGAGGAGAGCCGCCGCCACGGGATGGACATCCGCCCGCAGATCGCCGGACGCCCCACGGGCATCCTGCACGGCCTGACGTCCAGCTTCCACGTGTTCATGGCCAGCCCGACCTGGAAGGCGAAGCTGGCCGATGCGTCGCTGGAGGAGCGGCTGGCGCTGATGAAGACGCCGGAGATCCGCCAGGCGCTGCTCACCGAAGACAGCCCGCTGATCCGGGCAGCGATCGGCGACGGCGTGGCCGGCGACCTGGCGGTGGCGTTCGGCGGCAGCCTGCTATGGCGGGTCTTCCCGCTGGGCGAGAGGCCGAACTACGAGCCGGATCGCGAGGGTAGCGTGGCGGGCATGGCCGAGGCGGCGGGCGTGCCGCCACTGGCGATGATGTACGACCTGCTGCTGCGCGACGACGGCCGCGAGCTGTTCTACCAGCCGCTGGGCGGCTACGTGACGTACAACTTCGACTTCTTCCGCAAGAACATGCAGCACCCGAACGTGCTGTTCGGGCTTTCGGACGGCGGCGCGCACTGCGGGGTGATCGCCGACGCGGGGATGCCGACCTTCATCCTCAGCTACTGGGCGCGCGACCGGGTGAAGGGCGACCGTTTCCCGCTGGAGTTCCTGGTGCGCAAGCTGACCAGCGACACGGCCAGGGCCTATGGCCTGAACGACCGCGGACAGCTTAAGCCCGGCCTGCTGGCCGACCTGAACATCATCGACTTCGAGAAGCTGCAGCTGCACCGCCCCGAGGCGATCCACGACCTGCCCGCCGGAGGGCGCCGCCTGGTGCAGAAGGCCGAGGGCTATCGCTACACGGTGAAGTCCGGCCAGGTGACCTTCGAGAACGGCCAGCACACGGGCGCCCTGCCCGGCGGCCTCGTCCGCGGCGGCCGCGAGGCGGTGATCCTGCCCCTCGCCGCCGAGTAGGGGCGGCGGAGTAAGTAACTCTTCCCTCTCTTGATGGGAGGGACAGGCCGCGCCAGCGGCCAGGGTGAGGGAGTGGGGCTCAAGCTCCACGCCACACTCCGACCCTCATCTCCTCGCCCTGCTCGCCTCCGGCGAGCTGTCCCTCCCCATCAAGGGAGGGAAGGACGCCAGTACCTGTAGGTCCAGGCCGGTTCGAACCCCGCGCGCTCGTAGATGCGGCGGGCGGGGTTGGCTTCCTCCACCTGCAGGAAGACGCGGGTGACGCCCCTCGCCTGCATCTGGCGGCCGAGGGCGGCGAGAATGGCGCCGGCGTGGCCCTGCCCTCGGGCGGCGGGAGCGGTGCGCATGCCATGGATTCCCGCCCAGCCGTGTCCGAACGAGGCGACGCCGACCGCATCCGTGCCGCCCTCCCCGGCCGCGCCATAGACGGCGCCCGGCGAGCGAGTGAGCGCGGCGACGCGATGGGCGCCGTCCGCCGGATCGAAACCCTCGCCCAAGAAAACCGCGGCCCAGGCGTCATCGGGGCGGTCGAGGATGCGAGCCGGCCCTTGGCTGAAGGCGGCGAGGAGCGAGACGTCGCCGACCTTCATCACCGTCGGCTGCCGGGCGGTCAGGCCGTGGCGGGCCAAGGCCTCGCGCACGCCGTCAAACTCAGGGATGTCGGCGATCCGGAAGGCTGGCGGCAGGCCTCGCGCCCGATAAGCCTCCACGATCTCGTCGATGGCCGAGGCGTCTAGGTCGTGGCGCAGCGGCGCGGCGCTCTTGGCCCGGCCGATCGTTCCGGCGTCGAAGGGGGCAAGCCAGCCGCCGATCTCCAGCACCTCGGGCGGTGCGACGGCCTCGATCGTCGACCTCTCCAGGCTCTCGACGTCTTCGGGGGCCAACTCAGCCCTTCTCGCGCATGAGGCGGGCCTTGTCGCGCTGCCAGTCGCGCTCGGCGGTGGCTTCGCGCTTGTCCCGGACATTCTTGCCCTTGGCCAGCGCCAGCTCCAGCTTCGCCAGGCCCTTGTCCGACCAGTAGAGCTTGGTGGGGATCAGGGTGCGGCCGTCGCGCTGGACGGCGCCCAGCAGCTTTTCGATCTCGCGGCGCTTGAGCAGCAGTTTCCGGTGCCGACGTGGCTCGTGATTGAAGTGCGGGCCGGCCTGGGCGTAGGGCGGGATGTCGGCGTTGACGAGCACGATCTCGTCGCCTTCCACCGCAGCATAGCTCTCGGCGATGTTGGCCTTGCCGTTGCGCAGGCTCTTCACCTCGGACCCGGTCAGGGCGATGCCCGCCTCGAACGTCTGTTCCAGGAAGTAGTCGAATCGCGCGCGGCGGTTCTCGGCGATCACCTTGCCCGCCATGGTCAGAGGATCCCGGCCTCGCGCATCGCCGACAGAACCTCGGCGCGCGCCGCTTCCGAACAGGGGACCACCGGCAGGCGGCCCGCCTCGTCGCAGAGGCCGAGGTGGGAGAGCGCGAATTTCGTGGGCGAAGGGCTGGCGTCGGCGAACAGCGCCTTGTGCAGCCGGATCAGGCGATCCTGGGCATACAGCGCTTCCTGCCAGCGGCCGGCGAGCGCGTCGTTGTAGAAGGCCGACACCTGCTCGGGCGCGACGTTGCAGGTGACCGAGATGCAGCCGTGGCCGCCGTGGGCCATGTAGCCCAGGGCCGAATCGTCGTTCCCCGAGAGCATGACCCAGTCCTCGCCGCACTCCAGGCGCTGCAGGCTGGCGCGCGGCAGGTCGCCGGTGGCGTCCTTGATGCCCACGATGTTCGGCAGCTTGGCGAGGCGCGCGAGGGTGGCGTTGGAGATGTCGACGCTGGTGCGGGCCGGCACGTTGTAGACCAGGATCGGCAGCTGCACGGCGTCGTTGATCGCCTTGTAGTGGGCGTAGAGACCTTCCTGGCTGGGACGGTTATAGTAGGGCGTGACGACGAGGGCCGCGTCGCAGCCGATCGTCTTGGCGTGACGCACCAATTCGATCGCCTCGTCCGTAGAATTGGAGCCGGCCCCGGGAATCACGGGCACCCGGCCCTTCGCGGTGGCCACGCAGAGCTCCATCACCCTGCGGTGCTCCTCGTGGCTCAGCGTGGAGGCCTCACCGGTGGTGCCAACGGGAATCAGGCCGTGGACGCCGCCTTCGATCTGGCGCTCGACCAGGGCGACGAATGCGTCTTCGTCGACCGCGCCATTGCGGAAAGGCGTCACGAGCGCCGGCAGGACGCCGCGGAAGAGAGGTTCGGACATGTCGGATATGTAGGTGTGCAAAAGACCGTGAAGATGTCGCCTAGTGAGGCGACGTTCAGAATTGGCGGACAATATGTTGCCGTGGGCTTAGCCCGCAATGTCGATTCCGTGCATTCCCCAAGTCGGGGGGGAGACCTTTGGATATAAGAGTTCGTAACGCCCTTCTCGTCGGCTGCGCGGCGCTCGCCGCGACGGCGGTCGCCCACGCGCAAACGCTGGATCCCATCGGCGACCTGCTTGGCGGCGCCAAGGCCGAATTGCCGGCCGCCCCGCAGCCCTATGCGACGGTGCGCCAGACCGTGTCGCGCCCCCTCAGCGCCAGTGATGAGAGCGTGTTCGCCCAGGGGTTGGCCGCGGCGAAGCGAGGCGACATCTCCGGCGCCAAGAACGCGATCGCCAGCCTTTCGGATCCCGTCGCCCGCAAGCTCGTCACCTGGGCGATGGTCGACGTGAACTCCACCTCCCTCGGCTTCTACGACCTTGACGCGGCGCGCCGCGACCTCAACGACTTCCCTCGCGGCGCGCGGCGCCAGCAGGCCGCCGAGCGCGTCCTGGAGACCTCGGGCAAGACGCCCAGCGAAATCGTCGCCTGGTTCGGCGGCCAGGAACCGCAGAGCGCGCCGGGGGCCATGGCGCTGGCGTCGGCCTACCGCAGCCTGGGCCGCCAGGCCGAGGCCGCCGACCTGATCCGTCGCTGGTGGCGCGACAAGCCCTTCGAGGCGGACGTCCAGCGCACCATGCTCACCCGGTTCGGCGATGTCCTGACGCCGGACGACCATGTGCGGCGCGCCGACATCCTGCTGTACGGCGCCCAGGGGCCCGCCGCGCGCGACGTGGTGGCCCTGCTGCCGGCCGACAAGCAACCCGCGGCGCTGGCGCGCATCGCCCTGCGCGGCAATGTCGATTCGAGCTTCAACAGCCTGACGCCCGCGGACCAGGCGAGCCCCGGCGTGGCGTTCGAGCGCGCGAGCTATCTGCGCCGCAAGGGCCAGGACGCCTCGGCCGTCGCGGCCCTGTCGACCGGCGCCACCGACGGCGTCACCTCGGACGCGGCCGACCGCGTTTGGGACGAGCGCTACCGCCTCACTCTCTCGGCGATCCGCAGCGGCGACTGGCGCGGCGCCTATCGCGCGGCCGCGAACACGGGACTCAACAGCGGCGCGGACGCGACGGAGGCCGAGTTCTACGCCGGCTGGATCGCGCTCAACCACCTGAACGAGCCGGCGACGGCGGCCCGCCACTTCGCGGCCATCGAGCGTATCGGATCCTCGCCGATCACCCGGGCGCGCGCGTTTTACTGGATGGGCCGCGCGGCCGAGGCGCAGGGCGATCGCACGGCCGCCGAAAACTACTATTCGAGCGGCGCCGAGCACGTGACCACCTTCTACGGCCAACTCGCGGCCGAGAAGCTGGGGATGAAGCTGGTGCTGCCGGCCGATCCCGTTCCGACCGACGCCGACCGGGCGCGGTTCGAAGGCCGCGACGTCGTCCAGGCCATGCGGATGCTGGCCGACCAGAACCAGCGCGACCTGTTCAGGGTCTTCGCCCTGCATATCGACGACATCGTGCCGAGCCGCGTGGACGCGGCCCTGCTGATCGACGCCGTGCGCGGCTACGGCGACCAAGACACCTCGATGAAGGCGGCGCGGGGCGCGGCCCAGCGGGGCCTGATCCTGACCGAGCGGGCCTACCCCTATCGCACGCCGCCCTCGGTGGCCGGCGCGCCCGAACCCGCGCTGGTGCTGGGCATCACGCGCCAGGAGAGCGGCTTCGACCCGGCGGTTCGTTCGGGCGCCGACGCGCGCGGCATGATGCAGCTGCTGCCGTCGACGGCGGCCATCGTGGCGCGGCGGATGGGCGTGAGCTACTCGGCCTCGATGCTCTACGAGCCGGACTACAACATGCGTCTCGGCTCGAGCTACCTGGGCTCGATCGTGAACCAGTTCTCCGGGTCGTACATCATGGCCGCCGCGGGCTACAACGCCGGCCCCGGGCGTCCGGCGTCCTGGGTCAATCTGTGCGGCGACCCGCGCGGAGCCTCGACCGACCCGCTCGACTTCATCGAGTGCATCCCCTTCTCCGAGACGCGCAACTACGTGATGCGAGTCATGGAGAACATGCAGGTCTACCGGGCCAAGCTGAACGGCGGCGCCGCGCCGATCACGCTTTCCAGCGATCTGCGCCGCGGCGGCTACAGCTACGCGCCCCAGTCGGTGGTCGCGAGCACGCCGTGATCCTTAGCGCTCAGGCGGCGGCGGGCCTCGTTCGGAACCAGGCCGCCACGTAGAGGACGAACAGGACAAGGTCCGGACTCGCCACCACGGGCACGCTCAGCGGTATCCGCCCTTGGGCGTAGAGGATCCAGCACGCGCCGCCGAAGATCAGCTTCCCGGCGGCGCCGATCAGCATGAAAGGCCGGAAGCGAGCCGGGTCGCGACCGATGACCAGGTAGCCGACCTGCCACGCGATCGTGGACGCAAGGAAGCCGTAGTAGCTGTCCGGGTGCGTAAAGGGCTGGGTCTGGGCCGCGATCGCGTGCTCGAGAAAGAACATCGGGCCGATGATCAGCAGGCCCCAGACGCCCCCGATCGTGAACACCCACTTGGCAAACCGCATCCCGCCCTCCCCAGTCTATGGGCAGAGCTTAGGCGCGAGGCGGCGCGTCAGTCGATAACCAGCCCGTGCAACAGTCCGTCCAGCGTGACCTGCATCAGCTCCTCGGCGCCAACGAAGTCGAAGGTGGGCCGCACGATCAGCAGGGCGACGACGCCGTGGCAGGCCATCCACAGCGCCTGGGCGGCCGAGTCGGCGCCGCCCGTGCGCAAGCGACCGGCGGCGGCCACTTCGCGCACGACGCCGGCGAATGCCTCGTAGCAGTCGTGGCTGAGGTCGGACGTGCGTGCGGGCGTGTCGTCGGCCGACGCCACCTGCGGCGCGCAATAGACCAGCTGGTAGGCGTTGGGATGCTCGAGCCCCCAGCGCATGTAGGAGTCCAGCATCATGCGGGTGCGGACCACCGGGTCCAGCGGACGGGCCGCCAGCTCGGTATTGCGCTGGAGCAGCTGGCTCAGGGTGGCATCCACGATCTCGCGCAGGATGCAGGCCTTGTCCTGGAAGTGCATGTAGAGCGCCGTGGACGACACGCCCACCTCGTCGGCGATCTTGCGGATCGTCGCGCCCTCGTAGCCCTCGGCCACGAAGATGCGCTCGGCGGCGTCCAGGATCTCGGCGCGCCGGAGATGCCCGTCGCCCTTGGCCTTGCGCGCGGTCTTCCGCGTCGCGGTCGCCGTCGTACTCATACGTCTCCCCATACTCCCCGCCGCCAGCGGACCCCAAAATGGGTGGTGTGACAAGTGTTTGTCACCGGGCTGGACGCCGGCCCGCGTCTCCGCGTAAGGGGCGCCCATGAGCCCGCCGCAGATCGCCCCCACGGTGGCCGCCGAATCGGAGGTGATGCGCACCACCGGATGGGCGGACTACGCCCTGCTGGATTCGGGCGGCGGACGGAAGCTGGAACAATACGGACCCTACAAGGTCGTGCGGCCCGAGCCTCAGTGCCTATGGACGCCAAGGCTGCCGGCGAGCGCGTGGGAGGCCGCGGACGCCGTCTTCGACCCCAGCGACGAGGAGGACGCCGGACGCTGGCGGTTCAAGGGCAAGCCGGTGGAGAGTTGGCCGCTGGGCTGGGGCGACGTGAAGTTCCACGGGCGGTTCACGGCCTTCCGCCACCTGGCCTTCTTCCCGGAGCAGGCGGCGAACTGGGGTTGGCTGGATGCGAAGCTGCGCGGCGGGGGCGGAGAACAGCCGCGCGTGCTGAACCTGTTCGGCTACACCGGCGTGGCCAGCCTGGTGATGGCCGCGGCCGGCGCGGCGGTGACCCATGTGGACGCGTCGAAGAAGGCGGTGGCCTGGGCGCGTGAAAACGCCGAGCTGTCGGGCCTGTCGGACCGACCGATCCGCTGGATCGTCGAGGACGCCAAGAAGTACGTGGCGCGCGAGGTGCGCCGCGGCTCGAAGTACGAGGGCATCATCCTGGATCCGCCGAAGTACGGGCGCGGACCGGACGGACAGGTGTGGCGGCTGTTCGAGGATCTGCCTGAACTTGCGGCCCAATGTGCCGAACTTCTTTCGGAAAACGCGAAATTCTTGGTGCTGAACGCCTACGCCGAGCGCATCTCCGGCGCGGCCTTGGCCGGACTGCTGGCCGAGAAGCTCGACGGTCGCGGCGGGCGGATCGAATGGGGCGAGCTGGCGCTCATGGAACAGCGCGGCGACCGTGCCATCGGCATGAGCTTCTACGCCCGTTGGGCGTCCATGGGGTCGGCATGAGCGCGCGGACGATCAGCTCGCTGCAGAACCCCACGGTGAAGGCTGTCCGGGCGCTGCACATGCGCAAGGAACGCGACGAGACGGGGTTGTTCGTCGCCGAGGGGCTGAAGAACGTCATCGAGGGGATCGACACCGGCCACGCGCCGAAGATCCTGATGCACGGGCCCGACGCGGCCAGCCATCCGATGATGCAGAAGGCCGTGCAGGCGACCCTGGCGGCGCGCGGCGAGGTGATCGAGGTGACTCACGACATCCTGGCGAAGGTCTCGCGGCGCGAGAACCCGCAGGCGGTGGTGGGCGTGTTCCCGCAGGCGTTCGTGAGCCTCTCCGAGGTGAAGCCCGGCGTGGCGCAGTGCGTGGTGGCGCTGCACAGGGTGCGCGACCCTGGCAACCTGGGGACCATCGTGCGAACGGCCGACAGCGCCGGCTGCGGCGCTGTGGTGCTGGTAGGCGAGTGCTGCGACCCCTATTCGGTCGAGGCCGTCCGGGCGACCATGGGCTCCATCTTCGCCGTGCCGCTGGCCAAGGCGACCGAAGACGAGTTCGCGGCCTGGCGGGCGGGCTGGACCGGCTCGGTGGTGGGCACCCTGCTCTCGGCCACCGTCACACACAGCGAGGCCAGCTACACGAAGCCGGCGGTCGTGCTGATGGGCAACGAGCAGCAGGGCCTGACGCCGGACATGGCCGCCCTCTGCGACGTCAACGTGAAGATCCCCATGCGTGGTCGCGCCGACAGCCTGAACCTGTCGGTGGCGACGGGGATCATGATCTACGCCGCGACCGCCTGACGGTATGTCACAGAGCGTCCTCCTCCTCCGTCCTAGGGGCAGAGCAAAGGAGAACCTCCCCATGACGACCCGACTGAACGCCTTCGCCATCGCCCCCGAGGGCATCAAGAAGATGGCCGAGCTCGAAGACATCCTGCGCAATTCCGGACTGGAATACAGCCTGTACGAGCTGGTGAAGATGCGCGCCTCGCAGATCAACGGCTGCGCCTTCTGCCTGCACATGCACTCGAAGGACGCCCGCGCCGCCGGCGAGACCGAGGAGCGGCTTTACCTGCTGAACGCCTGGCGCGAATCCAGCCTTTACACCCCCCGTGAGCGGGCCGCGCTGGCCTGGACCGAAGCCCTGACCCTGGTGGCCAAGACCGCCGCGCCGGACGCCGACTACGACGGTCTGAAGAACTATTTCAGTGAGATCGAGATCGTGAATCTCACCCTGCTTATCGGACTGATCAACAGCTGGAACCGCCTGGCCGTGGGCCTGCGCAGCCAGCACCCCAAGACCTGGAGCGCCGAGAGGGCGGCGGCTTAGGGCCTATGTCCCCCTCGGCTTCGCCCGCGCGGTGGGCGCTGCCGAGGCGGGATCGTCGGGCCAGACGTGCTTGGGATAGCGGCCACGCATGTCGGAGCGCACGTCCTTCCACGAGCCCTTCCAGAAGCCCGGCAGGTCCTTCGTGGTCTGGATCGGGCGGTGGGCCGGAGAGAGCAGCGACAGCGTGAGCGGGACGCCCGCCACGGTCGGATGCTCGCCCAGGCCGAACACCTCCTGCACCCGTACGTCGACGCGTGGACCGGCCTCGGCGGCGTAGTCGATGGCGAAGCTGTTGCCGGTCGGCGCCGTCCAGCGTGCGGGCGCCTTGGCCTCCAGGCGGCGCTGCTGGTCCCACGGGATCAGGGTGCGCAGCGCGCCGTCGAGCACGTCCGGTTTCAGGGCGTTGAGCCCCCTTAGGCCGTGAAGCACCGGCGTGAGCCAGTCTTCCAACCGGTCCAGCAGCGCGGCGTCCGACAGGTCGGGCCAGGCTGCGTCGCGGGCATGGAGGAAGCCGGCGCGCTCGCGGAGGCTGGCGGCCGCCTCGCCCCAGGGCAGGATCTTCAGGCCCTCGCGGCGGACGCGGTCGGCGAGGGCGCGGGCGATCAGGGCCAGGTCGGGGTTCTCGTCGATCTCCTCGCGGATCGTCAGGCGGCCGAGGCGGGTCAGCCGCTTGGCGCGCAGGCGCCCGCCGCCGCTCTCGTCCAGGCGTTCCTCGACCTCGAACTGATCCTTGAAGGCCGCGAGCTCGGCCGGCTCCAGCGGCGCGGCGAGCAGGATGCGGTCGCGGCGGTCGCCGCCGCCCAGCTCGGCGATGGCCAGCCAGGGTTCGCGGGCAAGCGCGTCGGTGGGCTCCACGAAGGCGCCGCGGCCGGTGACAAGCTGGAACTCCCCCTGCCCGCCCCGCGCCTTGGCCACGCGCTCGGGATAGGCGAAGGCCAGCAGCAGGCCGTCGGAGAGCGGTTCGCCACGGCCAGGCTTGCCGGAGAGGGACGCCCAACGGTCGGCGAGCGCCTTGGCGTCGCGGGCGCGCGGGCTGCGGTCGCGTTCCAGGCCGTCCAGGCGGTGGCGCAGGTCGGCGTCGCGGCCGCCCAGTCCGCGCTCGGCGATCAGCGCCGCGATGCGCGCGGCGCGCGGCGCCTGGCCGGTCTCGGCCGCCTTCAGCACCATGTGGGCGAGGCGCGGCGCGAGCGGGAACTCGGCCAGGGCGCGGCCGTGGGCGGTGAGCACGCCCTCGGCGTCGAGCGCCTCCAGGCGGCGAAGCAGGGCCCGGGCCTCGGCGAAGGCGGCGGCGGGCGGCGGATCAAGGAAAGCCAGCTCGGCCGCGTCCTTCGCGCCCCAGCGGGCCAGGACCAGGGCCAGGCCAGACAGGTCCGCGTCGAGGATCTCGGGGTCGGCATAGGCCGGCAGGGCGCGGGTTTCGGCCTCGTCCCACAGGCGGTAGCAGGCGCCGGGCTCGGTACGGCCGGCGCGGCCTCGCCGCTGGTCGGCGGCGGCCCTGGAGACTCGGACGGTGGCCAGGCGCATCAGGCCGCTGGCGGGATCGAAGCGCGGCACGCGGGCCAGGCCGCAGTCGATCACGACCCGGACGCCCTGGATGGTCAGGCTGGTCTCGGCGATGGAGGTGGCCAGCACGACCTTTCGCTGGCCTTGAGGCGCGGGCTCGATGGCGCGGTCCTGGTCGCGCGGATCGAGGGCGCCGTAGAGCGGGGCGACCTCGACGTTGGGTCGCGCGCGCTCGGCCAGCCGCTCGGCAGTGCGCAGGATCTCGCCCTGTCCGGGCAGGAACACCAGTAGGCTGCCGGTCTCTTCCGCCAGCGCCCGTTCGACGGCGCGGACGGCTTGGTCCTCCAGCCGCAGGCGATCGTCGCGGCCGAGGTAGCGCGTCTCCACCGGGAACATCCGGCCCAGGCTCTCGACCACCGGGGCGTCATCGAGCAGGCGCGCGACCGCCGCGCCGTCCAAGGTGGCGGACATGACCAGGATGCGCAGGTCGTCGCGCAGCAGGCGTTGCGCGTCGCGGGCCAGGGCGAGGCCCAGATCGGCGTCGAGGCTGCGCTCGTGGAACTCGTCGAAGATCACGCAGGCCACGCCCGCCAGCTCGGGATCGGCCAGCACCATGCGGGTGAAGACGCCCTCGGTGATCACCTCGACACGGGTGGCGGCCGAGACGCGCGACTGCATGCGCACGCGGTAGCCCACCGTCTGGCCGACATGCTCTCCAAGCGTCTTGGCCATGCGCTCGGCCGCGGCGCGGGCGGCGAGCCTGCGGGGCTCCAGCACGATGATCTTGCCGTCCCCGCGCCAAGCCTCCCCCAGCAGCTCCAGGGGCACGACCGTGGTCTTGCCCGCGCCCGGCGGCGCCACCAGGACGGCGACGTTGCGCGCGGCGAGCGCGGCCTTCAGGTCAGGCAGGGCCTCGTGGATGGGCAGCATTCGCCCGGCTCTAGCCTGTTGTCAGGGCATGTGAAAACCGGTTCGGGGGTTGGCGCTTGACCACAGCCGCGCACCCGGCCACGGTCGCGCCAAATTTTACCCGGCGGCCGGGGGGCCGCTCTTCGGAGGAATTCCATACATGTGGCGTGTTAAGCCGCTCGACGCGATCCTGGCGACCGCGGAAAAGAAATCGCTGCACCGCTCTCTGGGGCCATTCCAGCTGACCATGCTGGGCATCGGGGCCATCATCGGCACCGGGATCTTCGTGTTGACCGCGGAAGCCGCACAGAAGGCCGGGCCGGGGATGATCCTGGCCTTCATCATCGCGGGCTTCGTCTGCGCCGTCGCGGCGCTGTGCTACGCCGAGATGGCGGCCATGGTGCCGGTCTCCGGCTCCGCCTACACCTACAGCTACGCCGTGATGGGCGAGCTGCTGGCCTGGATGGTGGGCTGGGCGCTGATCCTGGAATATGCGGTGGCGGCCGGCGCCGTCTCGGTGGGCTGGTCCGGCTATGTCGTCGGCCTGCTCGAGAACGCGCTCTCCATCGACATACCTGACCTCCTGGTGCGGGGGCCGTTCGACGGCGGGATGGTCAACCTCCCCGCCATGGCCATCGCCCTGGTGGTGACGGCGCTGCTGGTGATCGGCACGCGGGAGTCCGCCACGGTCAACGCCTTCCTGGTCGCCATCAAGGTGGCGGCGCTCCTCCTCTTCATCGTTCTGGCCGTCCCGGTCATCAAGATGGAGAACTTCGATCCCTTCATGCCGCTCGGCTTCGCCGGCGTCTCGGCGGCGGCGGCCTCGATCTTCTTCGCCTACGTCGGCTTCGACGCGGTTTCGACAGCGGCCGAGGAGACAAAGAACCCGCAGCGCAACATGCCCATCGGCCTGATCGGCTCGTTGGGCGTCTGCACCATCTTCTACATCCTGGTCGCCTCGGGCGTGATCGGCACGGTGGGGGCCCAGCCGATCCTGGGCGCCGACGGCGCCGGCCTGCGCCCGGGCAGCCCCGAGCTCAGCGCCGCCTGCGCCAGCCTGACCGAGAGCCAGGTGGTGTGCTCGAAGGAGGCTCTGGCCTGGACCCTGCGCTCCATCGGCTGGCCGCAGATCGGCAACCTGATCGGCCTCGCCGCCGGCCTGGCCCTGCCCTCGGTCATCCTGATGATGATGTTCGGTCAGACCCGCATCTTCTTCGTGATGAGCCGCGACGGCCTGCTGCCGCCGGTGCTCTCCAAAGTGCACCCGAAGTTCAAGACGCCGCACGTGATCACGATCATCACCGGCGTGTTCGTGGCCCTGTTCGCTGCCTTCTTCCCGGTGGGCATCCTGGCGGACATCTCGAACTCGGGAACGCTGTTCGCCTTCGCCATGGTGGCCATCGCCGTCTTGGTGCTGCGCCGCACGGACCCCAACCGCGCCCGGCCGTTCCGCACCCCGGCCGTGATGATCACGGCGCCCCTGGCGGCGGTCGGCTGCGTCTATCTGTTCGTGAGCCTGCCGCACGAAACCCAGCTGATGTTCGTCGGTTGGGCGGTCGTCGGGCTGATCGTCTACTTCCTCTACGGCTACCGGAAGAGCCACGTGGCCCACGGTTCGCCCGAGACGCACGAGCTGGACGCGGACGCCCCGCCGACGCCCGTGCCGCCCATGCCGGGCGCGGAATAGAAGCGACGGAAAGGCCCGGGATCGCTCCCGGGCCTTTTCTTATGGCGCGCGACCCCCGATCATAGGGGAGACATGAACGCCCCTGCCCCGCCCTTACCCATCCGCGCGATGATCGCGCCGGTGACCCCGCTTCAGCAGAACTGCACGATCGTGTGGTGCACGAAGAGCAACAAGGCCGCGATCATCGATCCGGGCGGCGAGGTCGGCAAGCTGATGGGCGCGCTCGAGGAGCACGGCCTCACGCTCGAGAAAATCTGGATCACCCACGGCCACCTGGACCACGCGGGCGGCACCGCGGCGATCAAGGAGCTGACCGGCGTGCCGATCGAGGGTCCGCATCCCGACGACCAGTTCTGGATCGACGACATCGGCGCCAGCGGCGCCAAGTGGGGCATGCCCGAAGCGCGCAGCTTCACCCCGGACCGCTGGCTGCACGACGGCGACCGAGTGTCGCTGGGCGAGACCGAATTCGAGGTCATCCACTGCCCCGGCCACACCCCGGGCCACGTGGTGTTCTTCCACCGCCAGGCGCGGTTCGCCCAGGTGGGCGACGTGCTGTTCCAGGGCTCCATCGGACGCACCGATTTTCCGAGGGGCAACTACAAGGACCTGATCGACGCGATCACGGGCAAGCTCTGGCCGCTGGGCGACGACGTGCGCTTCGTGCCGGGGCATGGGCCGATGTCGAGCTTCGGCCAGGAGCGCAAGACCAACCCGTTCGTGGCTGACGACGTCCTGGCCGATCCATGAGCCCCGCCGCCACCTTTGGGACATTCGGGTTTCAAGTGAGACATTTGCACGTTACCGCCGGCGACCAAGCTGGCGTCCATGGAGCTTGCGACTGACATGGCCGGGGCCGGCGCCCGAATCCTCATGGTCGACGACGATCCGGGCATCCGCGATGTGGTGTCCGATTTCCTCGGCAAGCATGGCTACAAGGTCGAGACGGCGGCCGACGCCACCGAGATGGAGCGCGTGCTGGAGCGCGGCCCCGTCGACCTGATCGTGCTGGACATCATGATGCCGGGCGAGGACGGCCTGGCCGTCTGCCGCCGCCTGACCACCACCGAGACCGCGCCGCCGATCATCATGCTGTCGGCCATGGGCGAGGACACCGACCGGATCGTGGGGCTGGAGCTGGGCGCCGACGACTACCTGGCCAAGCCGTGCAATCCGCGGGAGCTGCTGGCGCGCGTGCGCGCGGTGCTGCGCCGTTCGGAACAGCGGGCGGCGGGCGGCGCGCTGGGCGCGGGCTGCGAATTCGCCGGCTGGCGGCTGGACCTCGTGCGGCGCGAGCTGCGCTCGCCCGCCGGCGTGGTAGTGAACCTGAGCTCGGGCGAGTTCTCCCTCCTGCGCGCGTTCGTCGAGCGGCCGCAGCGCGTGTTGACCCGCGACCAGCTACTGGAGTTCGCCCGCGGTCCGGACAGCGACGCCTTCGACCGCGCGATCGACGTGCAGATCAGCCGTCTTCGGAGGAAGTTGGATGATGGCGGTGGGGGCCACGACCTGATCCGCACCATCCGCAACGAGGGCTATATGTTCACGGCCAAGGTGAAACGGGCGTGACGCCCCTCGGCAAGGTAGGACGGGCGTGAAGTCGTTCGGCCGGCCCACGGCGCCGCTGCTGGTCCAGCTGCTGACGCTGACCGGTCTCACGCTGGTGGCCGCCTGGGTGATGAGCACCCTGCTGCTCTTCCTGCTGCCGCCGCCGGCGCCGGACTTCTATCGCATCTCGGAGATCGAGCAGACCTTCCACGGCCAGGCCCCCGCTTTCACCGAGCGCAAACCCCTGGTCCTGTCCATGCGCGACGACCCGCCCAGCCCCGTGCTGGAGGGCAAGAACATCCCGGTCATCCGGGACAAGATCGCTGAAAACCTCGGCGTCGCCTCGTCCGAGGTCGTGATCGCCGGGGAGCGCGGACCGCTTTCGGACCGCCGGGTGGGCCGGATCATCCGCGACCGCGTGGCGCGGGCGGGCATGAGCGAGGAGGAGCACTTCCTGATCTCGCCCTTCCAGGTGGGCGTGCGCCGGGCGGATGGCCGCTGGCAGATGGTGCACCCCGAGGTGGGTTTCGGCCTGTCCGACTGGCAGCAGCGCGTGGCGATCTGGTTCGCCATGTCGGCCCTAGCCATGTCGCCGGTGGCGTGGATCTACGCGCGGCGGCTGTCGCGCCCGATCCAGGTGTTCGCCGACGCCGCCGAGCGGCTGGGCCGCGACCCGAAGGCGCCGCCCCTGGAGGTGAAGGGACCCGCCGAGGTGGCCACGGCCGCACGCGCCTTCAACGAGATGCAGCAGCGGTTGAGCCGCTATGTCGAGGACCGCACGGCCATGGTGGGCGCCATCGCCCACGACCTGCGCACGCCGCTGACCCGCCTGCGCTTCCGCATCGAGGCCCTGCCCGAGGACCAGAAGGCGAAGTACGCCTCCGACCTGGACCAGATGGAGGAGATGATCACGGCGACCCTGGCCTTCGTCCGCGACGCCACCAAACCCGGCGAGCGCACGCCGCTGGAGTTGTCCTCGCTGGTCGAGAGCCTGTGCGACGAGATGGCGGAGACGGGCGCCAACACCGAGGCCGAGGTCAGCGAGAAGGTGGTGCTGGAGGGCGACCCGATGGCGCTGCGCCGCCTGATCGCCAACCTGCTTGAGAACGCCGTGAAGTTCGGGGGCCAGGCGCGGGCGCGGGTATTCCAGCGCGACGGCCATGCCGTGGTCGAGATCGACGACGACGGGCCCGGCATCCCCGAGAAGGACGCCGAGAAGGTGTTCGAGCCGTTCTACCGCCGCGAGCCCTCGCGCAGCCGCCAGACCGGCGGGATCGGCCTGGGCCTGGCCGTTGTCCGTTCCATCGCTCGCGGCCACGGCGGCGACGTGAGCCTGATCAACCGCACGGGCGGCGGCCTGACGGCGCGGGTGCAACTTCCGCTGTAGCGGTTTGTCTGCTTTGCGGCGCGTGCAGGCGCAAGACGACACGAAAGTGAAATCCATCCGCAAAGCGGGTCTGGCCTAGTCACTGCGGGTTCATCCGGACCCGCGGATACTTGGGACGACATGAGCCTGAACCCGACCACCCGCCGTCGCCGTTTGGCTATTCCCCGCGCCGCCTGGATCACCTTGGCGGTCGTCGGCCTGATCGTGGCGGCGATCGTTGGCTGGAACCTGCGGCCCAAGCCCGACAAGGATCCCTATCGGTTCGGCGAGGTGGAGCGCGGCGACATCACCCGATCGGTCTCGGCCTCCGGCAGCCTGCAGGCCCTGGTCACCGTGGACGTCGGTTCGCAGATCTCCGGACAGGTGACCAAGGTGCTGGCCGACTTCAACGACGAAGTGAAGGCGGGACAGACGCTGGCGATCCTCGACCCGCAGACCTACCAGTCGCGCGTCGCCCAGGGGCAGGCCGACATCCAGGCGGGCCAGGCGGCGGTGCGCCAGGCGCAGGCCACGCTGGACAACGCCCAGGCCGACTACAATCGCAAGAAGACGCTGGTGGACCAGGGCTGGTACGCCGCCACGACGCTGGACCAGGCGACGGCGGCGCTGAAGACAGCGCGGGCCAACGTGGCCGCCGCGGCCGCGCGCGTGACCCAGAGCCGGGCCGCCCTGCGCAGCCAGCAGGTCGACCTGGGCCGCACGACCATCGTCTCGCCCATCGACGGCATCGTGGTCGACCGCAAGGTGGAGCCCGGCAACACGGTGGCCGCCAGCCTGCAGGCGCCGGTGCTGTTCACCATCGCCCAGGACCTGTCGAAGGTGGAGGTGAAGATCTCGGTGGACGAGGCCGACGTGGGCTCGCTGCGGGAGGGCCAGATGGTGCGCTTCACCGTCGACGCGTTCCCGGACGACACCTACGAGGGCGTCCTGACCCAGGTGCGCAAGCAGCCGACGACCGACCAGAACGTGGTCAGCTACACGGTGATCGCCGAGGCGGACAACCCGCGGCGCAAGCTGCTGCCCGGCATGACGGCCAACGCCGACATCATCATCGACACGCGCCGCGACGTCGTGAAGGTCCCCGTGCAGGCGCTGCGCTGGACGCCGCCCTCGGACGGCCGCAGCAGCGGCGCCCGCGGCGGCGGCAATGTGACGGCCGGGAGTCCGGGCCTCGGCGGCGGCGGCGGTCGCCAGGGCGGCGCGCGACAGGGCGGCGGCATGGCCGGGCGGCTGGTCGAGCAACTGGACCTCGACGCCCGCCAGCAGAAGGCCTGGGAGCCGATCCAGGCCGAGCTGCGCACCAAGATCCAGGCGGCCCGCGCCTCGGCGGCGGGCGAGCCGGGCGCGATGCGCGAGGCCATGGCCAAGCCGACCTCCGAGGCGCTGGCCAAGCTCGAACCCCTGCTGCGCCCCGACCAGAAGGCCAAGCTGACCGCCCTGCGCGCCACCCTGACCCAGGGCCGCGGCGGCGGGATGCGCGCCGGGACGGTCTACGTGTTGCGCGACAAGAAGCCCGTCCCGATCTCGGTGCGCGTGGGCGCCACGGATGGCTCGTACACCGAGATCGTCAGCCGCGAGCTGAAGCCCGGCGACCAGGTGATCGTCGGCGGCGGGCCTCGGCCCAAGGCCCAGCTCGGCAGCCCGATGGGCGGGCCGCCCGGCGCGGGCGGCGGCGTGCGGGTGCGGATGTAGGCCGGTGATCGACATCCGAGACCTGCGCAAGGTCTACATCATGGGCGACGAGGAGGTCGCCGCCCTGGCGGGGGTCAGCCTGCACATCGACCGCGGCGAGTACGTCGCGGTGATCGGGCCCTCCGGCTCGGGCAAGTCGACCCTGATGAACATCCTGGGCGGGCTGGATCGCCCGACGTCCGGGACCTATGGCTTCGAGGGCGAGGACGTGGCCGGGTTCAGCGACGACGAACTGGCCGACTTCCGGCGTCGCCGGATCGGGTTCGTCTTCCAGTCCTTCCAGCTGCTGCCCCGCCTGACGGCCCTGCAGAACGTCGAACTGCCGATGATCTACGCCGGCGTGGAGCCGAAGGCTCGCCGGGCGCGCGCGGCGGAACTGCTCGAACGCGTCGGCCTGGGATCGCGGATCGGACACCGCCCCACGCAGCTCTCGGGCGGCCAGCAGCAGCGCGTGGCGATCGCCCGCAGCCTCGCCAACCGGCCCGACCTCCTGCTGGCAGACGAACCCACCGGTGCGCTCGACACCCAGACCGGCGAGGACGTGCTGGCGCTGTTCGAGGAGCTGAACGCCGGCGGACTCACCCTGGCGATCGTCACGCACGACCCGGAAGTCGCCGACATGGCGCATCGCCGCGTGGCCTTCCGCGACGGCCTGATCGTTTCGGACGAACGGGGGCGCAGGTCGTGAAGTGGTTCGAACTGGTCCGGTTCGCTGTCGGCGCGATCGTCGCCCACCCGATGCGCAGCGTGCTGACCTCGCTGGGGGTGGTGATCGGCGTGGCGGCCGTGGTGATGATGACGTCCATCGGCATGGGCGCGCAGCAACGGGTGACGAGCGCCATCGCGGGCCTGGGCTCGAACCTGATCATCGTGACGCCCAACTTCCAGCGCGGCCCGGTGAACCAGGCGGCCGGCGGCGGCTTCTCGCTGCGCGACGGCGACGCGACGGCCATCGCCAAGCAGGTGGAGAACGTGGCCGCCGTCGCGCCGCTGGTGCGCGGCCAGGCCCAACTCGCCGCGGACGGCGCCAACTGGAACACCCAGATCCAAGGGGTCACGCCCGACTACCTGATCGCCCGCGACCTGAAGATCGCCTCTGGGCGCATGTTCGACGAGAGCGAGGCGCGCCAGGGCCGCAAGGTCCTGGTGGTGGGTCCCACCGTGGCGCGGCAGCTGTGGGGCGACGGCGACCCCATTGGCCGGCGCGTGCGTGTGCGGACCGTGCCCTTCGAGGTGATCGGGGTGCTAGAGTCCAAGGGCCAGGCAGGCTTCGGCCAGGACCAGGACGACGTGGTGCTGGGGCCACTGAGCGCCGTGCGCTCCCGCATCGCCGGTCGTCGCAGTCGCGGGGACAGCGTGCAGACCATCTATGTGAAGGCCGCCGACGAGGAGAGCCTGGACCGCGTCCAGGAAGACGTGACCAACCTGCTCCGCGACCAGCACAAGATCCGCCCGGGCGAGGACGACGATTTCCAGACCCAGAACATGGCCTCGATCCTCGAGGCCAGCCAGGCCGCGGTGGGCACGTTCACCGTGCTGCTGGCGGCGGTGGCGGGCGTGTCGCTCGTGGTGGGCGGCGTAGGCATCATGAACATCATGCTGGTCGCCGTCACCGAACGGACCCGCGAGATCGGCCTGCGGATGGCGCTCGGGGCCAAGCGCAGCCACGTGCTGATCCAGTTCGCGCTGGAGAGCGTCGCCCTGTCGCTGGTGGGCGGGCTGATCGGCCTGGCGATCGGGGTGCTAGGGGCCTTCGCGATCGCCAAGCTGGGCGACTGGCCCGCCGCCGTGCCCACCTGGGCGGGCCCGCTGGCGTTGGGATTCTCGGTCGTGGTCGGGCTGGTGTTCGGCGCCTATCCCTCATGGCGCGCGGCCCGTCTGGACCCCATCGAGGCGCTTCGCCGCGAATAAGTCTCAACGCTTAACGCAACCTTGGCCCTGCCTCGGGGGTTAGCCTCACCGCAAGCCCTACCCGAGGAGACCCACTCGATGCCCACCGTCGACACCGGCAAGCCCCGCGCCCGTCGTGGCTTTGCCGCCATGAACCCCGAACGCCGCCGCGAGATCGCCCGCAAGGGCGGAGCCAGCGTGCCGAGCGAGAAGCGCAGTTTCGCCAAGGACCGCGACCTGGCCGCCCAGGCCGGCCGTAAGGGTGGCGAAGCCTCGCGCGGCGGCGGCCGCACCCGCGGTCGCGAAAGCTAAGGTTTCCCCTCACCCCCCCGAGATCGGAAATCAACGGACGCCCTCACCGGCGTCCGTTTTCCGTTGCGCGCCACGCCGCCTCAGGCCCGGAGAAGCACCATCCCGAACGCGGGGTCTTCACTGACCCAGCGCTGCTCCAGCTTCCACCCCGCCTCGGCGGCCAGGGTCGAGATCCGTTCGATCGTGAACTTGTAGGAATTCTCGGTGTGGATCGTTTCGCCCTCGGCGAAGCGGAAGGTCTGGCCGGCGGCGTGGACCACCTGGTCCTTCAGGCTGACCAGGTGCATCTCCATCCGGCTTTCCGCTGCGTTCCAGACGGCGCGGTGGGCGAAGGCGGCGAGGTCGAAATCGCCGGCGAGCTCGCGGTTGATGCGTTTCAGCAGGTTCTTGTTGAAGGCCGCGGTGACGCCCTGTGCGTCGTCGTAGGCGGCCACGAGGGTTCGCTCGTCCTTCACGAGGTCGAGGCCGACGAGGAAGGCCGCGCCCTCGCCCAGCAGCCGGCGGGCGCCGACCAGGAAGGCGCGAGCCTCGTGCGGGGTGAAGTTGCCGATCGTGGAGCCGGGGAAGAAGCCCACGACCGGACGGCCGTCGGTCTCCTCGGGCAGCCGCAGGGCGTTGGTGAAATCGTCACGCAGCGGGGCGACGGTGAGGTTGGGATAGTCGGCCCGGATCGCCTTCGCCGCACCCTCCAGCGCCGAGGCGCTGATGTCGATGGGCGCGTAGACGGCGATCTGCGGAGCGGCGTCCAGCACGATGCGGGTCTTGGTGCTGGCGCCCGAGCCGAACTCGACCAGCGCGGCGCCGTCAGGGATGTGGCGCGAGATCTCGGCCGCCGCATCCTTCAGCAGGGCGACCTCGGTCCGCGTCGGATAGTATTCGGGCAGTTCGGTAATCGCCTCGAACAGCTCCGAGCCCTCGGCGTCGTAGAAGTGCTTGGGCGGCATCGACTTGTGCGGCTTCGACAGCCCGGCGATGACGTCGACCTCCAGGTCGGACGGCTCTCGCGCGCCCTCGCCCGCGCCGTCCAACGCCAGCCGCAGGCCCGAGAACATCCAGCGCTGGTGCGGATAGAAGAAGTTGCGGTAGCTGGGGCGCGCGTGGCCGGCCGGGGTGACGCAAGCGCCGCCGCGCAGGACGAACTGGCCCGACATGAACTTGCCGTTGTACTCGCCCACCGCGCCGGCGGCGGTCCGGAAGCCCGGATAAGGCAGATAGGCGCTGCGGGTCCATTCCCAGAGGTCGCCGAACATTTGGCGCAGGCCCTGGCCCTCTGGCGCCGTCTGGGCGGCCAGTCGGCCTGAGCTCACGAAATTCCCCTCCACCGGGACGGATGCGGCCGCGTGCTCCCACTCGGCTTCGGTCGGCAGTCGCGCCCCGGCCCATGAGACATAGGCTTCCGCCTCGTAGTAGCTCAGGTGGCTGACCGGCTGGGCGGGATCCAGCGGCCGCAGACCCGAAAGGCCCATGACCCGCCAGCCCTCTGGCGCTTCGCGCCAATAGACCGGGGCCTGCCAGCCCTCCTCGCGAACCAGCGCCCAGCCCTCGGAGAGCCAGAACTCAGGCCGCGCGTAACCGCCGTCAGCCATGAAGGCCAGCCACTCACCGTTGGTGACGAGGCGGTCGGCCAGGCGGAACGGCTCGAGCCAGACGCGGTGTCGTGGGCCCTCGTTGTCGAAGGCGAAGCCCTGGCCGTCGTGGCCGATCTCGACGAGACCGCCCGCGAAGCCGACGTAGCCCAGGGGCGCGGCCGGTTCGGGCGGCGCGGCACGCGGCGGGGCGAAAGCGGGCGACAGCGGCGATTGGGCGAACAGGTGCAGGATGTCCATCAGGATCAGCTCCTGATGCTGCTCCTCGTGCGCCAAGCCCAGGTTCAACAGGTCGGAGAGTTCTCCGGCTCCGTCGGCGAGCAAGGCGGCCATCCCCGCATCGACATGCGCGCGATAGGCCAGGACGTCGGCGATCGAGGGCCGGGTGACCAAGCCCCGGGCCGGCCGCGGCTGCCGCGGGCCGACCGCCTCATAGTAAGAGTTGAACAGATAGCCGAAGCGCGGATCGAAGACCCTGTAGTTCGCCAGGTGCGGCGTGAGCATGAAGGTCTCGAAGAACCAGGTGGTGTGCGCCAGGTGCCACTTCGTCGGGCTGGCGTCGGGCATCGACTGGGCGCCCATGTCCTCCGGCGTCAGCGAGCGGGTCAGGCCCTCCGACGCGCGCCGCACGGCGCGATAGCGGGCGAGGTCGTCAGCCGCGCTCGCCTGCGCTGCAGGCCGCACGCGGTCCTGTGGGCGGTCGGTGCTGCGCATGAAATTCCCCCTCGTCGGCCGCGAGCTTGGGCCGGACTGCCGCCAGCGAATGTGGGGACGAAACCGGAACACCACAATGGGCGCGTTGTATGCAGAAAGCACATCGACGCCCGCTTCAAACGCCGAGAGCTGTCGCCGGTTCCGAAAATCGCCCTATGTTGCCTGGAACCGTCCTCGGGAGGCGGCGTTCAACCCCTGCTGGTGGCAGGCGCATTGGTTCCGACTGCGGGGTGTCGGTGCGTATTTGATTGGGGATGGGATGGACTCCACCGCGAGTTGGCGCGACGAGGTCGTGGGCCTCATTCCCGCGCTGAGGGCGTTCGCCTGGTCGTTGAGTCACAACGGTTCGGACGCCGACGATCTCGTGCAGGACACGCTGATCAAGGCCTGGTCGAACCGAGACAAGTTCGAGCCCGGCACCAACCTACGCGCGTGGCTGTTCACGATCCTGCGCAACACCTACTACACGAGCGTCCTGCGTCGGCGTCGCGAGGTGCGCGACGAACTTGGCGAATACGCCAGCACCCTGACCTCCGCCCCTACCCAGGACTGGAGCGTGGCCATGCGCGCGCTGCAGGCCGCCCTGCAGCAGCTCCCCGACGAACACCGCGAGGCGCTTATCCTGGTCGGGGCGGCTGGCCTTTCCTACGAGGAAGCGGCCGAAATCTGCGGGTGCGCGCTGGGCACCATCAAGAGCCGGGTCAACCGGGCGCGGGCGCGGCTCCTGAAGATCATGGACGCCGACCACCCCACGGACGTCATGGCTCTGGAGACGATGGCGGTGATGGGTTCGGCTTAGGCGGTTCGAAAGCGTCGAGCTGATCCACGACCCACCGAATGTGTTCGGGGACCGGCCGCGACTCCAGCGCGCGGAACATCCCCGTCAGCGCCGTGGCGAGCACGGCGGCCTCGTCTTCCTGATCCGTCACGAGTATATCCCTGTTCCCTGAACAAGCTTAGCGCCGGAACGGCCGCGACGCACGTCCGTTGAGGTGCGATGGTGACACACGATCCCAAGGACCCGCCCGGCGGGCACGGCGAGGGCGAGCGGGAGCCCTGGGACCGCGAACGCTACGGCTCACGCGAGGACGAGGATCGCACCGACTACGGATCCGGCTGGGACCGTGAGACCCAGGAATACGGCGAGGGCCAGGACGACGAGCCCGGCGCTTCGGAAGAAGACTGATTTCCCCGCCCTGCCCGTCGTGGACCGGGCGCCCCGGCCCACGACGATGTCGGAGGGCTGACGCGGCTATTTCACGTCAACAGGATAGATCACGGGCAGGACGATGGCCGTGGGATGGGCCTCGTCCATGTAGATCGTGTTGACGGCCACCCGCGGCTTCAGCTTGCCGAGCGTCGGCGCCTCGCCCGTGTTCGGATTGACCTCAAAGCGAGGTGCGTTGGACGAGCTGATATGCAGCGCGATCCGGTGCCCCTTCTCGAAGGTAATGGCCGTGGGCCAGAGGTCGATGGTCAGCTTCTCGGGCGCACCGGGGGTCATCATCCGGATGTCCTCCGGCAGACGGCCGCCCCGGAACTTGGCTCGCACCGGCGCATCCAGCACCAAGGCCTCGTAGCCGTCCGGATAGACATCCACCAGCTTGGCGACGAAGTCGGTGTCGGGGCCGTCGGTGGCGGCGTAGAGCTCGACCTTCACCGGCCCGGCGATGGCCACGTCCTTGTCCAGCACTGGCGTCTGGAAGCGCAGATAGTCCTGGCGCTGGCCCACCTGGCGCTGGTCCTCCGGACCCCTTTCGAAGGTGAGGTTGGCGCCGCCGAAGGTCTTCACCGGGTCGGCCGGATCGAACCGGTAGCTCACCTTGCTGTCTTGGACCGCCGGCGGCTTGGTCGATAGGCCCTTGTCGGCCGCGGGGTAGTAGCGGACTTCGCGATAGGCCGGGGGCCAGTTGGCGGAGGTGAGCATCCGGTTCTTGGGCGAGTAGGCGTCCTTCTTCGCGCCGGCCATCATGAAGTACTGGACCGGCGGCTCGTCCATGATCCCGTTGTCCTGGCCCTTCAGCCAGTAGTCGAACCAGCGGATCTCCTGGTCGCCGCCAAGGGTCAGCCGGTCGCTGCCGGGATAGGCGAGATCGCCCGAGAGCTGGCCGTGGCCGAAGGGGCCCATCAGCAGCTTCTGGTTACCCCGCGCGCCCTTGGCGCCCTGGTTCTGCAGATACTCGAAGTTGTCGACCGTGCCGCCGTTGAAGATGTCGTACCAGCCGCCGACGTTGTAGATCGGGATCTCGATGTACTTGCGGTTCGTGGTCATCGCCACGCGGTTCCAGCTCACATCGTCCAGCGAGCGGGCGCGCGTCTTGTCCAAGGTGTCCTGCGGGACGCCCTGTTGGGTCAGCCAGCCGATGGTGTCCTTCTCCTTCAGCACCCCGCCGGGGTAGCTGTACGAGAGCCGGTCGGCCGGCGCGACCACGACATAGGCCGCCTTCAGGTGCGGCGGAGCGGCCAGCGCGGCCGAGTTGGCGGTGATGCCCAGGGCCGAGCCGCCGGTCATACCGACCTTGCCGTTGCTCCAGGGCTGGGTTCCCGCCCATTCCACCGCGTCGTAGCCGTCCTCGATGTCGTTCTCGAAGGCCTGGTAGAAGCCCTGCGAGCGGCCCTTCCCGCGCACGTCCTGGACCACAAAGACGTAGCCCGCGTCGGTGTAGCGCTTGGCCTGCTTGGCCAGGTTCTCGCGGTTCTTGACGCCTTTGGGATCCTTCTCCGGGTCGATCCGGCCGTCCTTGAGATAGGGCGTGCGGGCCAGCACCACCGGCCAGGGGCCGTTGCCCGCCGGCTTGTAGACGTTGGCCGCAAGCTTCACGCCGTCGCGCAGGACCATCGTCTCCTCGGCCGCGCCGGGCGGTAGGCCGGGCCACTTCTCGGCTTTCGCGGTCGCCGCAGGCTTCCTCTGCGCCAGGGCCGGCTCGACCGACCCGCCCGCCAGAATCAGCGCGGCCGTCGAGGCCAGCGCCAGCTTACGCCAGTGGTTCATGGAAACTCCCTGTCCCTCGCGGGTCTTCGCGCCCGCCATCCCGATTGTTCGAACCCATCTAAGCATGGCCGCGGACCGCCGTCCTTTCGGATGCGAAATCCAAGGGCTAAGACGCGCCATGGACCGCAGAGACGCCGAAGCCCTGGACGCCGACGATTCGCTGGCGCGATTCCGTGACGCCTTCGAACTGCCGCCGGGGATCATCTACCTGGACGGCAATTCCCTGGGCCCCCTGCCCCGCGCCGCCGTCGAGCGGACCGAGCACGCGGTGCGAAACGAGTGGGGCCAGGGGCTGATCACCAGCTGGAACGCGGCCGGCTGGATCGAAGCGCCTCAGCGGTTGGGCGGCAAGCTGGCGCGGCTGATCGGCGCCAAGGCGTCGGAGGTGATCGTGGCGGACTCGACCTCGGTGAACCTCTTCAAGCTGGCGGCCGGCGCGCTGACGCTGCAGCCCGGACGGCGGACCCTGGTGATCGAAAGCGGCAACTTCCCGACCGACGTCTATGTGCTGGAGGGCCTGTGCGCCATGACCGGCGCGACGCTGAAGGTCGTCCCGCCGGAAGAGGTCCTCGCCGCCATCGACGAGGACACCGCCGCCGTCGTCCTGACCCACGTGAACTACAAGACCGCCGCGCGCTGGGACATGGCCGGCGTCACCGCCGCGGCGCAGGCCAAGGGCGCCCTGATGCTCTGGGACCTGTGCCACACGGCCGGCGCGGTGGCCTGCGACCTGAACGGCGTGGGCGCGGACCTGGCCGTGGGCTGCACCTACAAGTACCTGAACGGCGGACCCGGCGCGCCGGCCTTCGTGTTCGTCGCCGAGCGTCACCAGGCGGCCATCCGCTCGCCGCTGTCGGGCTGGATGGGCCACGCCGCGCCCTTTGCCTTCGAGGACCGCTACCGGCCCGCCGCCGACATCCGCACCCTGCTGTGCGGCACGCCGCCGATCCTGGGGCTTTCCGCTCTGGAGGCCGGGCTGGACCTGCAGCTCGAGGCCGACGCGGCGCTCGTCGAGGCCAAGGGCCGGTCCCTGTGCCGGCTGTTCATCGAGCTGGTCGAGACGCGTTGCGCGGGCCATGGCCTGCGGCTCACGGGGCCGCGCGACATGGTCCAGCGCGGCCTGCACGTCTCGTTCGCCCACCCGGACGCTTATGCCGTCGTCCAGGCCCTGATCGCTCGGGGGGTGATCGGGGACTTCCGCGATCCGGACATCGCCCGCTTCGGCTTCTCGCCGCTCTACCTCAGCCACGCCGAGGTCTGGGACGCCGTGGAAATCCTGCGCCACGTGCTGGAGACACGCGCCCATGAGGCCGTCGAATACAGAACGCGTTCGGCCGTCACCTAGCGTCAGGTTTGTTGACAGACGGACGATCGGATAGACCGAAACCCGGACGGGCGGCAAAGCCCGCCCCGACGCTTCTCCGGAAGCGCCGGAATAATTAAAACGGATGCTTGAGCCGTCGTCGTCTAACGATGGATCAGGGGAGCGAACCGACCTCACATGACCGACGACCCCATCAAGACGCTGACCGACATCGCCACGGTTCACGGCCGCGAGCGTGGCGACAAGGTCGCGGTGCATTTCGAGGGTCGCGACCTGACCTATGCCGAGCTGGACCGGCGCTCGGACCAGGTGGCCGGACTGCTGCAGGCGGCGGGCGTGAAGCCGGGCGACCGGGTGGCGTGGCTGGGTCGTCCTTCCGAGGCCTGGTACGAGATCTTCTTCGGCGTGGCCAAGGCCCGGGCCTGTTTCGCGCCGATCAATTCGCGGCTGGCCGTTCCCGAGATCGCGTTCATCCTCAAGGACTCCAGCGCCAGCGTCTTCTTCGTCACCCCGGAGTTCTTCGATTGCGCGGCGACCGTGGCCGAGCACGCCGGACGGCCGGTGAAGGTGATCGCCGTCGGCGGCGAGCATCCGGTGTTCGAGAACTACGCGGCCCTGCGCGACGCCGCGCCGGCGCCGAAGCTGGAACGGCCGCAGTCCAGCGACGACGTGCTGCAGCTCTATACCTCGGGCACGACGGGCCTGCCCAAGGGCGTGCGGCTATCGAACGCCAACTACGAGGCGTTCCTCAAGCTGCGCCACCTAGTCGACGGGTTTTCGTACGCGGCTGACGACACGGTGCTGATCCTGATGCCCATGTTCCACGTGGCGGGCACCAACATCAGCTTCTCCGGCCTCGCGGCCGGCGGGCGGATCGTGCTGCAGGCCGACTTCGCGCCGGCCAATGTGCTGAAGGCCTTCGGCGAGGAGCGCGTGGCGCACGTCTTCCTGGCGCCGGTGATGATCAATGCGCTGCTGCAGACGCCGGGCGTCGAGGACGCCGACTTCTCCAGCCTGAAGACCGTTTCGTACGGCGCCTCGCCCATTTCGGAGGCGGTGCTGGCCAAGGCGACCGAGACCTTCGGCTGCGGCTTCATCCAGTTCTACGGCATGACCGAGACCACTGGGGCGGGCACGACCCTGGCGCCCCGCGAGCACGCGGGCGAGCTCCTACGGTCGTGCGGCCGACCCTGGACGACGCTGGAGACGCGGATCGCGGACGAACAAGGCAACGAGGTCCCGCAGGGCGAAATCGGCGAGATCGAGATCCGCGGGCCGATCGTCATGGCGGGCTACTGGAACCGCCCGGAGGCCACCGCCGAGACGATCCGGCCGGACGGCTGGCTGCGCACCGGCGACGCCGGCTTCATGGACAATGACGGCTTCTTCTTCGTCCACGACCGGGTGAAGGACATGATCGTGTCGGGGGGCGAGAACGTCTACCCGGCCGAGGTGGAGAACGCGATCCTGGGCTGCCCCGGCGTGGCGGACGCCGCCGTGATCGGCGTGCCCGACGACCGCTGGGGCGAGGCGGTGAAGGCCATCGTCGTTAGGGCGGCCGGCCAGGATCCCGACCCGGCGGCGATCATCGCCTATGCCCGGGAGCGGATCGCCGCCTACAAGGCGCCGAAGACGGTGGACTTCATCGACGCCCTGCCCCGCAATCCTTCCGGCAAGGTGCTGCGCCGCGAACTGCGCAAGCCCTACTGGGAAGGCCGCGACCGAAAGGTGGGCTAGGGCCCGGCGGCGACATCGGCCTCGCGATCCAGCGGCTCGGGCCGCGGGCGCGGGGCGAGCTTCAGGCGCGAGAGGCTGACCGCCGCGGCGAGCAGCGCCAGAACGGCGGCCGTCGCGAGCGCCGTCGTCGTCGCGTGCGTCCCCGCGATGTGAAAGAAGACCGCGGTCGTCACCGCCCCGCCCGTCTGCCCCAGGAGGCGCGCCGTCGCCAGCGCGCCGCCGGCCGCCCCGCTGCGGTGCATGGGGGCGGAGGTGACCATGGCCCGGTTGTTGGGCGCCTGGAAGAAGCCGAAGCCCAGGCCGCACAGCGCCATCCGCCAGGCGATGTCCAGGTTGGACGCGCCCGGCTGGATCAGCGAAAGCGCGAACAGGCCCGCGGCGAACACGGTCAGGCCGATCCCGCCCAGCGCGCCGGCCCGGTAGCGATCGGCCAGCCGGCCCGCGAGCGGCGCGGCCACGCCCACCGCCAGCGGCCAGGGCGTCATCAGGAAGCCGGTTTCGACCGCGCTGCGGCCCAGCACGGTCTGGAAGTAGAAGGGCAGGCCCACGAAGGCCATCATCTGGGCGGCGAACGAGACGATCGAGGTGGCGATCGACAGGCCGAAGATCGGGATCCGCAGCAGGTCGAACGGCACCAGCGGCGCCTCGCGGCCGAGCTCCCGGCGCACCAGGAAGGCGGCGGCGACGACGCCTACCCCCAGCTTCCAAACCCCGGCCGTCAGCCCCTCCCGCGCCAGGCTCTCGGCCCCGGTGATCAGGAAGCCGAAGGCCAGGGCGTTCAGGACCGCCGAAATCCAATCGAACGGCCGCGACGAGCCCACGGTGCGCGGCAGGGCGCGGGCGGCGATGAAGATGGCCACGAGGCCGATCGGCACGTTGATCGCGAACAGCCACTCCCAGGTGGCCCGCGCCAGGATCGCGGCGGCGACCGTGGGACCGACGGCGGCGGCCACCGAGATCACCAGGGCGTTCAGCCCGATGCCGCGGCCGAGCAGGCGCTTGGGATAGGTGAACCGCACCAGCGCCGAGTTGATGCTCATGATCCCGCCCGCGCCGAGGCCTTGCAACACGCGCGCGGCGGTGAGCTGCTCCAACGTCTGCGACAGGGCGCAGCCCAGCGAGCCGAGGGTGAAGACCGCCAAGCCCACCATATAGACCCGCCGGTAGCCTAGCCGGTCGCCCAGGGCCGCCAGCGGCAGGAGGGTGACGGTGATGGCGAGCTGATAGGCGTTGACGATCCAGATCGACGAGGCGGCGCTGGCGTTCAACTCGCGGGCGATGGTGGGCAGGGCCACGTTGGCGATGGCCCCGTCCAGCACCGACATCGTCATCGCCAGCCAGATCGCCGCCACCGACCAGTAGCGGCGCGGGATCGGCAGGCCATCGGGCGCGCCGATCGCATGGGCGTCGGTGTCGGGCACGGCGACCGCCGGGGGCTGTGGCATCAGTTGGACAACCCCTCAGCGGCCGTTTGGTGTCAGGCACTGGCCGCCGCGCTGGGCCGGGCTTTCACGCGTGCGAACCAATCGCCCACCTTGGCGTACTTCGGATCGAGCGGCTGGCCGACCACGATGCCGAAGTCGATGAAGGCGAACAGCAGGATGTCGGCCAGGCTGAACCGTCCGCCCGTGATCCACGGCCCCTTGAAGTTGGCCTCCAGCCAGGCGATCCCGTCCTGCGCCACCGCCTTCAGGCCGGGCGCGGCCTCGGGCAGGCACCGCATCCGGCTCTCGAACATCGGCAGGCCCTCGGCGAAGCGGAAGCCATTGGCCATCGGCTCGCAGACCTTGATGTCGACGCGGCGCGTCCACATGCGGGTCTGGGCGCGCTCCTCGGCGTTGGTTCCGATCAGCGGGGGATGCGGGGTGATCTCTTCCAGGTATTCGCAGATGGCGGTGATCTCGGTGATGGCCACGCCGCTTTCCAGCACGAGGGCCGGGGTCTGGCCCGCCGGATTCACGGCGAGGTAAGGGTCGCGCCGGTTCTCACCGCTGCGCAGGTCGACCTCGATGCGGTCGACGTCGATCCCCTTCTCGGCCAGGAACATCTTCACGACACGCGGGTTCGGCCCGATCGACGTATAAAGCTTCACAGTAGTCTTCCTCCCCTGATCTCACGAATGTGAGCAGCTTTAGCATGGCGGTTCGCCCGCGGGGTGGAATCACTCGCCTGAAAGGCGTATAAACCCCGGCCATGCAAGAGCGCAGTTTCCGTCAGGATCTGACGGGCTCGGATGAGAGCCTCGACGATCTCCTGTCGCGCCTGAAGGCTCAGCTTTCGCGGCCGAAGGCGTGGACCACTCGCAATCCGCCCTCGGATTTCGGTCACTTCGTCACCTCCCGCCGGCCGCTGGGCGGCTGTGGCGGCGCCGAGGCCCCGCTGCCCAAACCGGACCGCGGCCTGGCCGACTGCCACGCGCACTAGCGGGCGCCGACCAGCTTCCCGATCGTGAAGTTCGAGGCCAGGACGCATTGCGCCTGACCCTTGGGCGTTCCGACCGTGGCGGGCTGGCCGGGACCGGGCGCGAAGTACCATTCACCCTTGTCCGTCGTGATCTTCAGCGCTTTGGGGCTGGTGAACTGGCAGACGGGATAGACCGCGGTCCCCCACCCCGCGCCGTAGCGCAGCGAGCGGCATTCCATGTGGCCGAACTGGCGGGCGAAGGTGACGCCCTCATAGAACGTGGCCTTGGGCGTCGAAAGCTTCTGGGCCTCGAACTGCGCCTTGGTCAGGCTGGGGCACGGCGGCCCATCGACCACCGCCTCGCTGGCCAGGAACAGCGCCGCCTCGCGCTTGCCGAGATAGCTCTGAATGAGGAGCCAGCCCGGCAAGGCGACCGCGACGACGGCGGCCCCCGCGATGACGATCTTCTGGCCGTTGGTCAGCCTGCGCCTGCGCGCCATCCTCGAACGCTCCGGACCGGGTACGACTTACATATGTAAACCGCACCGCCGGCCGACGCCAGCCGAAGATCAGGCCGCGATCTTCTCGGGTGACGCCTTGGCCGTTTCGCCGACGCGGTTGGTGAAGCGCAGCACGCCGTCTTCCAGCTTGGCGTAGCGGAGGTTCATCAGGTCCTTGGCGTAGTTCTGGTCCAGCCGCCACGGCGCCTTGTTGCCCTGCTTGGGGAACTTGGCCATCGCCCGCTGGACATAGCCGGACGAGAAGTCGAGCCAAGGCTCGAAGGTCACGGTCGGGTCGGTGTTGACCGGCGTCGCCTGGCGCAGGCCGGTCTTCTTCATGTGGTTCAGCACGCGGCAGACGTATTCGCACGTCAGGTCGCACTTCAGCGTCCACGAGGCGTTGGTGTAGCCGAAGGCCGACGCCATGTTCGGCACGCCCTCGTACATCATGCCCTTGTACGACAGGGTCTGGGACGCATCGACCTTGCGGCCGTCGACCGTGACCTCGATGCCGTTCCAGACCTCCAGCACCAGGCCGGTGGCCGAGACGACGACGTCGGCCTCGAGTTCCTCGCCCGACTTCAGGCGGATGCCCGTGGGCGTGAAGGTGTCGATGTGGTCGGTGACCACCGACGCACGGCCGCTCTTGATCTGCTGGAACATGTCGGCGTCGGGCACGAGGCAGAGACGCTGATCCCAGGGATTGTAGGTCGGCGTGAAGTGCTTATCGACGTCGTAGTCGGGGCCGAGCTGTTCGCGGACCATCTTCAGGATGTTGGCCTTCACGGCGGCCGGCTTCTCGCGGGCCATCTTGAAGAAGTACATGCCGAACAGCACGTTGCGCCAACGGACGATGTCGTAGGCCAGCTTGCCCGGCAGCCACTTGCGCAGGCTGTTGGCCATCTTGTCCTCGGCCGGGCGGCTGACGACGTAGGTGGGCGAGCGCTGCAGCATGGTGACATGGGCGGCGGTCTTGGCCATCTCCGGCACCAGCGTCACCGCGGTGGCGCCCGAGCCGATCACCACGACCTTCTTGCCGGAATAGTCCAGGTCCTTGGGCCACTTCTGCGGATGAACCAGGCGGCCCTTGAAGCTCTCGACCCCCGGGAAGTCGGGCGTGTAGCCCCCCTCGTAGGAGTAGTAGCCCCCGCAGAGGAACAGGTAGTTGCAGGTGAAGGTGGTGACCTTCCCGGCGACCTCGGCCTCGACGGTCCAGGCGGCGGCCTCGGTCGACCAGCTCACGCGCTTGACCATGTGGTTGTAGCGGATGTGGCGGTCGATGCCGTTCTCGGCGGCGGTCTTGCGCACATAGCCGAGGATCGATGGGCCATCGGCGATGGCCTTGGCCTCGGTCCACGGCTTGAAGGCGTAACCCAGCGTGTACATGTCGCTGTCCGAGCGGATGCCGGGATAGCGGAACAGGTCCCAGGTGCCACCGATGGCGTCGCGGCCTTCGAGGATCACATAGCTGCGGTCCGGGCAGGCGGTCTTGAGGTGATAGCCCGCGCCGACGCCGGACAGGCCAGCCCCCACGATCACCACGTCGAAGTGCTCGGTCGTCATACCCAGAATCCGCCCCTTTAGGTTCGTTGGGGGCGAAGATAACTGATCGCTGATAACTTACCAGCGGGAATCTTGACGCGGCGTCAGGCCAGGGCGGCCAGGGCGTCGTGGTCGAGAATGTGATCGGCGGCGCTGCCGAGCATCTGCATGAACATGTCGTCGCCGCGCGGGGTCTGGATCACCACCATCGAGGCGAAGAAGGCCGTGAGGAACAGCTGGAAAGCTCCGACGCCGTAGTCGCGGCGCAGGTCGTCCATCGAATAGCCCGCGACGCCCAGGCGCGTCAGTTCGCGGTGATAGAGCCCCAGAAGCTCCACCTCGTGCACGCGGCGAACCTCGGGCGGGAGCGCGCCGGCCAGGAAGTAGGCCACATCGGTCGCGCCCACCGCGTAGGTGAACGACTGCCAGTCCAGCACGGTCACCGGATGGCCGCCGGCGGCGGTGCCGAACATCATGTTGTCGGGACGGAAGTCGTGGTGGGCGAGGGTGCGGGGCCCCTGCTCCCGTTCGCCCAGCCGGCTCCATCGGCTGGTCAGCGCCTCTCCGACCTCGATCCAGTGCGGCTGCAAGCGATCGGCGTAGCGGGCGCGGAAGCCCTGCCAGAGGCCGGAAACCAGTTCAGGGGTCACCGCGCTGGCCGGCGCGGCCTTCGCGCCCTGGACCCAGGGCAGTTCGTCCAGGCCCTCATCCCCCCAGAACGAGGCGTGCAGGCGCGCGGCCTCTTCCACCACCAGGCGGGCCTGGTCGAGGCTGACGCCCTTCAGCTGATCGCCCTGCTCCGCAGGGGCCAGGTCCTCCATCATCAGGACGAACTCGCCGCCGGTCGCGTCGGTGTCGGTGAACCAGCAGCGCGGCGTCCGGACCAGGGCGCGGGGCGCGAGCTGCTGATAGAAGCGCACCTCGCGCAGGTAGTTGCCCAGCATGACGCCAGTGCCGCGGCTGGTCTCGTCGGGGGACGGGAACTTGCCCACCAGCGAGGCCGGCGCGTCGTCATCCGATCGCTCGTAGGTCAGCTTGAAGCGGACGCTCTCGCCGATCTGGCCGGTGCCGACATTCTTCGCCTCGAACCCGGCCACCACGGCGTCGACGCCGGCGCCTTGCAGGACGGCGGTGAGCCAAGCGGCGTCGACGTCGCCCGGGCGTCTGATGTCGGGCTTGTCCATGGCGAGGCTCATGCCGGCATCTGGTGGACGTAGACTTCGTTCAGCGCGATGCGGTCGCCGTCGAGGACCACCAGGTCGAAGCCACGTAGGCGTCCGCCGGAGCCCCCTTCCCCGATGTCGCAGTACCATCGGCCGCAGAATCCGCCCGGGATCGGCCAGGTTTCGTCCGGCGTGTAGGTCATGGGCGGCGTGGCCGCGAACAGGCCGGTCAGATAGGCGCGCAGGGCGGCGTTGCCGCTGAGGCCGCCGGCCGTCTGTGGGTCCTTGTAGATGCAATCCTCGGCGTAGAATGCGCAGAGGCCGTCCACATCCTTGGCGGTCCAGGCGGCGAGCCAGCGGGCGTTGTAGTCGGCGATGTCCATCTAGCCCTCCAGGACGCGCGCGCGGTGCGCCTCGGTGAAGGTTTCGGGCGGCGCGACCTCCGGTCCCGCCATCACGGCGACGCCGTGAAGCTTCAGCGTGGGATCGGCCGCCCCGCGCCTATGATAGCTGTGGCGCCGCGCCTGGGCCTGCGGGCCGAACTCCATGTCGATGGCCGATTGCAGCTTTCCGGCGAAGCGTAGGCGGCGCATGCGCTCGGCCCGTTCCTCGGCGTAGGGGGCGAAGGCGGCGGGCGACCAGTCGTCGGAAGCCTTCAGGATGTCGCTGACGATGCGGACGTCGCGATAGGTGATCGATAGGCCCAGGCCGATGATCGGGTCGTTCCAGCCCGCCGCGTCACCCACCAGCACGGCGCCGGGCGCGAAGGGCTCGTCGGTCCAGGAATCGGCGTTGATGTAGCTCAGCAGCGGGCCGGCCGGCCTGGCGGCCACGATGTGGCGGTTCTCCGGGCTGCACCGCATGGCGAAGGCGTCGAGGAAGCGTCGCGGGCCCTCCTCGCCCTTGAACCGCCGCGCCTGGTCGAGCCCGTAGCCGCCGTAGAGGCGCACGCGGCCGCCGCCCTGCGGGAACGCCAGGAAGCCGAAGTCGCCTTCGGTGCCGATGGCCTGGAGGTCGTCGGCCCAGCCTTCCGCGCCCTCCACCAGCAGGCCCGCGAACCAGTGGTGCGGCTCGTCCTGGTGCAGGCGGATGCCGGCCGCCTCGCGCACCATCGACGTGCGGCCGTCGGCGCCGACCAGCAGGCGGGCGTTGGCCTCGCGAAGCTGGCCCTCGGCTTCAAAGGTCACCGAGGGCGCCCCGCCCAGGCTCAGCGACACCACCCGGACGCCGCGCAAGGTCTCGGCCCCCGCCGCGCGCGCCGCGTCGAACAGGGTCTGGCAATGCTTGGGGTGGCCGATGCAGAGCGGCCCCGGCACGCCCTCGCGGAAGAAGCCCAGCGGGAGCGCCTCGGCCTCGGCCTCGACGGGATCCTTGCCCTCGTCGAACGTGACGTGCCGCGTCAGGTGGTGGCCGCCCGCGCCCCTGAGCAGGTCGTAGAGTCCCAGCCGGCGCACCTCGTCCACGCCCCAGGGCGCGATCCACTCGCCGCGCACGCGGTCCTGGTAGGTCTCGGACTGTTCCAGCAACAGCACCGAGCGCCCCGCCTGCGCCATGACGACGGCCAAAGCCGAGCCGCCGATGCCGCCGCCCACGATGATGAGGTCGTAGCCCTGCACGCGTTTCACCCTGGAAGAGGCCGTCTGGCGCGGCCGTGGCTGAAACCGATCACGCCGAACGCGGCGTCATCCAAGTGAAATCAACGTCCCGGCTCAGGGCTGCTCGGCGCTCAGCGCCGCCCGCAGTTCGTCCAGCACCGACGTCCAGTCGCCGGGCGCGGGCTGCCGGAACAGCCGCGCGGTCGGGTACCAGGGACTATCCGAACGGCCCAGCATCCATCGCCAGTCGGGATCGCGGGCCTGGAGCAGGATCCAGGTCGGCTTGCCCACGGCGCCGGCCAGGTGTGCGACCGAGGTGTCCACGGAGATCACGCGTCCCAGGCCGCGGACGATGTCGGCGGTGTCCTGGAAATCGCGCGCGCCGGTGTCCTCGGGGTGCAGGCTGCGCGCCCCCGGCAGGGCCAGGAGCTGTTCGGCGACGTCGATGGGCAGCGAGCGGCTGACGTCGGCGCCGTGGGCGGGGTTGCCGCGCCACATGATCCCGATCCCCTCCCCGCCGATGCCTGACGGCAGGTACGGCGCGGCCGGTAGCGTCTCCAGCGACACGCCCAGCCGGTGCGGCAGAGAGCCGGCCATCGCCCAGGCGTCGTGCGGCGGAATGCTGACCTGGCCCTCGGCGACGATCAGGGTGGCCGGCAGGCTTTCGAACAGGCGCGCAAGCGGTGGGGCGACCAGCATCGAAACCCGCGCCCCGCGCCGGACCAGTTCGGGCACGAACCGGGCGAACATGATGTGGTCGCCGAAGCCCTGCTCGGGCCAGACGAGGATCGAACGGCCGTCCAACGGCTCGCCCGACCACTCCGGGAACGACAGCCGCGGCCGGGGCACCACCTGGCGTCCCGCCTCGAAGCGGAGGTCGTAGAGCGAGAACCCCTCCTCGAGCCGGCCGGCGGTCAGGAGGGCGATGCAGAGGTTGTGGCGGACGAGGGTGCGCGCGGGATCGAGCTCGAGGCAGCGGCGATAGCGCGCGATGGCCCCGTCCAGGTCCCCCTGCCGCTGCAGGGCCGTGGCCTCTTCGAAGATCTCCCGGATCATCGGGGCCTCAGGAAGAATGGCGGTGACGCAGGGATTCGAACCCTGGATACGCTTTCACGTATGACGATTTAGCAAACCGTTGCCTTCAGCCACTCGGCCACGTCACCGGATCGCGGACGACGCAGCGCCCGCGGGAGGGCGGTTCTTAGCGGACGATGGGCGCTCTGCCTAGCGGGTCGCGCACGGTTTGCGCGGATGAGGACATGGCATCCTCACGAGGCAGGTCGGAACGGCTCCGCGGCCAGGCGCCCCGCCTGGCCTGCGGCGATGTTCAGGAGATCAGCCCTGCGCCAGCCATTGGCGGGCCTGGCGCTGGGCCTCGGCCACGTCTTCCGACGCCATCTCTTCCGAGATCTCCTTGCGGTAGACCTTGGCTTCGATCGAGCCGCGCATCGCGGCCAGATTGAACAGCATGTGCGCCGAGACGTAGTCGAGCGGGGCGCCGCCCTGGCCCGTGGAATACAGCAGGCCCATACGGAACAACTCGTCGCCCGTCGCGTCCGGAGTCGGCAGCGGCAGGGCGTCGGACTTCATGTCGATGCTCGCCAGCATGGTTTCTATCCTCGTCGGACCGGCCGCCTCGCTTTTCGAGACTTCAACCGGCCTACGAGGAGAGAAAACCAAGGTCTGGCTGAACACATGGTTAAGGGCGCCGTTGTCGAATCGTCAGGAAAGGCCCCTGAGACATTCCACCGCACCGGTTCGCCGAACACGTTCGCGCCGCTCGGCGCACGCCCTACGGCACAGCCGCTTCCCGCGCGCGTGCGTTAGGGGGTAGATGATCGGCCGCCGTGGCGACGGCCGCGTTCAGGGAGAGTTCAGCCAGTCCCGGCGATAATGCGCGCAAGATGAAGCGTCTCGTCCTCATTTTGGCGGCGGCGGCCAGCTTGGCCGGCTCCATGCCGCTGGCGGCGTCCGCGTTCGCGCGGGACGGCGACCAGGGCCGTGGGCGCGCCGAGCGGTCGGAAGCCCGCGGGCGGGGCGGCGATCGTGGCCCGGAGCGCGGACCGCCGCGCGGCTACGAGCGACGCGGCGAACCGAGGGGCGAAGGACGCGGCGTCCGCGGCTGGGAGCGCGTGGAACCGCCCCGCTACACGGACGAGCGGCACCGGCGCCCCGAGCCCCGCCCGCGCTACGACGACGGCCCCCCGCGCTCCAGCTATGTGGGCCAGCCGCGGCCCGACTACATGGAAGGCCCCCGGCCCAACTACATGCGCGGACCGCGGCCGAACTACATGCGGCCCGCGCCAGGAACCACGCGCCGGGGCTTCGTGCCCGATAGCTACCGTGGCGACGTGGTCGAGAACTACCAGCGCTATCGGCTGCGCCCGCCGCCCCACGGCTATGCGTGGGTGCGGATGGGCAACGGCTTCGCGCTGGTCGAGATGGGCAGCGGCCGGATCTTCGACCGGGTGGACTGACGGCCTCCCCCCGCAAGCGGGGGAAGCCGCTACCCCTCCAGCTTCGCCTTCAGCAGTTGGTTGATGACGCCAGGGTTGGCCTTGCCCCCCGTCGCCTTCATCACCTGGCCCACGAACCAGCCGATGGCCTGGGGCTTTTCCTTCACCTGGGCGGCCTGGCCGGGGTTGGCGGCGATCAGGTCGTCGATGATCTTTTCCAGCGCGCCGGTGTCGCTGACCTGCTTCAGGCCCTGCTTTTCGACGATTTCGCCCGCCGCGCCCTCGCCGGCCCACATCCGCTCGAAGACGTCCTTGGCGATCTTGGAGGAGATCACGCCCTCCTCGATCAGTTGGACCAGCTCGGCGATCGCGGCCGGCTTGATCGGAGAGTCCGCGATGTCGATCCCGCCGGCCGACAGCTTGGCGGCGAGGTCGTTGGTCACCCAGTTTGAGACCAGCTTGCTGTCCCGGCCTTTGGCGGCCGCCTCGTAGAAGTCGGCGCGGGCCTGTTCCGTGATCAGGACGCCGGCGTCGTAAGCCGACAGGCCGTATTGCGACTGCAACCGAGCTTTTTTGGCGTCGGGCAGTTCGGGAAGCTCGGCCTCAAGCCGCTTGATCCAGGCGGGGTCAAGCGTGAGCGGCAGCAGGTCGGGATCGGGGAAGTAGCGGTAGTCGTGCGCCTCTTCCTTCGAGCGCATCGAGCGGGTCTCGCCCTTCACCGTGTCGAACAGGCGGGTCTCCTGATCGATCTTGCCGCCGTCCTCGAGGATCTCGATCTGGCGGCGCGCCTCGTATTCGATGGCCTGCTGGATGAAGCGGAACGAGTTGACGTTCTTGATCTCGCAGCGCGTGCCCAGGTGGCTGAAGTCGCCGGTCTCGCGGTACTTCTCGTAGGCGCCAGGACGGCAGACCGAGACGTTCACGTCGGCCCGCAGGTTACCCTTCTCCATGTCCCCATCGCAGGTGCCTAGGTACACGAGGATGGTCCGCAGCTTCTTCACATAGGCGGCCGCCTCTTCCGAGGTGCGCATATCAGGTCGCGACACGATCTCCATGAGCGCCGTGCCGGCGCGGTTCAGGTCGACGTAGGTGGCGTTCGGGTCCTGGTCGTGCAGGCTCTTGCCGGCGTCCTGCTCCAGGTGCAGCCGCTCGATGCGCACGGTGAACGTGGAGCCGTCGTCGCGCTCGACGATGACCTCGCCCTCGCCCACGATCGGGTCCTTGAACTGGCTGATCTGATACCCCTGCGGCAGGTCGGGGTAGAAATAGTTCTTCCGGTCGAACCGCGACCATTCGTTGATCTTCGCCTTGAGACCCAGGCCGGTCTTGATGGCCTGCTCCACACAGCGGCGGTTGATGACGGGCAGCATGCCGGGCATGGCCGCGTCCACCAGGCTCACCTGGGCGTTGGGTCCCGCGCCGAATCCCACGGCCGCGCCCGAAAACAGCTTGGCGTTCGACGCCACCTGGGCGTGGACCTCGAGGCCGAGAACCATTTCCCACGGGCCGGTGCGGCCCTGGATCTGCTTGGTGTTGGTCGTGTCGTTCATGCCGCGGTACTAGCGCTACGCGCGCGCGACGGGAAGCGCGCGCAGATGCCCCCTTGCGCAAATGCCCGGAAATAGACTCAAAGTTCGGCGCGTCTTAACGGCGCTAAGACCGGGGAAAAGGAACACCCAATGAAGACTCTCGCCCTCGCCGCCGCGCTCGCCGTGGCCGCGGTCGCCGCGCCGGCCCTCGCGCAAGACCATGCCGATCACGCCGCCGCCGCTGCCGCCGCGCCGGCCGCCGGTAAGCTCTCGGTGGAAACCACGCCGATCGGCGACATCGTCAAGAACGACAAGGCCAAGGCCGCGCTCGAGAAGGCGCTGCCGCAGATCCCGCAGTTCTACGACCAGATCGCCACCATGACCCTCAGCCAGGTCGCCCCGATGAGCCAAGGCGCCATCGACGACGCGAAACTGAAGGAAATCCAGGCCGAGTTCGACAAGCTGTAAAAGCTGGCGGCCCTTCTCCCCTTGCGGGAGAAGGTGTCAGCCACAGGCTGACGGATGAGGGGTCGCACGGCAGCGCCGTCGCGGCCCCTCTTCGCTTCGGGAATCAGGGAAACCCCTCATCCGACCCGCTTAGCGGGCCCCCCTCTCCCGCAGGGGGAGAAGGTCACTTCAAATCACCACCACTTCGCGGGCTTGGCCCGGAAATCGGCGGCCTTCTCGATGGCCGAGCCGAGGGAGAACAACGTCCCCTCGTCCAGGTTGCGGCCGATGAGCTGCAGGCCCAGCGGCAGCCCGCTCGCGTCCACGCCGGCCGGCACGCTCATGCCCGGCAGGCCGGCGAGGTTCACCGTCACCGTGAAGATGTCGTTCAGGTACATCGCCACGGGGTCGTCGGACTTCTCGCCCAGAGCGAAGGCCGCCGAGGGCGCGGTGGGCGTCAGCAGCGCGTCGACCTTCTGCCAGGCCTGGTCGAAGTCGTCGGCGATGCGGCGGCGCACCTTCAGGGCTTTCAGGTAGTAGGCGTCGTAGTAGCCCGCCGAGAGCACATAGGTGCCGATCAGAATGCGGCGCTTCACCTCGGCCCCAAAGCCCTCGGCCCGGGTCTTCTCGTAGGTCTCGGTGAGGTTCGAACCGTCGACGCGCAGGCCGTAGCGCATGCCGTCGTAGCGGGCGAGGTTCGAGGACGCCTCGGCCGGCGCGATGATGTAGTAGGCCGGCAGGGCGTACTTGGTGTGCGGCAGGCTGACCTCGACGATCTCGCAGCCGGCCTCCTTCAACCAGGCGATACCCTGTTCCCAGAGCTTCTCGATCTCGGGCGGCATGCCGTCGACCCGATATTCCTTGGGAATGCCAACCCGCAGGCCCTTCACGGACTTGCCGCAGAAGCTCGGAAAATCAGGCACTTCGGCGTCGATGCTGGTGGAGTCCTTGGGGTCGTGGCCCGACATGGACTTCAGCAGGATGGCCGTGTCCTCGACCGTGCGGGCCATCGGGCCGGCCTGGTCCAGCGACGAGGCGAAGGCGACGATGCCCCAGCGCGAGCAGCGCCCGTAGGTGGGCTTGATGCCGACCGTGCCGGTGAAGGCGGCGGGCTGGCGGATCGAGCCGCCGGTGTCGGTGGCCGTGGCGCCCAGGCAGAGCTCGGCGGCGACCGCCGAGGCCGAGCCGCCCGACGACCCCCCGGGGGTGAGGTTGGCGTTTCCGCCCTGGCTGCGCCACGGGTTCACGGCCGGTCCCCAGGCCGACGTTTCGTTGGACGAGCCCATGGCGAACTCGTCCATGTTGAGCTTGCCCAGCATGACCGCGCCGTCGCGCCACAGGTTGGACGTGACCGTGCTCTCGTAAGTCGGCTTGAAATTCCGCAGGATCATCGAACCCGCGGTCGAGGCGACGCCCTCGGTGCAGAACAGGTCCTTGATACCGAGCGGAGCGCCGTCGAGAGGGCCCGCTTCGCCCTTGGCGCGACGGGCGTCCGACGCCTTGGCCATCTCGATGGCCTGGTCCGGCGTGTTGACGACGAACGCGTTCAGGGCGCTGGCAGCCTCGATGGCGCCGAGGTGGGCCTGGGTTATCTCCTCCGAGGAGAAGCTCTTGTTCGCCAGCCCGTCGAGGGCGGCCTTCAGGGTGAGCCCGGTGAGGTCGGACATGACTATTCCACCACCTTCGGCACGATGAAGAAGCCCTTGGCGGTCTTCGGCGCGTTGCTCAGCACCTTGTCGGGGTCGCCACCTTCGGTGACCACGTCCTCGCGCATCGGCAGCGTCATGGCCACCGACGTGGTCATGGGCTCGACGCCGTCGGTGTCGACCTCATTGAGCTGTTCGATCCAGCTCATGATGCCGCTCAGCTCCTTGGCGAGCGGCTCCAGCTTCTCTTCTGGCTCGGCGATGCGCGCGAGCCTCGCGACCTTGCGCACGGTCGCGGCGTCGATGGCCATGAGGGCCTCCATGAATATAGAGGCCGTGGGTTAGCCGCGGCGGGGGCGCCTTTGCAAGCAATCCCCGCCGCAAGCACGCATTCAGGCCGCCCGGTGGGCCGCTTCCGCGCCCTGCCCCGTGGCCAGCCAGTAGGCGCAATCGGGACCCAGCTCGGCCAGCGCGCGCGCCTCGTAGGCGGCGGAGTCGGCGGGCGTGAGCACGTCGCGCCAGCGGCCGTTGACGCCCTTGTTGATGAAGCTCCGGGCGCCGCCGTCGAAGATCGCACCGCCCAGCGGCGCCACGTTCTGGGCGTTGGCCTTCATGTACTCGAACGAGCAGTGCTCGAGGATTGTCGGCCAGCGATCCTCCGGGATGTCGCAGCCCAGGAACTCGGCGATGGCGCGCATCTCGGCCTCCGGGTCGGCCTTCAGGGCGTTGAAGTGCACCAGCCGCACGTTGGGCAGGTCGCGCGCCGCCCACCAGGTGGCGATGTTCTCCCAGTAGGACCAGAACGGCTGCCCATCGTTTTCCAGCCAGTTCAGGAAATAGCGACGGATGTCGGGGTCCGGACGGGCGATCGGCGGGCCCACACGGCCGGGCGTCTCGTTCAGCAGCTCGTACCAGAGCTCGTTGCCCTGGGCGTGGTGGTTGTAGAGGCTCCAGAGCACGTCGCGGCCGTCCCGGGCCACGTAGAGGTACTTGGCCCGCGGCGAAAAGGTCAGGGCGTCCAGCGGCAGATGGGTCTTGATCACGCGCCGGTGGGTCTGGGCCTCGAGCTGGTCGAGCGTGTCCGGCGGCATCACCCGCAGGTCCAGCCAAGGCGACAGCATGTTGATCGGGACGTCCGGCGCGCCCGCGAAGACCAGCTGGCCGACGATCTGCTGGGTCCAGGTGGTGCCCGACTTCGCATAGGTCGCGACGATCACGTCATCGTCGCGGAAGGCGAAACGATCCCAGATGGTGGAATCCATGTGGTGGTTGTGCAGCTCACGGGTCTTGGTCGGCCAGGGCGGGTTCGCCACGGGTGTGCTCCTTCGTCGTCTGGGAGCGCTGATATCCGGCGGCGACCGAGCGTCACAATGCGCGACTTCGCCGAGCGGCTGTGCGGATTCGCCGATAGGCCCTGCCGCATCCGCGATTGTGCTAGGAGGCGACCATGGCCGTCGTCGATCTGCTCGAACTCCCCGCGCTCCTCCCCCGCTACGCCGCGGTGGTGGGCCTCGACCTGGGCGAGAAGACCATCGGGGTGGCGGTCTCGGACGCCATGCGCTCGATCGCCAGCCCGCTCAGCCTGATCCGCAAGACCAAGTTCACGGATGACGCCGAGGCGCTGTTCAAGCTGATGGCGAGCCGCGAGGCCCAGGCGATCGTCATCGGCCTGCCGGTGAACATGGACGGGACCGAGGGGCCGCGCGCCCAGTCGTGCCGCGCCTTCGCCCGCAATGTGCTCCGTCTGCGCGACCTGCCCATCGCTTTCTGGGACGAGCGGATGAGCTCGATGGCCGTGAACCGCATGCTGATCGACGAGGCCGACACGACGCGGGCGCGCCGCGCTGAGGTGGTCGACAAGGCGGCCGCCGCCTGGATCCTGCAGGGCGCGCTCGACCGATTGCGGAACGCCGCGCCCTAGTTCCTCCTGCTCGTCATCCCCGGGCTTGACCCGGGGACCCATCCTGAGCGGACGGTTGGATGGCCGACTCGAGCCCGGCCATGACGATCATGCCCCCCTCAGAGCCCGCCGGCGAACAGGTCGGGCTTGCCGATCTGGACGCCCTTCGAGCGAAGGATCCCGTAGGCCGTGGAGAGGTGGAAGTAGAAGTTGGTGGTGGCGAAGCTGGATAGCCACTGGCCGGCCGGAAGGGTCGGCTCGATCTGGCCCAGGTTGAAGGTGATCGGCGCCGTGTCGCGGCCCTCGAACTGCTCGGCCTTGAGGCCGGCCAGCCAGGCCTTGGCCTCGGCGATGGCGGCCTTGTAACCGGCCAGGTCCAGGTCGTCGGTCACGCCTTCCGGCACGGGCAGGCCGGCGGCGCGCGCCGGCCACTGTTGGGCGAAGTTGATGACCACCATCGCCTGGAAGCTCAGCGGGTTCATATCGTCGATCAGCCGCCACTTCAGCATGTCGGCCTCGGACACGCCCTTGGACTTCGCGAACTCCGCGCCCTTGGTCAGCAGGTGGTCGAGCGTGCCGAGCCCCTTGGAATAGAGATCGACGAAGGTGAACAGGCAGACGTTGGACATCGGTTTCCCCCGGTTATGAGCTTGGCTGGATGTAGGGACCGGTTGCGACGGTTCGCAACGTGCGGGCGGCAGGAAACTGGGGATCAGCCGTTGCGCTCGCTTCCCTTGGGCCGTCGGCTCGCCTAAGGGGACGCTTTAATGAGCGCTGCGCCCCCCGGTCTGAACGAGGTCCTGCAACGGACCTTCTCGTTCCCCAAACGCCACTTCCTGTCCGCCACGGACCTCAACGAGGTCGAGGTCGCGAGTCTCCTCGACCTCGCCGACGGGTTCGTGAGCCTGAACCGCCAGACCTCGAAGAAGCTGGACCTGCTCAAGGGCAGGACCCTGATGAACCTCTTCTTCGAGAATTCGACGCGGACCCAGAGCTCGTTCGAGCTGGCCGGCAAGCGGTTGGGCGCCGACGTGGTCAACATGAGCCCCCGTTCCTCCTCGATCTCGAAGGGCGAGACCCTGATCGACACGGCGGTGACGCTGAACGCCATGCAGCCCGACCTGCTGGTGGTGCGGCACGCCTCGTCGGGGGCCGCGAGCCTGCTGTCGCAAAAGGTGGGCTGTTCGGTGGTCAACGCCGGGGATGGTCAGCACGAGCACCCGACCCAGGCGCTGCTGGACGCGCTCTCCATGCGCCGCGCCTTCGGCTACATCTCGGGGCTGAAGGTGGCGATCTGCGGCGACGTGCTGCACAGCCGGGTCGCCCGCTCCAACATCGCCATGCTGCAGATGCTGGGCGCCAACGTGCGCCTCGTAGGGCCGCCGACGTTGATCCCGCCAGCCGCCGACCGCTGGAACGTCGAGGTCTTCCACGACATGCGCAAGGGCATCGAAGGCTGCGACGTGGTGATGATGCTGCGCTTGCAGCTCGAACGGATGGACGGGGTGATGGCGCCGTCCCAGCGCGAGTACTTCCGCTTTTACGGGCTGGACCGCGAAAAGCTGGCCCACGCCTCAGACCACGTCCGGGTGATGCATCCCGGCCCCATGAACCGCGGCGTCGAGATCGACTCCGAAGTGGCCGACGACCTTTCGGTCAGCCTGATCCAGGACCAGGTGGAGATGGGCGTGGCCGCGCGCATGGCCGTCCTGACCTCCCTGGCCGCGCGCCTGGAGAACAGCCGGTGAGCCGTCCCCTCGCCTTCACCAACGCCCGGCTGGTCGATCCGGCCAGCGGCTATGACGGCCCGGGCAGCGTCATCGTCACCGAAGGCGTGATCGCCGACGTCGCCCAGGCCCCGACGCTGGGCGGGCTCTCGCCCGACGTCGAGGTGATCGACGCCGGCGGCGCCTTGCTGATCCCCGGCCTGATCGACATCCGGGTGAAGACCGGCGAGCCCGGCGCGGAACCCAAGGAGACGCTGAAGTCCGCCGCCCAGGCCGCCGCTGCCGGTGGCGTGACGACCATGGTGGTCCAGCCCGACACCCATCCGGTGATGGACGAGCCGGCCGTCGTCGACTTCATCCTGCGCCGCGCCCGCGACATCGAGTTGGTGAACGTCTATCCGGCCGGCGCCGCCACCAAGGGCGCCCAGGGCCAGCGCATGGCCGAGATCGGCCTGATGCACGAGGCGGGCTGCCTGTATGTCACCGACGCCGACCGGCCGATCGTCGACTCCAAGGTGTTCCAACGGGTGCTGATGTACGCCAAGGCGTTCGACACGCCCGTGGCGCACCGCCCGGCCGACCCCTGGCTCTCGGCTGGCGCGGCGGCGACGTCGGGCGAGTTCGCCGCGCGGATGGGCCTGCCCAGCGCGCCGGCCATCGCCGAGAAGATCATGCTGGAGCGCGACCTGGCGCTGGCCGAGCTGACCGGCGCGAAGCTGATCGTCGATCAGGTCACGACGGCGGCGGCGCTGGAGAGCCTGAAGCGGGCCAAGGACCGGGGGCTGGCGGTGACGGCCACGACCTCGATCAACCACCTGTCGTTCAACGAGATCGACATCGGCGACTACCGCACCTTCTGCAAGCTGGACCCGCCGCTGCGCTCGGAACAGGACCGCCAGGCGGTGATCGAGGCGGTGGCCTCCGGCCTGATCGAGGTGGTGGTCTCGGCCCACGCCCCCGCCCCGGCCGAGGACAAGCGCCTGCCCTATGACGAGGCGACGCCCGGCGCGGTGGGCCTGCAGACCCTGCTGGCCGCCCTGCTGGCCTTCCACCACGACGGGCAGATCCCGCTGATCGACCTGATCCGCACAGTGACCTCCGCCCCGGCGAAGCTGCTTGGTCTATCGGCCGGGCGGATCGCCAAGGGCGCGCCCGCCGACCTCGTCCTGTGCGACCTGAACGCGCCGGTGGTGATCGACGCCGACAAGCTGGTGTCGAAGTCCAAGAACTCGCCGTTCGACGGCCGCAGGCTGCAGGGCAAGGTCCTGCGCACCGTCGTGGACGGCCGGACCGTCTATTCCGCCTAGACCGCGCGTCTAGAACTCGTCCCAGGTCTGCACCGCTTCGGCCAGGCGCTGCTGGATGGCCGGAGCGCCGACGGCCGGTCGGCGCGGCGCGGCCGGCGTGGGGGCCACCAGGCGCGCGGGCTGCGCGCCCACCTGGAAGCGGCCCACCAGGCGCGAAAGCGAACCGGCTTCCTGCTTGAGTTGGGCGGCGGCGGCCGTGGCCTCTTCCACCATCGCGGCGTTCTGCTGGGTGACCTGATCCATCTGGTTCACCGCGGTGTTCACCTGGTGCAGGCCGGTCGACTGCTCCTGCGACGACAGCGAGATTTCGGCGACCAGCCCGGCGATTTCGACCACGCGCTCGACGATCGCGCCGAGGGCCTGGCCGGTCTCGTCCACCAGGCCAACGCCGCGTTCCACCTGCTGCGACGACGCCGCGATCAGGGTCTTGATCTCCTTCGCCGCTTCGGCCGAGCGCTGGGCCAAGGCTCGCACCTCCGACGCCACCACCGCGAAGCCCTTGCCGGCCTCCCCGGCCCGCGCCGCCTCGACGCCCGCGTTCAGCGCCAGCAGATTCGTCTGGAACGCGATCTCGTCGATCACGCCCAGGATCTGGCCCACCTTGTCCGAGCTCTGCTGGATGTCGCGGATCGCCGCCACAGTCTCGCGCACCACCGCGCCGGAGTGCTCGGCCTGGGTGCGGGCGCCGGAGGCCACGCGGGACGCCTCCCCCGCGCCTTCGGCGCTGCGGCGCACGGTGGCGGTGATCTGGTCGAGCGCGGCGGCTGTCTGCTCGAGCGCGGCGGCCTGCTGCTCGGTGCGCCGCGACAGGTCGTCGGAGGCGGTCGAGATCTCGTCGCAGCCGCTGCGCATGGCGTTGGCCCCGTCCAGCACGCCGGCCAGCGCCTCACGGAGCGTGGACACCGCGCTGTTGAAGTCGTCGCGGACGCGGGCGTAGGCGCCGTCAAGGTCCTGGCTGATGCTGACGGTGAGGTCGCCTCCCGAGAGGCGCTTCAGGGCCACGCCCACGTGGCGCACCACCTTGTCCTGTTCCTGGCCGACGGCGGCGGCGCGTTCCGCCTCGCCGCGCGCCCGCTCCTGCTCGGCGGCAGTGATATCAGTGGCGAACTTCACGACACGGATAGGCTTGCCGGCGGCGTCGAGGACCGGGTTGTACGACGCCTGGATCCAGACCTCGCGGCCGCCCTTGCCGAGGCGGCGGAACTTCGCGGCCACGAACTCGCCCCGGTTCAGCGCGGCCCAGAAGTCGCGATATGCCGGGGCGCCCGCTTCGGCCGGGTCGACGAACATCCGGTGATGCCGGCCGGCGACCTCGCCCGCGCTGTAGCCCAGGGTGTCGAGGAAGTTCCGGTTGGCGCGCACGATCGTGCCGTCGAGCTCGAACTCGATCACCGCCTGCGAACGCTCGATCGCAGCGACCATCCCCTCCAGGTTGCGCACGTACCCGGCGTTGAACTTCGCCGTCGACGACTTCAGAAACCCCATTCCCGCGCTCCGCCAGGCCACCGTCCGGGCCAGGCGCGCCGGACGTCATCACAACCTGACCGGCAGTTTGCGCGGGATGGCTAACGAGGAACTAAAGGCTGCGGAGGAAGCCTGTGGACAATGCGCCGCAGGCCCCTGTCGCTCTCCGGAACGCCCCTGAGGTCATATTCGGACCGGCGAAGATGTCGCAGCCGGCCCGCCGTCGCCGATCAGAACTCGCTCCACTCCGGGGCGCCGCCCACCGCGGTTCGTAGCTGACGCTGCAGGGCCGCCGCATCGTTGCGGGGCCGCTCTTGGCGCGAGGGACGGGTCGGGGCCTGGGACCCCACCTCGAACCGCGCCACCAGTTGGCCAAGCTCCAGCGCCTCGCGCTTCAGGCTGGCGGCGGCGGCCGTGGCCTCCTCCACCATGGCGGCGTTCTGCTGGGTGACCTGGTCCATCTGGTTCACCGCGGTGTTCACCTGGCCGAGGCCGGTGGACTGCTCCTGCGCCGACCGGGCGATCTCCGACACCAGGCCGTCGATGCTGGCCACGCGCTCGACGATGGCGGTCAGCGCCTGGCCCGTATCGGTGACGAGCTTCACGCCGCGGTCCACCTGCGCGCCCGAGGCCGAGATCAGGGTCTTGATCTCCTTGGCCGCCTCGGCCGAGCGCTGGGCCAAGGCCCGCACCTCCGACGCCACCACCGCGAAGCCCTTGCCGGCCTCCCCGGCCCGCGCCGCCTCGACGCCCGCGTTCAGCGCCAGCAGATTCGTCTGGAACGCGATCTCGTCGATCACGCCGATGATGTTCGAGATCTTGGCCGAACTCTGCTGGATGTCGTGGATGGCGCCCACCGCCTCGCGGACGACCTCGCCCGAGCGCTCGGCCTCGGCGCGCGCGTCCGACGCCACCTCGGACGCCTCCTTGGCGCTCCCGGCGCTGCGGGTCACCGTCGCAGTGATCTCGTCGAGGGCCGCGGCCGTCTCTTCCAGGTTGGCGGCCTGCTGCTCCGTGCGGCGCGAAAGGTCGTCGGACGCGGTGGAGATCTCGTCGGCCCCGCTGCGGATGGCGCCGGTCGTCTGCAGCACCGCGCCCATCGCCGAGCGTAGGTTGCCGGCGGTGCCGTTGAAATCGTCGCGGATGCGGGCGTAGGCGCCGCGGAATTCCGCCTCGATGCTGGTGGTCAGGTCTCCGCCCGCCAGGCGCTTCAGCCCGTTCGCCAGTTCCGAGACCACTTCGGCCTGTTCCTTCTCGGTGGCCGCGCGCTCGGCGTCGTTGCGGGCTCGCTCATGTTCGGTCTCGGTGATGTCGGTGGCGAACTTCACCACCCTCACCGCCTTGCCGTTCTCGTCCAGGATCGGATTGTAGGAGGCCTGGATCCAGACCTCGCGCCCGCCCTTGCCGATCCGGCGGAACTTCGCGGCGACGAATTCGCCCCGGTTCAGGGTCTGCCAGAATTCGCGGTAGGCCGGACCGCTCGCCTCCTGGGGATCGACGAACATCGAATGGCGGCGCCCGACCACATCGGCCTCGGTGTAGCCGAGGGTGTCCAGGAAATTGCGGTTGGCGCGGACGATCGTCCCGTCCAGCTCGAACTCGATCACCGCCTGCGACCTCTGGATGGCCGCGACCATGCCTTCCAGATCGCGCACATAGGCCGCATCGACCTTCTTGGCGCGCGCAGCGCCGCCGAACAGTTTCATCCGACAGATCCCCTAGATCGCTGTGCGCATCGTCACGACTGAACGACCGCGTTATGCGAACGAGGGTTTCCCCTCAGAACCCTAACGATCTCTGAATTTAGGATTCTAAACCTACCCATTTCGCGGACTCTTCTTCACTCAAAAGTATTATGGGGAAAGTGGCGTCAAAAACTGACACTTCGAACAAAATCACGACTTAGATATACTACAATTCTCGGTTATCAGGGCCGCCGCACACGCGCTATGCGCGACTGATTGTCGCGATCACGGCGTGGGTGGAAGCGTTCGATACTTGCGGCTTGAAGCCACCTCCCGGGCCGCGTGTGAGATCAGGCGATCACCCGGCCAGACTTGTTCTACGATTGTTCCGCTTGTAGGCTTCGGCGCTGACGGACCGGGCTGACCGCGCTAGGACAGGCGCCTGAGAGGGAGCGTTCATGGCCGAGATTCTGAGCCCGATGCTGATCGGCGGCGCGCTGGTCGGCGGCTATTTGCTGGGGTCGATCCCGTTCGGCGTGATCGCCACCCGGCTGGGCGGCGCGGGCGACGTGCGCTCGATCGGCTCGGGCAACATCGGGGCGACCAACGTTCTTCGCACCGGGCGCAAGGACCTAGCCTTCATCACCCTGCTCGGTGACGGCGGCAAAGGCGCCCTGGCCGTGCTGCTGGCCTGGCTTGCGACGCGGGACGGTACGGTCGAGCAGCAGGCGGTGCTGACCTCGCTGGCCGCCGGGGCGGCGTTCCTGGGCCACCTGTTCCCGGTCTGGCTAGGCTTCAGGGGCGGCAAGGGCGTGGCGACGTTCTTCGGGACGATGCTGGCGGCGGCCTGGCCCGTGGGCCTGGCGGCGGCGGCCACCTGGCTGATCGTGGCCTTCCTGTCCCGCATCTCGTCGCTGGCGGCGCTGGTGGCCGTGGCGCTGGCGCCCGTGGTTGCGCTGCTGCTGGGCCGGCCCACCGCGATCGCCCTTCTAGCGCTGTTCATGGCCCTGCTCGTCCTCGTTCGTCACGCTGAGAACGTGCGCCGCCTGCTCAAGGGCCAGGAGCCGAGGATCGGCGCCAAGAAGGCCGCGGAGACCGCCGAGGGGTGATCCGCGAACTCACCGAAGCCCAAAGGCGCGACTGGCTTCGGCTGGCGCGGACCGAGAACGTGGGCGCCGTCACCTTCGACCAACTGATCAGCCGGTTCGGCGATGCGGGCGACGCGCTGGCCGCCCTGCCCGACCTGGCCCGCCGCGGCGGCCGCGCCGCGGGCGTCCGGATCCCCAGCGTGGCCGAAGCCGACCGCGAGCTCGAGGACGGAGCCGCCCTCGGCGCCCGGCTGATCTGCTCCTGCGAGCCGGACTTCCCACAGGCGCTGGCCGCCCTGGACCCGCCGCCGCCACTGATCTGGACCCGTGGCGACGCCGCGATGCTGAACCGCCAGACCGTGGCGATCGTCGGCGCGCGGGTCGCCTCCGCCGCCGGGCAGCGTTTCGCCCGCGGCCTCGCCGCCGACCTGGGCCAGTCCCGACATGTGATCGTCTCGGGCCTCGCCCGCGGCATCGACGCCGCCGCCCATGAGGGTTCGCTGCCGACCGGCACGGTGGCGGTCCTGGGCGGCGGGATCGACGATATCTATCCGCCCGAACACCGCGACCTGTACGCCCGCATCGTCGAGCAGGGCTGCGTCGTCTCCGAGAATGAGCCGGGCCGCACGGCCGTGGCCCGCGACTTCCCGCGCCGCAACCGCATCATCGCCGGCCTGTCGCGCGCCGTCGTGGTGGTGGAGGCCGAGTTCCGCTCGGGGTCGCTGATCACCGCCCGGCTGGCCAACGAGCAGGGCCGCGAAGTGCTGGCGGTTCCCGGCTCGCCACTGGATCCCCGAGCCAAGGGGACCAACGACCTGATCCGCCAGGGCGCCGCGATCTGCGAGGGCGCCGAGGACGTGCTCCGCGCGCTGGAGGGTCTCCGAGGCCTGCGCGAGCCCGACCCGCCGGCCTGGCGACCCGCGCCCGGAGAGGCGGACGACGCCCTGCGCGAACGGCTGGCCGACCTGCTGTCGCCGACGCCCGTCTCGCGCGACGAACTCGTGCGCGCCGCCCGCGCCCCCGCCCCCGCCGTCTTCGCCGCCCTGATGGAGCTGGCGCTGGCCGGACGGGCCGAATTGCAGGCGGGCGGAATGGTCGCAAAAGGATTAGCCCCTTAAGGGGCTGGCTGGACCGCGCGCATCCAGGGCGTTGACACGCCGCCGGGACCGCCCCCACCTTCCGCGCTCTTTTGGATCAGACACACCTTATATGAAGCTCGTCATCGTCGAGAGCCCCGCCAAGGCCAAGACCATCAACAAGTACCTTGGCTCCGACTTCAAGGTGCTCGCCTCCTACGGCCACGTCCGCGACCTCCCCGCGAAGGACGGTTCGGTGCGCCCGGACGAGGACTTCGACATGTCGTGGGAAGTCGACGGCAAGGCGGCCAAGCGCCTCTCCGAGATCGCCGACGCCGCGAAGAGCGCCGACCGCCTGTTCCTGGCCACCGACCCGGATCGCGAGGGCGAAGCCATCTCGTGGCACGTGATGGAGGTGCTCAACAAGAAGCGCGGCCTGAAGGACGTGCCGGTCCAGCGCGTCGTGTTCAACGCCATCACCAAGAGCGCCGTCACCGATGCGATGGCCAATCCGCGCGACCTCGACATGGAGCTGGTCGAGGCCTACCTGGCACGCCGCGCGCTGGACTACCTGGTGGGCTTCACGCTCTCGCCGGTGCTTTGGCGCAAGCTGCCGGGCGCCAAGTCCGCCGGCCGGGTGCAGTCGGTGGCCCTCCGCATCGTCGTCGACCGCGAGCTCGAGATCGAGCGGTTCAAGACCCAGGAATACTGGACCGTCGAGGCCGAGGTCTCGGCCAACAGCGATCCGTTCACCGCCCGTCTGGTGAAGCACGAGGGCAAGCGGCTCACCAAGTTCGACCTGGCCAATGAGGCCAGCGCCTTCGCCGCCCGCGACGCGGTGAAGGCCGGAACGTTCAAGGTCTCGGCCCTGGAGCGCAAGCCCGGCCGCCGATCGCCGCCCCCGCCCTTCACCACCTCCAGCCTGCAGCAGGAGGCCGCCCGCAAGCTCGGCTTCAACGCCCAGCGCACCATGCAGACGGCGCAGAAGCTGTACGAAGGCATCGACATTGGCGGCGAGACCGTCGGCCTCATCACCTACATGCGGACCGATGGCGTGCAGACCGCGCCGGAAGCGCTGGACGAGGCGCGCGGGGTGATCGGCGGCCTGTACGGCAAGGAATATGTGCCGGAGAAGCCGCGCTTCTATTCCACCAAGGCCAAGAACGCCCAGGAGGCCCACGAGGCCATCCGCCCGACCAGCCTGGCCCGCAATCCCGGCAAGCTGCGCCTGGAGGGCGACCTCGGCCGGCTGTACGAGCTGATCTGGAAGCGGATGATCGCATCGCAGATGGAGAGCGCCCGCATCGAGCGCACGACCATCGACCTCGAATCCTCCGACGGGCAGACCGGCCTGCGCGCCACCGGCCAGGTGGTGACCTTCCCCGGCTATCTCGCCGTCTATGAAGAGGGCCAGGACGATCCCGAGGACGAAGAAGGCGGCCGCCTGCCCCAGGTGAACGAGGGCGCCGAGGCCAAGGTGCGCTCGGCCAAGGCCGACCAGCACTTCACCGAGCCGCCGCCGCGCTATTCCGAAGCCAGCCTGGTGAAGAAGATGGAGGAGCTCGGCATCGGTCGACCCTCGACCTACGCCTCGATCCTGACCGTGCTGCGCGACCGCGCCTATGTCCGGATGGAAAAGCAGCGCTTCGTGCCCGAGGACAAGGGCCGGCTGCTGATCGGCTTCCTGGAAGAATACTTCGCCCGCTACGTGGAATACGACTTCACGGCCGGGCTGGAGGAGCGCCTCGACCTGGTGTCGGCCGGCGACCTCGACTGGAAGATCCTGCTCCGCGAGTTCTGGAACGACTTCAACGCCAAGATCGGCGAGACCGCAGAACTGCGGATGAGCGACGTGTTGACGGCGCTCGACAAGACGCTGGGCCCGCATCTGTTCCCCGACAAGCCGGACGGCAGCGATCCGCGCGCCTGCCCAGTCTGCAACACCGGCCGCATGGGCCTGAAGAGCAGCAAGTACGGGCCCTTCCTGGGCTGCTCGAACTACCCCGAGTGCCGCCATACCCGGCCGCTGACCGTGGCCGAGGAGGGCGAGGACGGCCCGACCGGCGACCGCGAGCTGGGCATCGACCCGGTGACCGGCGAAACCGTGTTCCTGAAGACCGGCCGCTTCGGCGTCTATGTCCAGCTGGGCGAAGGCGAGAAGCCCAAGCGGTCCAGCCTGCCCAAGGGCTGGAGCGCGCCGGACATGGACTTGGAGAAGGGCCTGCGGCTGCTACGCCTGCCGCGCGAGGTGGGCAAGCACCCCGAGGACGGCAAGCCGATTCTGGCCGGGATCGGCCGCTTCGGCCCCTTCGTGCTGCACGAGGGCACCTACGCCAACCTGCCGAACGCCGACGAGGTGTTCGACGTGGGCCTGAACCGCGCCGTGGACCTGATCGCCACCAAGCGGGCGGGCCGCCGAGGCGGGGCCGAGGCCGCGGCGCTGAAGGAGCTGGGCGCCCACCCGGCCGACGGCCAGCCGATCCGCGTGCTCTCGGGCCGCTACGGTCCCTACATCAAGCACGGCTCGACCAACGCCAACGTGCCCCGCGGCGCCGACCCGCTGTCGGTGACGCTGGAACAGGCGGTGGCCCTGATCGCCGAGCGCGAAGCCAAGGGCGGCGGCAAGAAGGCCAAGAAGCCCGCCCGCGCCGCCAAGAAGGCTGACGGCGAGGCCAAGACGACGAAGAAGGCCCCAGCGAAGAAGAAGACGGCGGCGAAGAAGCCGGCCGCGAAGAAGGCCGCGGCGCCCGCCGCTGACATCACCGACGACGAGACGCCGCTCTAGGGCGGCGCTAGGGTCCAGACATGCCCATCGCGCACCTCAACGGCCTGGACTTCCATTTCGAGCGTGAGGGCGAAGGTCCGCCGCTGTTGTTCATCTCGGGCACCGGCGGCGACCTGCGGGTGCAGCCGAACGTCTTCGCCTCGCCATTGGCGAACGCCTTCGACCTCCTGGCCTACGACCAGCGCGGGCTGGGGCGGACCGACAAGCCGGACGTCCCCTATTCCATGGCGCAGTACGCCGACGATGCGGCGGCGCTGCTGGACCACGTCGGCTGGGGTGATGCCCTGGTGATCGGGGTCTCGTTCGGCGGGATGGTGGCGCAGGAACTGGCGTTGCGGCATCGGGCGCGGGTGAAGCGGCTAGTGCTGGCCTGCACCTCGCCGGGCGGCGAAGGCGGGGCGTCGTACCCCTTCCACGAGATCGAGCACCTAAAGGGTGAGGAACGCGCCCGCTTCCTGCTGCCGGTAAGCGACACGCGGCGCGACGCCGCCTGGGCCGCCGCGCACCCGGACGAGTACGCCAAGCTGATCGAGATGAGCGCCGCCGACCCGTTCGCGGGCGAACCCGGCCGCGCCGAGGGCGCCCACCGCCAGCTCGAGGCCCGCGCCGCGCACGACACCTGGGACCGGCTGCCGCAGATCGCGTGCCCTACCCTGATCGCGGCCGGCCGCTACGACGGCATAGCCCTGCCTGCGACGCAGGAAAAGATGGCCGGCCGCATCCCCGGCGCCGAGCTGCGCTGGTTCGAGGGCGGCCACCTGTTCATGCTGCAGGATCGCACGGCCTACCGCGAGATCGTCGCCTTCCTGAACGGCTAGTCCGCCGCCAGCTCCAGGATCTCGACGATGTCCTGCGGCCCCCGGATCGGCCGCGGGCTGTTGCGCACGCCGTTGTCGTGCATCGTGTGCTCGGCGATGGCCTGGAACTGGTCGCGGCCGATCCCGACGCTCTTGAGGTCGTCCGGCAGGCCCAACCCGTCCACCAGGCTGCGCACCGCGTCCGATGCGGCCCCTTGGAACCCCAGCAACTCGCTGATCCGCGCCTGCGACGCGATCGACGCTTCGGCGGTCCAGGCGAGAACCGCCGGCAGGATCACGCACGAGGTGACGCCGTGCGGCACACCGTAGCTGCCGCCCAGGGTGTGGCCGAGGGCGTGGCTCGGCCCCATGCCACGGCCGGACCCTACGCCGCTGATCGCCAGCCACATGCCGAACTGGCATTCCAGCCGCGCGTCGAGGTCGGCCGCGTCGCCTGCACTGGCGATCAGGCCCCGGGCCAGTCGCCGCAGCCCGTCCGCGGCCAGGGCGTCGGCGTAGGGCGCGCGCACCGGATGGCAGAGCTGCTCGACCGCGTGGTCTACCGCCTTCATACCCGTGGAGCCCCAGAGCTCCGGCGGGGTCGAGAGCGTCATGGCCGGGTCCAGCACCACCGCGCGGGGCGCCAGCATCGGGTGCATGTAGCCCTCCTTCACCCGGCGCGCGGCGTCGCTGACCCCGGCGAAGGGCGTGAACTCCGCCGCCGAGAGCGTCGTCGGCACAGCGACGAAGCGGACGCCAGGCGCGATCTTCATCACGTCCACGCGGTCGGGACCCCGGCCGGCGCGGTAGGGATCGAGCTGTTCCGGCCGGTCGAGCCCCGCCCAGAGGCAGAGCTGCATCACCTTGGTGGCGTCGATCACCGAGCCGCCGCCCAGCGCCACGATGAGGTCGGCGTTCGTACGCCGCGCCTCGGCCGCCCCGCCGATCACGCCTTCGCGCGGCGAATGCGCGCCGATGTCCGAAAAGACGCCCACGCAACGGTCGCCCAGCGCCGCCGCGAAATCCTTGGCCAGGCCGTCCGCCAGCGAGCCGGTGGTGGTGAGCAGGATCCGGCCCGCGCCCCAGCCCCTGGCCAGCTCGGCCACCGTCTCGACGGCCGGTCGGCCGTAGACGACCTGATCCTGCCTTGGAAAGCTGTGGGCGCCGGCGAGCATCTTCGGTTCCTCCGTTCCGCGGCCAAAGGTGCTAAGCACGGCCAATGGCGAAACCGAAGATGCCGAAGTCCGCCCGCTTTGCCAAAGGCGTGCCCGACCGTGAGACCCTGCTGAAGTTCATCCGCGAGAGCGGCGAGACCGACAAGGGCGCGATCGCCCGCGCCTTTGGCCTGAAGGGCGAGGATCGCCGGGCGCTCAGGGCCATGCTCCAGGCCATGGAATCCGACGGCACGCTGGGCAAGCGCGGCCGCAAGGGCTTTGCGGAGGCCGGCGCCCTGCCCGAGGTGGGCGTGGCCGACGTCGCTGAACGCAGCCCCGATGGAGAGCTCCTGGTGCGGCTGGTGCGGGGCGAGGACGCCCCTTTGGTCCCGCTTGCGCCAGGCGGGGACGCCAGGGGCGGCGCGCCGGGCATGGGCGACCGGTTGCTCGTACGCTTCGTGAAGCTGGAGAACGGCGACACGGAGGCCCGGCTGATCAAGCGCCTGGGCCAGAGCGCGCACCGCATCCTGGGCGTGGTGCGCAAGGCGCGGCGCGAGATTCGCGTCGAGCCGGTCGACCGCAAGTCGAAGGACACCCTGCTGCTGCCCGAAGGCGAGGACGTGCGCGACGGTGACCTCGTCATCGCCCAGATCGAGGGCCACGGCCCCCGCTACGGCCCCAAGCGCGGCAAGCTCTTGGAAGTCGTCGGCCGCGAGGACGAACCGCGCGCCTATTCGATCATCGCCATCCACGCCCACGGCATCCCGACTGGCTTCTCGGAGGGGGCCGAGGCCGAGGCCGAGGCCGCGCAGGAGCCGACGCTGAGCGGCCGCGAGGACCTGCGCGAGATCCCGCTGATCACCATCGACCCGGCAGACGCGCGCGACCACGACGACGCGGTCTACGCCCACCCCGACGATGACGAGAAGAATCCGGGCGGCTGGGTCTGCTGGGTCGCCATCGCGGACGTGGCCGCCTACGTCCGGCCCGGGTCGGAGCTGGACCGCATCGCCCGTGACAAGGGCAACAGCGTCTATTTCCCCGACCGCGTCGAGCCAATGCTGCCCGAGCGGCTGTCGAACGGCCTCTGCAGCCTGCGCGAAGCCGAGAACCGCGCCACCATGGCCGTGCGGATGGTCTTCGGCGCCGACGGCCGCAAGCGCAGCCACAGGTTCGTCCGCGGCCTGATGCGTTCCGCCGCCAAGCTCAGCTACGAACAGGCTCAGGCCGCGATCGACGGCGATCCCGACGACAAGACCGGCCCGTTGCTGGAGTCGGTGCTGAAGCCGCTGTGGGCCGCCTATGCGGTGATGAAGAAGGGGCGCGACGCCCGCTCGCCCCTGGCCATCGAGAGCCTGGAGCGGAAGATCAGCATCAACCGCGAGGGCGAGATCGCCCAGATCACGCCGCGCGCCAGCCTGGAGGCGCACAAGCTGATCGAGGAGTTCATGATCCAGGCCAACGTCTCGGCCGCCGAGACCCTGGAGCAGAAGAAGACCCCGCTGGTCTACCGCATCCACGACCAGCCAAGCCCGGAGAAGATCCAGGCGCTGGTCGACTTCCTGGGCACGCTGGGCCTGCCCTGGACCAAGGGCGAGGCGCCGCGCACCGAGCGGTTCAACCGCCTGCTGGAGGAGACCCGCGAGGGCCCGCACGCCGATATCGTCAACGAAGTGGTGCTGCGCACCCAGATGCAGGCGGTCTATTCCACGGAGAACATCGGCCACTACGGCCTGAACCTGGCGAAATACGCCCACTTCACGTCCCCCATCCGCCGCTATGCCGACCTGATCGTCCACCGCGCGCTGGTGACCGCGCTGAAGCTGGGAAGCGACGGGCTGTCCGACTGGGACGTCTCGAAGATGAAGGACACCGCCGAGGTCATCACCCACGCCGAGCGCCGGGCCATGGCCGCCGAGCGCGACGCCACCGACCGCTATGTGGCCGCCTTCCTGGCCGACCGGGTCGGCGCCGAGTTCGTGGGCCGGATCACCGGGGTCACCCGCTTCGGCCTGTTCGTACGGCTGGCCGAGACCGGGGCGGACGGCCTGGTGCCGATCTCGAGCCTGGGCGGCGAATTCTTCGTCCACGACGACCGGACTCATTCGCTGGTCGGCGAGCGCAGCGGCGCGCGCTGGCCATTGGGTATGACGGTGGAGGTGCGGCTGCAGGAGGCCACGCCCATCACCGGCGGCCTGGTGTTCCAGATGCTGAGCGAGCCCGCCGCGCCCGACCCGACTGCCCCTCGCCCGCGCCTCGGCATGCGCGCCCGCGGCGACCGCCGGCCCGGCGGCCCGCCCAAGCCGAAGAGCGGCCGGCCACCCGGCATCCGCACCGGCCGCAAGAAGAAGATGGGCGGCAAGCGGCGGTAGGTTCCGCAAGGGCGCCCTTCCCTCGCCGGTCCGCGCGGCCATACAGTTGTTTCATGAGCGAAGCAGCGCCGCCGAAATCCGAGGATGGAGTCTCCAAGCCGGAGGGGCCGGCGCGCATCCCCGGCCAGCGCGCCGTACGGCCCAAGAACGCCGCCACGGTGATGATCATTCGCCGCGATGGCCCTAAGCCGCGCGTCCTGATGGGCAAGCGGCACGGCGGTCACAGCTTCATGCCCGACCGCTGGGTATTCCCCGGCGGCCGCATCGACCGCGCGGACTATCGGGCCCCCTTCGCCACGGACTTGCGCCCCGAGGTGGGCGGCCTCTTCGATCGTCACCTGCCAGCCGGGCGCGGCCGGGCGCTGGCGCTGGCGGCCGTGCGTGAGACCTGGGAGGAAGCGGGCCTGCTGCTGGCCAAGCCCGGCCAGGCGCGCGCCCGGGGCCCCTGGAGCACCTTCGCCGCCCAGGGCGTGCTGGCCGACCTGGAGGCCATGGATGTGATCGCCCGCGCCATCACGCCGCCGGCGGTGGGCAAGCGCTTCGACACCTGGTTCCTGACGGCCGACGCAGAGCGCCTGACCAGCCTGGAGCGACAGCCCGACTGCGGCGAGTTGGAGGAGATCGACTGGGTCGCCTTCGACGACGCCATGGGCCTGCCGCTGCCCACCGTCACCCGGATGATGATCAAGGAAGCGGTCGAGCGGATGAAGGACCCCAGCCGCCCCAAGCCCTTCCTTCGCTACAAGGACCGCGGCATGCGGCCGTCGAGCCTGTAGTTCACCAATCCTCGCGCCCGTTGACGTGCATCACGGGCAGCGCCTCCCACGACATGTCCTCGAACAGCCGCGCGTTCACGGCGACCCTCGGGTTCTCGAAGTCGACCTTGCCGTCCGCGAAGCTCGGCATCTCCGAGTGCGTCCCCATCCCGCATACCGGGCAATAGTGGTGCTTCACCAGGTAGTCGCCCCACTGATAGGTCCAGACGCGGCTGGGCGCGGTGGCGAGCTTGAACTGCGCCGGCTTGTAGTAGGCGACGAGCCCGCCGCGCCGGATGCAAAACGAGCAGTTGCACGCCGTGAGCTCGGCCGGCATCTCGCTGACCTCGAATTGGATCGCGCCACAATGGCAGCGGCCTTTGACAGACATGGGACGGACTCCGAGGTTGCGCGGACGCCACCCTGGAACGCCCGTCCCGCCACCGCGGTGTCAGCAACAGACCTAAGCGGTTGACTTACGCGCGCGGATTCGTATTTTCCGCGCCTCCTGAACACCCGCCGGCGGTGCGACCCCGTTTGGCCCCGCCAACTTCTTACGTCTAGGATTCGAGCCATGGCGAAGCCCGCCTCCATCAAGATCCGCCTGAACTCGACGGCCGACACCGGCTACTTCTACGTGGCCAAGAAGAACGCCCGCACCAAGACCGAGAAGATGGTGCTGAAGAAGTACGACCCGGTCGTGCGCAAGCACGTCGAGTTCAAGGAAGGCAAGATCAAGTAGGCCGACAGGCTCACCGATCTCGCATGAAGACGCCCGGCCTCACCGCCGGGCGTTTTTCGTTCCGGCGAGGGCAGCCACGAAGCCCAGCACCGTCAGTCCGAACATGATCCCGATGATCAGGGTCAGCCGCTGCTCGCGTGGATCGTTCGCCGCCGCGGTGGTCATCACGTCGTGGTAGTGGCCGAAGAACGACATCCAGAACATGGCGCAGGCGAAGCCCCAGCCGGCGGTCAACCAATCCACCCGCCCTCGCCGCAGCGTCAGGACCCCGCCCACGACCAGCAGCGTGGCGGCCAGATAGTCCACCACCCAGAACGGCCACCACTGCCAGTCGCCCCAGTTGCGGACCGCCTCCAGCACCGCCAGCGACAGGCCGAACACGATGGCCAGCCAAGCCGAGAGCTTCAACACGATCGCCTCCCCCAGGTTTCCCGCAGCATGGCGGTGAGCTTGGCCGTGGCGCAAGATTGACGTCGCGCCCGCCGGGGCCGATCATCTTGACGACCGCCCGCGCCTCGCGGGGTCGCCGTGGGGACGCCCCGCGGTAAATCAGCCGATCCGCCTTCGGGTGGGGACGCCGATTTACCGCGGGGCGCTTCTCTTTGGAGGAGCCGCCGCCATGGCCCCTGCCCCACTCGGCATGACACCCGAACAGCTCGCGACCTACGAGGCCGAAGGCGTCGTGCGCCTTCCGGGCGCCGTCCCGGCCGCCGACGTCGACACCCTCGCCGAGGTGGTCTGGCGACGCTTGCGCACCGGCCACGGCATCGTCCGCGACAAGCCCGAGACCTGGATCGTTCCGCACCCGGCTCAGCTCGCGGCCAAGACCCACGAACTGGCCGGGATGGCCAGCCCGACCGTGCGGGCGGTGCTCGACCAACTTCTCGGCGTCGATGGCTGGACGCCGCCCGAGCGCTGGGGGCTGCCGCTCGTCACCCTGCCCGGCTTCGCCCAGCGCCGGGACGTGCCCCACAAGGGTTGGCACCTGGACGTCCCGGCGACCGCCGAGCCGCCCAGCGTGGCGCGGGTGTTCGTGCTGCTCGGGCAGCTGGCGGCCGGTGGCGGGGGAACCGGCTACATCGCGGGTTCGCACCGTGTGCTCCAGGCTCTCGCCCGGGACGCCGGCCGCCCCGTGAAATCCGGCGACGCGCGCGCCTTGCTGGCGATGCGGGAGCCCTGGTTCGCGGCGTTGTTTTCGAAGCCGCAAGGCGAGGATCGGGAGGCGCGCTTCGTACGTGAGCCCGGCGTGGCGACGGGGGTCCCGGTCAGGGTGGGCGAAATGACCGGCGAGCCCGGGGACGTCTACATCATGCACCCGCTCATCCTGCACGCGGTCATGCCGAACGCCGGGCGCGGGCCGCGGCTGATGCTGACGGAATGGGTGTACGGCCGCTAGGCCGCCCGGGCGATGACCCGGTTCCGGCCGCGGGACTTGGCCTCGTAGACGGCCTCGTCGGCGCGCTTGAGCAGCGCGGTCGGACTGTCGTCGGCGCCGGTGCTGGAGGCGACGCCGATGGAGATGGTGACGGCCAGAAGTTCCTCGCCGCCCATGACGCGGAACGGGGCGCCGGCGGCATGCAGGCGGATGCGCTCGGCGATGCGGCGGGCGTCTTCCAGGTCGGTGTCGGGCATGACGACGACGAATTCCTCGCCGCCGTGGCGCACCGGCAGGTCGATCGCGCGGACGTTGGAGGCCAGGCGCACCGCGAACTCCGAGAGCACTTCATCGCCGACATCGTGGCCGAAGCTGTCGTTGACCTTCTTGAAGTGGTCGATGTCGATGACCAGCAGCGAGACCGGCTCGCCGCCCTGGTTCGCGCGGCGCATCAGCGCCTCGAGCTGGCCGGCCATGTAGCGGCGGTTGTGCAGGCCCGTGAGCTGGTCGGTGACCGCGAGCTCCAGCGAGTGGTCCAGGTTGGAGCGTAGATAGTCGGTGTAGCGTTTGCGGCGGATCTGGGTGCGCACCCGCGCCGCCAGTTCGCCCGGATCGATGGGACGGGCGAGGATGTCGTTGACGCCGATCTCCAGCGCCTTGACCGCCTTCTGGCGCTCGTCGAAGTCGGCGATGGCCAGGATCGGCAGGCTGCGCGTGGCCTCGTCCGAGCGGAGCTGGGCGGCGAAGCGCAGGCCGTCGAAGGCTTTGGCGTTCGCATTGACGATCACCAGGTCGACGGGGCCGCGGGCGGTCAGCACCGCCTTGTAGGCCTCGGTCTCGACTACCGGACGGTGCTCGATGGCCAGTTCGGCGGCGACCCGCTCGGCCTGGCGCTGGTTGTCGTCGACGATGAGGATGCGGCCGCCCGACCCGCCCAGGCGCGAGGCGGCGCCGGCGATCACGCCCATGCGGCGGCCCGAGGCCTCCCGGGCGCGCAGCTCGTCGATCACGGCCTTCAGGCGCGTCAGGCTGCGCACGCGGGCGAACAGCATCACGTCGTCGATGGGCTTGGTCAGGAAGTCGTCGGCGCCGGCTTCCAGCCCCGCCACGCGGTCGGCGCGGCCGTCGAGGGCGGTGACCAGCACCACCGGAACGTGGCGCGTCTCGGGGTCGTCCTTCAGCCGGCGGCAGACCTGGAAACCGTCCATGCCAGGCATCATCACGTCGAGGAGGATGATGTCAGGCTGTTCGGAGGCGGCGATCGCCAGGGCCGTCGGGCCGTCGCTGGCCGTCAGGACGTCGTAGTACTCGGCCGAAAGCTTGGCCTCGAGCAGGCGCACGTTGGATTCGATGTCGTCGACGACCAGGATACGCGCGGTCATGGCTAGTTCAGCAGGCGCTTGATGGTGTCGAGGAAGTGCGAGACCGAGATCGGCTTGGAGATATAGGCCTCGCAGCCGCCCTCACGGATCCGTTCCTCGTCGCCCTTCATGGCGAAGGCGGTGACCGCGACCACGGGGATGTGGGCCAGATCGTCGTCTTCCTTCAGCCACTTGGTGACCTCGAGGCCCGAGATCTCCGGCAGTTGGATGTCCATCAGGATCAGGTCGGGCTTATGCTCGCGCGCAAGCGACAGCGCCGCGAGACCTTCGCGGGTCTCGAGGGTTTCGTAGCCCTGGGCTTCGAGCAGATCATGAAAGAGCTTCATGTTCAGCTCGTTATCCTCGACGATGAGGACCTTCTTGGCCATTCGGGACCCGACGCTTTCGGAGGCGCGGCCGGATTTCGGCCCTCCCCATCCATCCGGAGCTTATGGGTCCGGATATACTTAAACTTCGTTATCCGCGCTGGAACCCCCTTGGCCGAAGCTCCGCAGATCGTCGCACCGCCACTGGCCGCCTTGGGGCTCTCCATCGAACGGCCGCTGGTCCTTGTGGACGTGGACGAGGTGCTGGGCCTGTTCATGCAGGGGTTCGGCGACTTCCTGGCGGGGCATGGCCTCGAGATGCGAATCGACCGGTTCGCCCTGTTCCAGAACATCTACCGCCCCGGCGAGGCCGAGCATTATCCCCTCGAGGACGGCAAGAAGCTGTTCGACGCCTTCTTCGCCACGCGCTGCCACGAGATCGAGCCGGCGCCCGGCGGGGTCGAGGCGCTCAAGCGACTTTCGAAGTCGGCGGAGATTCTGATTCTCTCCAACGCCCCGGCCGAGGCCGAGCGCCTGCGGACCGAGTGGCTGCGCAAGCACGGCCTGCCCCATCCGCTGATCCTGAACTCTGGGCCGAAGGGTCCCATCGCCGCGGGCCTGGTCGCCCAGACCCCGCGGAAGACCGCCTTCGTCGACGACCTGCTGCCGAACCTGGACTCGGTCCAGGACCACTGCCCGGCCACCGCCACCTTCCAGCATGTCGCCGACCTGCGCCTGCGTCCGCTGGCCCCGATGTCAGACCGCCACCCTCGCATCGACGATTGGTCCGACCTCGCCGAGGCCATCGAGGCGGCGGTGCGGGATTAGCCCTTCGCCGCCAGCTTGCTGACCGTGGCCTCGTGGTCGGCCTTGGTGATGCGGTAGAGCGAGATCGCCAGGATCGCGCCGCCGTACAGCATCGCCAGGACCACGATGTACGACAGCCCCAGGCGGTCGATCACCTCGGGCGCCACATGGCCCGGCTTGGCGTCGTTCGGGAAGGCCACCAGCGCCAGGATCGCGCTGGAGATGAAGATGCCCACGCCCGAGACCACCTTGGCCACGAAGGCGCTGACCGAGAAGAACAGCCCCTCGGACCGGCGGCCGGTGCGCAGCTCCGAGTCCTCGACCACGTCGGCCATCATCGAGGAGATCAGGATCGAGGTGATGATCGTCGCGCCCGTCGACAGCGCGCCGGCCACGAACAGCACCGGCACCAGCGCCGCGTCGCCGTTCTCGGGGAACACGCCCAGCAGCCGCAGCAGGATCGGCCCGGCGGCCAGGACCAGCGACAGGGCCTTCATCACCCGGGCCGCGTCGCGCTTGCCCAGGAATTTCGACACCGGCGGGGCAAACACCAGCGCCAGGATCGCCGAGACGAAGTTGGCGGCCGCCAGGATCGCGATCTGGCTGGAGGAAAGCTCCCACAGATAGGTGCCCATGTAGAGCACCAGCGACAGGACCAGGCCCTGGGCCATGGAGTTGAACAGGCCGGCCACGATCAGCATCAGGAAGGAGCTGTGGGACACTGTGGCGGCCATCTCCCGGAAGATCTGCGACAGCGACACCTTGCGCACCGGCGGCACGCGCAGTTGCGGGATGTGGCGGTGGGTGCCGGCCGCCGAGACCAGGATCGCCACCAGCATGATGGCCGCCGCGCACAGGGCGTAGGCGTGGTAGCCGTCGCGGTTGAGCTGGCCCACGGGGTTCTCGGCGGAGGGGCGCAGGAACACCTGCAGCGCCAGGATCGTCATCCCCACCCCGCCGAACCAGCCGAAGAACTGGCGGAAGGCGAAGACGCGGGTGCGCTCGTGATAGTCCTGGGTCAGCTCGGGCGCGAGCGCCGACGAGGGGATCTCGTACATGGTGATGAAGCTGCGGATGATGATCGCCACCACGACGAGGTAACCAAACAGCAGCGGCGGCGAGAGGTCCGGCGGGTTCCAGAGCAGGATGTAGGACAGGGCCACCGGCACGGCGGCGGCGTACATGAACGGGTGCCGACGGCCCCAGCGCGAGCGCCAGTTGTCCGATACCTGACCCATGATCGGGTCGAGGATCGAATCGAACATCAGCGCCACGAGGATCGCCGTGCCGACCGTGGCCGCCGGCAGGCCGACCACCTGGTTGTAGAAGATCAGTAGCAGGGACGAGAACCCCTGGTCCTTCACCCCGAACGCCACCGTGCCGACGCCGTAGAACAGCTTGGTCGACATCCCGAGCTTCGCTGGCCTGACGGCGTCCGCGCTCTTGACCGGGGCGGCGTCAGCGGAGGGGGCGGCCTCGGTCATCGTCACTCCCTGCGCCGATCTGTAGGCCGGCGACGCCTGAAACAACTTATCGTACGTTGTAAATTTCAACAAGAATGCGGCGACCTTGCGAGGAAGTCCCCCATAGTCTTACGCCGGGGGCCGCGCGGGAAGTGAGCGCGCGGAACACATCGGGTATGCAGGGGCGATGATCCGCATCGGCGTGGACTTCGGCGGCACCAAGATCGAGGCGGCGGCGCTCGACGCCGACGGCCGATTCCAGGCGCGGGTGCGCGGCCCCACGCCGCCGGACTATGAGGACCGGTTGTCGGCGACCGCCGAGATCGTAGCCGAGACCGAACGGCAGGCTGGCGTGTCGGTCACCCGCGTCGGTGTGGGCGGCCCGGGATCGCCATCGCCGGTCACCGGCCTGATGCGCAACTCCAACTCGACGGTGCTGAACGACAAGCCGTTCCCCGCGGACCTCCAGCGGGTGCTGCGGCGCGACGTCCGCTACGCCAACGACGCCAACTGCCTCGCCTTGTCCGAGGCCCGCGACGGCGCGGCGGCGGGGGAAGGCGTGGTCTTCGCGGTGATCGTCGGCACCGGCTGCGGCGGCGGGATCGCGGTGGACGGCCGGCTGGTCGAGGGCCGCAACCTGATCGCTGGCGAATGGGGCCACACGCCCCTGCCCTGGCCGAAGCCCGAGGAGTCGCCGGGCCTCCAGTGTTGGTGCGGGCGGACCAATTGTCTGGAGCTGTGGCTCAGCGGCACCGGATTCGCCCGCGACGCAGGCCGCCACGCCGAGGAGGTGGTCGCCCGCCCCGACGCCGCCGGGATCGGGGCGCTTGACCGCTATATCGACCGCCTGGGCCGCGCTCTGGCCGTCGTCGCCGACATCCTTGATCCGGACGTCATCGTCCTGGGCGGCGGGATCTCGAACCTGGGCGTGCTGTACGAGCGCCTCCCCGCCGCCATCGCCCCGCACGTGTTCTCCGACGTCTTCGAGACGCCCGTCCGCAGGGCGCTGCACGGGGACAGTTCCGGCGTGCGCGGGGCGGCCTGGCTGTGGCCACTCGAATGAAGGCCTTCTGCCGCGACTGCTTCTGGCAGGGTGACGAGGCCGCCCGGCGCTGTCCCGAGTGCGGCTCGCCGCGCGTCATCGCCCACCCTGAGTTGGGCGCCCTGTCCATCGCCCACATGGACTGCGACGCCTTCTACGCCAGCGTGGAAAAGCGCGACCGTCCAGAACTGCGCGACGTGCCCGTGATCGTCGGCGGCGGAAAGCGGGGCGTGGTCACCACCTGCTGCTACATCGCGCGCATCAAGGGTGTCCGCTCGGCCATGCCGATGTTCAAGGCGCTGAAGGCCTGCCCCGAAGCGGTGGTGATCAAGCCGGATTTCATAAAGTACCGCACGGAGTCCAAGCGCATCCTGGGCATGGCCGCCGAACTGACGCCACTGATGCAGAACCTCAGCCTCGACGAAGCCTGGATGGACCTGTCCGGCACCGAACGCCTGCACGGCGCGCCGCCCGCGGTCACGCTCGCCCGGCTGCAGGCGCGGATCGAGGCTGAGACGGGCCTGACCGTCTCCATCGGCCTGGCGCTGAACAAGTTCCTGGCCAAGGTCGCCTCCGACCTCGACAAGCCTCGCGGCTTCTCGGTGATCGGCCACGAGGCGCAGGCCTTCCTGGCGCCGAAGCCGGTGAGGATCCTGCCCGGCGTCGGGCCCGCGATGTTGGCCAGCCTGGAGAAGGCCGGCTACCGCACCGTAGGTGACCTGGCCCGCGCCGACATCAAGGTGCTGGCCGACCGCTGGGGCGCCTATGGCCTGCGCCTGCACGACCTCAGCCACGGTCGAGACCAACGGGCGGTGAACCCCAACGAGGCGCGCAAGGGCATCAGTTGCGAGACCACCTTCAACGAGGACCTCACCCGGATCGCCGACCTGGAGGACAAGCTGGCCCCGCTGGCCGAGCGGGTCGCCCGCCAGGCGCGGCAGGGCGGCGTCGCCGGCCGGGTCGTCACGCTGAAGCTGCGCACCACCGACTTCAGGATCGTGACACGGCGCCGCACCCTGCCCGTAGCCACCCAGACCGCCCGCACCCTGTTCAAGGTCGGCCGCGAGCTGTTGGCCAAGGAGGCTGGCGGCCGGCCTTGGCGGCTGATCGGCATCGGGATCGCCGACCTGATCGACGCCGAGAGCGCCAGCGACGACTTCTTCGCCGGCGACGAGCGCAAGGCGCTCTCCACCGAGAGGTCGCTGGACGCGATCCGCGAGAAGTTCGGGGCGGGCGCGGTGACCTCGGGCCGCATCCTACGCGCCCGTTCGGCCGCCGAGGACGACTGAGCTTCACTTCACAAGGCGGTGATTCTTGGGAGAGGCGGCCAGGCTGCGGCGTTCGACCACAGCGGCGCTGCGGATTTCGTAATCACTGTGGGCGCAAGGTGGTCACAGTGAATTCAACCCTTCCAAAGTGCGATATCTTCCATATCTAATCAGGTTGGCAGCCGGCGTTTGGCGGCCGACCCTTGGAGAACGGACAGATGAGCGAGCGGAAGGAAGGTGGCGCTGACACCGGCGTTCGCTCGGCGGTGATCACGCAGACCAAGCCGAAGACGCAGAAGCCGTCGATGTACCGCGTTCTGTTGCTTAACGACGACTACACTCCGATGGAATTCGTCGTCTACGTACTGGAACAATTCTTCAATAAGTCGCGCGAAGACGCGACTCGCATAATGCTCCATGTCCATCAGCACGGCGTGGGCGTTTGCGGGGTCTACACATACGAAGTGGCGGAAACAAAAGTGGCCCAGGTCGTTGATACGGCGCGGCGGCACCAACACCCGCTGCAGTGCACCATGGAGAAGGACTAAGGCGCTTGCCTTCATTTTCTCGCCAACTCGAAGAATCCCTGCATCGCGCCGTGGCGTACGCCAACCAGCGCAAGCATGAATACGCCACCCTGGAGCACCTGCTCCTCAGCCTGATCGACGACGAGGACGCCGCCGGCGTGATGCGCGCCTGCGACGTGGAACTCGGCGCGCTGCGCACCACGCTCACGAACTACGTGGACAATGAGCTGCGCTCGCTGGTCGTCGACGACGGTGAGGACGCCAAGCCCACGGCCGGCTTCCAGCGCGTGATCCAGCGCGCGGTCATCCACGTCCAGTCCTCGGGCCGCGAGGAGGTCACCGGCGCCAATGTGCTGGTCGCCATCTTCTCGGAGCGCGAGAGCCACGCCGCCTACTTCCTGCAGGAGCAGGACATGACGCGGTACGACGCGGTGAACTACATCGCCCACGGCATCGCCAAGAAGGCCGGCGCCTCTGAAGCCAAACCCGTCAAGGGCGCGGAAGACGAGGACAAGCCCCAGGTGAAGACCGGCGGCGAGGCCCTCGAGGCCTACTGCGTCAACCTCAACGAGAAAGCCAAGCAGGGTAAGGTGGACCCGCTCATCGGCCGCATGGCCGAGGTCGAGCGCTGCATCCAGATCCTGTGCCGGCGGACCAAGAACAACCCCCTGCTCGTCGGCGACCCCGGCGTCGGCAAGACCGCAATCGCGGAAGGCCTGGCGCGCAAGATCGTCAACAAGCAGGTCCCCGAGGTCTTGGCGAACTCGACCATCTTCTCGCTCGACATGGGCGCGCTGCTGGCTGGCACCCGCTACCGCGGCGACTTCGAAGAGCGCGTGAAGCAGGTGGTCAAGGAACTCGAGAACCACCCGGACGCGGTGCTGTTCATCGACGAGATCCACACCGTGATCGGCGCCGGCGCCACCTCCGGCGGGGCCATGGACGCATCGAACCTGCTGAAGCCGGCCCTGGCCTCGGGCACGCTCCGCTGCATGGGCTCCACCACCTACAAGGAGTTCCGCCAGCACTTCGAGAAGGACCGGGCCCTCGTCCGTCGCTTCCAGAAGATCGACGTGAACGAGCCCACGATCGACGACACGATCAAGATCCTGAAGGGCCTGAAGGTCTACTACGAGGAGTTCCACAAGCTCCGCTACACCAACGACGCCATCAAGGCGGCGGTGGAGCTGTCGGCCAAGTACATCACCGACCGGAAGCTGCCGGACAAGGCCATCGACATCATCGACGAGGCCGGCGCCTCGCAGATGCTGCTGCCCGAGGGCAAGCGGAAGAAGACCATCGGGCTGAAGGAGGTCGAGGCCGTCGTCGCCAAGATCGCCCGCATCCCGCCGAAGTCGGTCTCCAAGTCCGACACCGAAGCGCTGAAGCAGCTCGAGGGTGACCTGAAGCGCGCGGTCTACGGCCAGGACCTGGCCATCGAGCAACTGTCCGCGGCCATGAAGATGGCCCGGGCCGGCCTGCGCGACGCCAACAAGCCGATCGGCAGCTACCTCTTCTCGGGCCCCACCGGCACCGGCAAGACCGAGACCGCCCGCCAGCTGGCCTCGACCCTGGGCATCGAGCTCCTGCGCTTCGACATGTCGGAGTACATGGAACGCCACACGGTCAGCCGCCTGATCGGCGCGCCTCCCGGCTACGTCGGCTTCGACCAGGGCGGCCTGCTGACCGACGCCGTCGACCAGCATCCGCACTCGGTGGTCCTGCTGGACGAGATCGAGAAGGCGCACCCTGACGTCTTCAACATCCTGCTCCAGGTCATGGACCACGGGCAGCTGACGGACTCGAACGGCAAGAAGATCGACTTCCGGAACGTGGTCCTGATCATGACCACCAACGCCGGCGCCTCCGACGCGCAGAAGAACTCAATCGGCTTCGGCCGCGGCAAGGCGGACGACGAGGTGGAAGAGGCCCTGAAGCGCCTGTTCACCCCGGAATTCCGCAACCGCCTGGACGCCATCGTCCAGTTCAAGCCGCTGACGCCCGAGATCATCCGCCAGGTGGTGCAGAAGTTCGTCATGCAGCTGGAAGCCCAGCTGGCGGACCGCCACGTCACCATCGAGACCTCGGACGAGGCCGCCGACTGGCTGGCCAAGAACGGTTTCGACGAGCTCTACGGCGCCCGGCCGCTGGCCCGGGTCATCCAGGAGAACATCAAGAAGCCGCTCGCCGACGAGATCCTCTTCGGACGCCTCGCCAAGGGCGGTCACGTCAAGGTGGTGCTCAAGGACGCCAAGCTGGCCTTCGAGATCGAGGGCGACGAGCGCGAGCCCGGCGCCCCGGTGGTCGAGAGCCCGGCGGACGAGCCGGAAGCGGTGGACTGATCCACGGCCTCAGGTCTGGAACCGCGAAGGCCCGGGAGCGATCCCGGGCCTTTTGCTTTCGGGCGCGGCGGCTGTACGCCGCTTCCGGAGCTCTCGTTTCAGGTTCCCCGGGTCTGTTCGGGCCTGTGCTAGACTTCAAGCGACGCCGTCGCTGATCTGGACTGGGAACGATGCTGCGCCTCGCGCCTTTCGATCCCGATCCCCATGGGACGGACAAGCTTAGGCATCCGTTCCGCGATGTCGGGGCGGGCGCCGGCTTGAGGCTCTGGTTTGGTTCATCTCCCGTCTCCGAGGGACCCCCGAATGAGCGCAAGCGATCAAGCGCCGAACGGAGCCGCCAGGGAGGGTGCGGCGCCTGAGCCAGCGGCCTCAGGTCTCGCCTTTCCCGCGTTCCTGCCCGGCGGTGGCGAGATGGGCGCGATGATGCGTCGACACGACTGGTCGAGGTCACCGCTCGGCGCGCCGGAGACCTGGTCGCAATCGCTCCTGTCGGTCACCCGCCTCCTGTTGAACTCCAAGTTCCCGATGTTCGTGGCCTGGGGTGGCGAGTTGGGCTTCCTCTACAATGACGCCTACGCCGAAATCCTCGGAGCCAAGCATCCGGCCGCCCTGGGCCGGCCTTTCCGGGAGATCTGGGCGGAGATCTGGCCCGACATCTCCCCGCTGATCGACGCGGCCCTCTCCGGCCAGGCGACCTATCGGGAAAACCTTCCCCTCGTCATGAACCGGAAGGGGTTCGACGAGCAGACCTGGTTCACCTTCAGCTACTCCCCCGTCCACGAGGACGATGGCCGGGTCGTCGGGATGTTCTGCGCCGTGGCCGAGACCACCGGCCAGGTCCTCGCCGAGCGGCGGCTGCGGGAGCTCAACGAAAACCTGGGGGAGCAGGTCGCCCTCCGCGTCGCCGAACGCGACCAGCTCTGGAACCTGTCGCAGGACATGCTGGCAAGGGCCGATTACGACGGGATGATGTCCGCCGTGAGTCCCGCCTGGGAGGATCTGCTGGGCTGGACCGAGCCCGAACTGCTGAGCCGCGGCTACGCGACCTTCATGCACCCGGACGACGCCGGCGCCACGCTGGCGGCGCTCGAGCGCATGGGGCAGACCGCCCTGCCCACCCGCTTCGAGAATAGGATCGCCACGCGCGAGGGTGGCTGGAAGAACATCGAATGGACCGTGGCCCCGGAACGCGATGGAAAGAACTTCATCGCGGTGGGACGGGACGTGAGCACCGCGCGCCAACGCGAGGCGGAGTTGGCCGCCGCTCAGGAAGCGCTGCGCCAAAGCCAGAAAATGGAGGCCATGGGCCAGCTCACCGGCGGCGTGGCCCATGACTTCAACAACCTGCTGACCCCGATCGTCGGCGCCCTCGACATGCTCCAGCGCCGCGGTGTGGGCGGGGCGCGTGATCAGCGCTTGATCGCGGGCGCAGCCCAGTCGGCCGAGCGCGCGCGGGTGCTGGTGCAACGCCTCCTGGCCTTTGCCCGGCGGCAGCCACTCAGCCCCGTTCCGGTCAATGTCGCGAAGCTGGTGCGGAACATGGCCGACCTGGTCACCAGCACCATCGGCCCGCAGATCCGGGTGACTGTCGACACCGGCCATGATCTCCCTTGGGCCAGCGCCGACGCCAACCAGCTCGAAATGGCGATCCTCAATCTCGCCGTGAACGCGCGCGACGCCATGCCGAACGGCGGCGACCTAACCATCAGCGCGGTGGCGGCGACCAACCGTGACTCGACCGCCGCGGGGCTGCGTCCGGGCGCCTACGTCCGCCTCACCGTGGCGGACACCGGCGTTGGGATGGACGCCGCGACCCTCGCGCGCGCGGCCGAGCCCTTCTTCTCCACGAAGGGAGTGGGGCGCGGGACGGGCCTTGGGCTGAGCATGGTCCACGGCTTGGTCTCGCAGCTCGGAGGCGCCCTCACCATCTCCAGCGAGCCCGGTCGCGGCGCCGCCGTCGAGCTATGGCTGCCGCAGACCGCCGCGGTCGGGCCGGCGCCTGACTTCCTGCCGACGGTAGTCGAGACCCAAGGCGGAAGCCGCACGGTGCTGCTCATCGACGACGAGGAGATCGTTCGCCTGAGCACGGCCGACATGCTGAACGACCTCGGCTACCGGGTCGTCGAAGCCGGCTCCGCGCCCGAGGCTTTGCGCTTGATGGCCGAGGGTATCGACGTCGACTTGGTGGTCACCGATCACCTGATGGCAGGCATGACAGGCGCCGAACTCGCGTACGCCCTCAAGCGATCGCACCCCGAGCTGCCCGTGCTGGTCGTCTCCGGCTACGCCGAGGAAGGGGGGATCTCCGCGGACCTGCCCCGCCTCACGAAGCCGTTCCGCCAGGATGAACTGGCGGCAAGCCTGGTCGCCCTGGTGGGCGGACGGGCAGATTGATGTAAGCGGCCGGGCAAGCTGCATGCGGGTTGGCCGGCGTGCAGGCCGGCGCGTGCTAGGCGATCATCGCCGAGATCCGCTCGGCCAACCCCTTCAGCTCGTCCATGTCCGCCATGCCCTCGGCGTGACGGCCCAGCGGCACGCCCTCCCAGCGGGGGATGATGTGGACGTGGAGGTGATAGACGGTCTGCCCAGCCGGGGCGCCGTTGAATTGGCTGATCTGGAGGCCGTCGGGATTGAGCGCTGCGCGCACCGCCCGGGCCACCCGCTGCACGCCCAGCATCAGCGGCCCGATGATCTCGGGCGCCTCCTCCAGGAAATTGCGGGCCGTGGAGTGCTTCGGGATCACCAGGACGTGGCCCTTGGCCTGCGGGAACACGTCCATGAACGCCATCACGTGGTCGTCCTCGAACACCCGTACCGACGGCGCCTCGCCCCGCAGTATCTTGGCGAAGATGTTGTCCGCGTCGTAGGTCCCGTCCAAGCTCATGCGCCGCGCTCCTCAATGCGCGGCAAGGCCTACCAAATCGCCTCGGGGTGGGGAATGTCACAAGCGAACAAGCCGTCGACGATGACCGCGCGCCAGGAGAAGTGGTTCGCCTCGATCCTGGAGAGCATGGAGCGCGAGACCGGCAAGACCCTAGACGAGTGGGTGGCGATCGCCCGGACCTGTCCCGAGACCAAGCCCGGCGCGCGCAAGGCCTGGTTCAAGGCGCAGCACGGCATCGGCACGAACCGCGCCAGCGTCATCCTGGGCCAAGCCTTCCCCGAGACCGCCCACTGGGCCGAGCCCGACAACCTGCGCGACACGCTGTGGTCCGACGCGGACGCGCGGAAGATCCTGGATGCCATTGAGGCGGCGGTGGCGCAGTTCCCGGGCCTGGTGTCGGCCCAGCGCAAGGGCTTCACCGCCTTCTCCAAGGAATTCCAGTTCGCCTCGGCCCGGCCGGTGAAGGGCGGCGTGGTCCGGCTTGGCCTTGCCGTCGAACCCTCGACCGACCCCCGCCTGGAGTCGCCGAGGAACGAAGGCTGGAGCGAGCGGCTGAAGGCGGTGCTGGTCCTCTCCTCCCCCGCCGACGTCGACGGCCCCGTGAAGGCGCTGCTGAAGCTGGCTTGGGAGCGGAGCTAAGTCCCGGCGCGGAACGGCGAAAACTCCTCCTCGAGCCACTCCATTTCCTGTTCCACCCCGGCGCGCTCCTGCTCCAGGAAGCGCTCGACGGCGCGGCGCAGGGCGGGGTCGGTGATGTAGTGGGCGGAATAGACCGCCTTTGGCAGGTAGCCGCGGGCGATCTTGTGCTGGCCCTGGGCCCCCGCCTCGACCCGAGGCAGGCCGTGTTCGATCGCCCACTGGATGGCCTGGTAGTAGCAGAGCTCGAAGTGGAGGAACGGAACCTCCTCCACGCAACCCCAGTGGCGCCCGTAGAGGCAATCGCCGCCGATCAGGTTCAACGCCCCGGCGATCCAGCGGCCGCCCTTCCGCGCCATGACCAGTAGCACCCGCTCGGCCATCCGCTCGCCGAGCAGCGAGAAGAAGGCGCGTGTCAGATAGGGCCGCCCCCACTTGCGCGAGCCGGTGTCCATGTAGAAGCGGAAGAAGGCGTCCCAATGGTCCTCGGTGAGGTCGCCGCCCGTCAGGCAGACGATCTCGGCTTCGGCCTGCGCATCCCGACGCTCGCGGCGGATGGTCTTGCGACGCCCAGAGGACAAGGCGCCCAGGAAGTCGTCGAAGTCGCGGTAGCCTCGGTTCTCCCAGTGGTACTGCTGACCTTCCCGCCGCCCCAGCCCCTGCTCCCCCGCCCAGCGCCACTCGGCCTCGGTGAGGAAGTTGAGGTTCAGGCCGGACGCGCCGTAGCGCTCGCACAGCGTCAGCCCGCCGCCGAGCAGGAAGCGCCAGGCCTCCTCCTGGTCGACGTCGGGCCGGGCCAGCAGCCGCGCCCCGGTCGCAGGCGTGAACGGCGCCGCCGACAGCAGCTTCGGATAGTACTGCCCCCCGGCCCGCTCGTAGGCGTCGGCCCACGCGTGGTCGAAGATGTATTCGCCCTGGCTGTGGCTCTTCAGGTAGAGCGGCATCACCGCGGCGACGCGGCCGTCCTCGTCCTCGACCGAGAGGTGCTGCGGCCCCCAACCGGTGCGCTCCACGGCGCAGTTGGTCTCCTCCAGTGCATCCAGGAAGTCGAAGCGGATGAACGGATTGGCGTCGTAGGCAGGATTGTCGGCGCAGGCGTCCCAGGCCTCGCGGCCGATCTCGGAGATACGGCGGGAAACCTTCACCGCCGGCGTCAGCTTCACGCGGCAAAGCCTTCGAAGATCAGGTTGTCGCAACCGTCCTTGATCGCGTCCCACTGCGCCGGCTCGCGCACGGTCCAGGCCACCACCGGCATCCCCTTGGCGCGGTACTCGGCGGCCTTGGGGCTGGGCAGCATGTCGAGGCCAAGGGCCAGGAAGTGAGGCCGGGCGATCTCGACATGCTCCAGGGCGGCGAACGACCGGCGCTGGTCATCGGCCATGTGGGGCGCCTTATCGTAGGAGTAGCTGTCGAGGCCCCGCAGCACGCCCGGATAGCGGTCGGCGAACCAGGCGTGGGAGTACGGGTTGAAGCCGATGATGCAGATCGGCCCGTTGTGGTCGGCGATCACTTCGTGCACGCGCTGCTCGAGCGGCCCCACATCGCCGTAGGGCGTCTTCAATTCGATGTGAACCATGGCCCGGTGGCCAATCAACGCCAGCGTCTCCAGCAGCGTCGGGATCGGCTCGTCGGACCCCTTGAGACGCAGCTCGCCCAGCTCTGCTGCACTGCGATCGCGAAGCCGGCCTTCAACGCCGGTCATGCGCGCCAGCTTGTCGTCGTGGAAGACCATCGCCTCGCCGTCCGCGGAGAGCTGGACGTCCAGTTCGATGCCGTAGCCGGCGGCGCACGCGGCCTGGAAGGCGCCCAGCGAGTTCTCGGGCGGTCCGCCGATCGCCCACAGCCCGCGGTGGGCGATCGGCGGGTGGAAGAGGAGGTCCCAGGCCTGGCCGAAGGCGCCCTTGCCCGCGACGTCCTTCACCGGACTTGCACCACAGCGTCGACCTCGACCGCGAAGTTCATCGGCAGGCGGTAGACGCCGACCGCCGAGCGTGCGTGGCGCCCGGCGTCGCCCAGCGCCTCGACCATCAGGTCGGAGCAGCCGTTGACCACCTTGGGGATGTCGAAGAATTCCGGCCCGGCCTGGACGAAACCGCCCAGCTTCACGACGCGGACCACCCGGTCGAGGTCGCCGTCACAGGCAGCCTTCATCTGGGCCAGCAGGTTGATCCCGCAGATGCGGGCCGCGCGCACGGCGGTATCGAAATCGACGTCCTCGCCCACCACGCCGCGGATCCCGCCCGAGGCGTCGACCGATACCTGGCCTGAAATGTGGACCAGGTCGCCGACCCTGACGAACGGCACGTAGTTGGCCACGGGCGCGTTGGGCTTGGGCAGCTCGATCCCGAGGCCGGCGAGACGATTTTCGACTTGCGACATGGCGCCACGTCTAGCCCCGACACGCGCAAAGAAAAAGGGCCAGCCCTCGCGGACCGGCCCAAACGCTTACTTGGGAGAACAGGCGCTCTGAACGGGGGAGATCGGAGCGCGGGTACGCTTACTCAGGGACAGGAAAGCCCGGGCGCGGACCCGGGCTTTCGAACTTCCGTACTCGTGGAAGCTTAGCGGACGGCCTGGAACTTCTCGACGGTCGCGGTCACGCGCTCGTTGATCGGCTTCATCGATTCCTTGACCGACGAGGAGACGGTCTCGGACATCTTGGCGAACTCGGCCATGTAGGTTTCCAGAGCGGACTTGGCGAAGGCGGTCTGCAGTTCGACCACTTCCTGCACGCTCTTGGCGCCGGCGAGCGACTTGGCGGCGCTCACCTGCGTATCGAAGACGGCCTTGGAGAAGGCCATCGCCTGGGCGCCCAGGGCTTCCGCGCCCTTGGCCGAAGCCGTCGCCGAAGCGACCATGGCTTCCAGGTTCTTCTTCGAATGGGCGTTCAGCTCGTTCATCGCGGCCAGGCTCTTCTCGACGCCGTCCTTGAAGGCGACGTTGGTGGCGGCGGTGAATTGCTCGACGGTGGACTTCGCGGCTTCGGCGGCGGCCATGGGAGGCTCCTGCGAAAAGAGGGACGGGGAACGGCGGCGTGGGGCGCACAGGCCCCTGGATCACACCCTCTTCTCTCATGTTGCAGTGCAGCAGTCAAACACTTTTTGTGCAGTGCAACATGACGAGCGCCGTCGTGCGGAAGCTGCGCCTTCAGAGCCCATTCATCTGGCGCCGCGACAATTGCGCCCGTTCAATCCTTGTTTACTCTCCTGCAAGGGTAAGGGACGCATGGTACGAACTTCCCCGGGCGGCGCTGTTGCCGTCTCAACGCTTTGATTCGACGGACGAAGCATGATCCAGCACGCCCGCCGCCTGTTGCTTACGATCGGTCTGGCTGCGGCCACGGCCCTCGGCGCGGCGACCACGCCCGCCATGGCGCAGGTCCCGTACTTCCAGCTCATCCCCCAGAACTCGTCTAAATACGCGGCGATCGTCGTCGACGCGAAGACGGGCGAGGTGCTGTACGCCAAACGCGCCGACGCGCCGCGGTATCCCGCCTCGATCACAAAGGTGATGACGCTGTACCTGGCGTTCGAGGCGCTGGCGTCGGGCAAGATCCAGCTGGACGATCCGGTCGTGTTCTCGCCGCGCGCCGCGGCCCAGGCGCCGACGAAGCTGGGCGTGCGCGCCGGCGATTCGATCACCGTCGAACAGGCCATGCAGGGCATGGTCACCCGCTCCGCCAACGACGCCGCCGTGGCCATGGCCGAGAAGCTGGGCGGCACCGAGCAGCGCTTCGCCGCGCTGATGACGCTTCGGGCCCAGGAACTCGGGATGGTGAACACCAACTTCGCCAACCCGCACGGCCTGCCCGACAGCCGAAACATTTCGACCGCCCGCGACCTGGCGATCCTGTCGCGTGCGGTGATGCGCGACTACCCGCAGTACTACCGCCTGTTCTCTACGAAGAACTTCCAGTTCCGGGGCCAGAGCATCCGCAACCACAACGGCCTGCTCTACACCATGGACGGTGTGGACGGCCTGAAGACCGGCTTCACCAACGCCTCGGGCTTCAACCTGGCGGTCTCGGCCGTGCGGGACGGGCGTCGCCTGATCGCCGTCGTCATGGGCGGCCCGACGGTCGCCACCCGCAACAAAGTGGCCGAGGGCCTTCTGCTGACCGGCTTCGACGTGCTGAACCGCCGCGCCCATGGCGAGCAGATCACCGTGGCGCAGAACTTCTTCGAGCCGCCGCAGCTGGCCGAGGCGACGCAGCCTTCCATGCAGCAGGGCGACACCGAGGCCGGTCTCGGGGTGGCGCTGGTGTCCTCGACGCCGCCGTCGCGCGCCTCGAGGATCCAGATCGTCGAGCCCAAGAACGTTCCGAAGCTGAGCGGCAAGGGCAAGTCCCAGGCTGCCGGCCGCTGGACCGTTCAGGTGGGCACCTTCTCCAATCGAGCCGACGCCCGCGAGCAGATCGCCCTGGTCGAGAAGAAGTTCGGCAAGCAGTTCGACGACGCCCGCGGCGTGGCCGAGAAGGACGGCGGCAAGTACCGCGCCCGTTTCTCCGGCATGTCGGAAGGCGACGCCAAGAACGCCTGCAAGACCCTCAAGGCCAAGAAGCAGCCCTGCCTGGTGATGGCGCCAGGCCGAGGCTGATCTGCCTCTTCATGCGTGTCCAAAGGCCCCGGTTCGCCGGGGCCTTTTTCGTTCAGCGCCCCAGCAGTCGATCCCGCGCGGCGTTGAGCTGGGCGGCCAGGCCCGCCGTTCCGCCCTTGTCAGGGTGCACCGCGCGCATCAAGCGGGTGTAGGCGGCCTGGATCTCGGCGCGGCTGGCCTCGGCGCCCACGCCCAGGATCCGGCGCGCTTCGGTGTCGCTCATGCGTGCTGTCGGCGGCGGCGCAGCAACGGCCGCGGCAGTCTTGCGGGACGAGGCCGCCAGCCACAGCCCGACGACCACCAGCACGATCGCGGAACCCCAAGAGCCGCGCACGCCGACGAACACGGCGGCCGTGAAGGCGGCCAGCGCCATGGCCGCGGTCAGGATGCGCCATTCGCGGCGCTTGAGGATCGGGGTCTTGCCGCCGGTCAGCCAGAGGTAGCCCGCGAGCAGCACGCCGCCCAGGGCGAGGTAGAGCATCGGCCTATTCTGCGGCCATTCGCTCGCTTTCGTCCAATCCGTTGAAGCCGAGCGCCACCATCACCGCCCGCAGTTCCTGGCGCGCGGCCACGTGCTGCAGCCCCATGGCGACGGGGCGGATGGCGGGCGACAGGTCCGCAACCGTCAGGCCGAACGGGAACAGCTCGCGATAGATCACCCGGTCGCGCAGGCCGGGTCCCACCCGGAAGCCAACCTTCTTGGCCAGGGCCGTCACGCGCTCGTCGAGGCGGCGGCGATTGCGGGCCTCGGTGGGCGCCAGGCGGTTGCGGAGCACCACCCAGTCGATCTGCTTGCGCTCGCGGGTCGCGCGCTCCTTCCGGCAGGCCCACACCGTCTCGGCGTAGAGGCTGTGGCGCTTGAGGTCCAGAGTGACGGGATCGACCACGCCCAGCATGTCGAAGTCGACGAAGCTGTCGTTCATCGGCGTGACGATAAGGTCGGCCTTCACGTGGGCCGCCCGCATGATGGCGGTGTCCGCGCCGGGGGTGTCGATCAGGACGAAGTCCGCCTGCCCCGCCACCTCCGCGAAGGCCTCCTCGAAGCGCGCGAGCTGTTCGGCGTCCGGCGCCTTGGCCAGGGCGTCGCCCGCCGAGCTGATCGGATGCTCGATCGGCATGGGCGCGTCAGCCGCGTTGGCCGCCAGCCAAGCCCGCCGGTTGGCGAAGAAGTGGCCCAGGGTCTGCTGGCGCAAGTCGAGGTCGAGGACGGCGACCTTGGCGCCTGCGTGCAGCAGTGCGGTGACGATATGGATGGCGAGCGTGGACTTGCCGGCCCCGCCCTTCTCGTTGCCGACCACGATGACGCTGGCCTGGCTCATGATCTTTCAGCTCCCCATCGGCCGCAGAGGCCGACTCATCAACCTGCACAGGTGAGCGCGGCGGACGCCGCAGCGTCAACGCGCGTATGGTCGCCGTCTGTGGATGGACTTGCGTCCAGCCCCCGACCATAAGCCGCGCCCATGTCAGATCTTCGTATCGTCCGGACCATCGCCGATCTCCGCGCCCAGGTGTCCGCCTGGCGGCGCGAGGGCCTGCGCGTGGGTTTCGTGCCAACGATGGGGGCGCTGCACGAGGGCCACCTTTCGCTGGTGCGGCTGGCCGGGACCAAGGCTGACCGCGTCGTCGCCAGCATTTTCGTGAACCCCACCCAGTTCGGACCCAACGAGGACTTCGACGCCTATCCGCGCGACGAAGCCCGCGACGCCGAGCTGCTGGCCGGCGCGGGCTGCCGCCTGCTGTTCGCGCCGACGGTGGCGGAGATGTATCCGCCCGGCGCGGCCACCACCGTCACCGTGGCGGGGGTCTCCGAACCCTTGGACGGCTTGGCGCGCCCGGGCCACTTCGCCGGCGTCGCCACGGTGGTGACGAAGCTCCTGAACCAATGCGCGCCGGATGTCGCCGTGTTCGGCGAGAAGGACTTCCAGCAGCTGGCGGTGATCCGCCGTCTGGTCCGGGACCTGGATATCCCTGTCGAGATCGTGGGCGGCCCGACCGCGCGTGCGGACGACGGCCTCGCCCTGTCGTCCCGCAACGCCTACCTGACCGAGGCCGAACGGCCGGTCGCGGCGCGCCTCAACGCCGTCTTGCGCGAGGTCTTGGCCAAGGTGCGGGCGGGCGAGCCGGTCGCCCCGGCCGAGCAGGCCGCCGTGAGCGCGCTGCTTGCTGCGGGCTTTCGCAAGGTGGACTACGTCGAGGCTCGCGTTCCCGACAGCCTGGAGCGTCTCGGACCCGGGCCGGCGACAGGCCCGCTCCGCGTGCTCGGCGCGGCGCACATCGGCCGCACCCGCCTGATCGACAATCTCGGCGACTGAGCCCCTACCAGGCGCCGACTTCGCGAAGCTGGCGCGCCAGCTCGTCGGGCACGTCGCCGAAGGCCTCGGCGTCCAGGTCACCCGGAGCATCCTTGGGATCGAGATAGCGCCACCCCTGGAACGCGCGCCGCGGCGTGGGGGCGACGCGGACCACGTCCTCGTCCAGCGTGATCTCGCAGCGGGCGGTCACGCCCTCGCCCACCGTATTGATGGCCAACAGGCGCTGGCGGCACAGGATCACGCCCTTGAACACGCGGTAGATCGAGCCGCCGTCCAACATCTCAGCCTGGCGCTTCGGCGTCATCCGCGTTCGCAGGATCCAGGGTTCGTTGGGCTGGTAATGCGTCTTCCGCCAGTCGAGCAGGTCCTCGATGGTCTCGGCGCCGACCACCAGCTTGATCATGTGCAGGGCCATGGCGCTGGATTACGGCTGTGACCCGCACTTGGGAAGTGCGGCTACTCCGCCCAACGCGCCTTGCGCCGCTCGAGGAAGGCGCGGACGCCCTCCTGCCCTTCGTCGCTGACCCGCGCCGCAGCGATGCGATGCGCCGTCAGTTCCAGCAGATCGCGGTCGATGACCCGGCCGGCCACATCATCGACGAGCCGCTTGGAGCCCTCCACGGCGCCCGGCGCACAGGCGATCATCTCGCTGGCGATCCGATGCGCGGCGACCTGAAGAGCCGTGGCGTCCGCGACCGTTTCGGTGACGAGACCCACCTTCTCGGCATAGGCGGTGTCAAAGATGCGCGCCGTGGCGAACAGCGCCCGCGCCGTGCGCGGCCCGACGGCCTCGATGACGTAGGGGCTGATGGTGGCGGCGATGAGCCCCAACTTCACCTCGGAGAAGCTGAACTTCGCGTCGCTCGTGGCGATGGCCATGTCGCAGGCGGCCGCCAGGCCCGCACCGCCGCCGAACGCCCCGCCCTGGACCAGCGCCACGGTCAGCGCCGGCAGGTCGCGCAGCGCCTTCAGCATCTTCGCCAGTTCCATGGCGTCGGCGCGATTGTCGGCCTCGGTGCGATCCACGGCTGCCCGCATCCAGTCGAGGTCGGCCCCCGCCGAGAACGTTCCGCCCGCGCCGCGCACGAAAACCACCCGCACGCCCTCCGCGCCCGCCAGGGTGTCGAAGGCCTCGGCCAGGGCCGAGATCAGCCCCTCGTCGAAGGCATTCTTCTTCGCGGGCCGGTTCATGGTGACCGTCACGGCGCCGGCACGGGTGGCCGAGATGTGGACGAGCTCGGTCGTGGCGCTGACGTCGGGAAACTCCACCAGGGGATGGGCGATCTCATTGGTCATGCGCGAACTCCTCGGACGGCGGGGAGCGCAGCCATAGCCCTCGCCGTCCCGGGACGCTACCCTCCCGCCGTCGTGGGCCCTCTACCGGAAATTCCCGTCGATTCGGCGCTCGCGCGGCTGTTCCGCCACCCGCGCGCGCGGGAGGAGACCATCTGGTTCTCGCTGCCCGGCGGGTCGAAGCTGTTCGGCCAGGGCGACCCGTCGGACCAGCTGTACGTCGTGCGCACGGGCCGGCTCGGCGCCTTCCGCCGCGAGGAGGGCCAGGAGTCGCATTTCCTGGGCGTGATCCGCCCCGGCGAGCCGGCGGGCGAAATGGCGCTGATCGCGGGCATCCCGCACTCGGCCGACGTCTATGCGCTGCGCGATTCGGAGATCTTCGCGGTGCCCAAGGACGCCTTCTTCGAAGCCTGCGACGCGGACGGAGCCGTGATGACCGAGCTGGCCCGGCTCATGATCCTGCGGAGCCGCCAGACGGCGCGGCGCGGACCCGTCGGCGAACCCTCGGTGTTCGGCTTCGTGCCCATCGGCCGGCCGGGTGTGATCCGGCCGATGGTGGAGCGGCTGGAGCGCGAAATCGCCGCCTTGGGCTACGCCGTCACCACCGTGGGCGCCGAGGCGGCGTCCGCGCCAACCGAATGGTTCTCGGAGGTCGAGCGAGTCCACGACTTCGTCCTCTATGTCGCCGAACGCGACGAGGCCTCATGGGCGCCGTTCGTGCCGCGCCAGGTCGACAGGCTGTTCCGCGTGGGCCGCGGCGACCGGGCGGCCGAGCCGGAAGGCGCCCTGGCCGGCTCCAGCACGCTGCAGGACCAGGGCCTGGTCGACCTGATCCTGATGCAGCCGGTGGACACCCAGCGACCGCATGGGTCGGAAGCCTGGCTCGACGCGACCAGCGCGGCGCGCATCTTCCATGTCCGGCGGGGGTCGGCGCCGGACTTCCAGCGACTGGCGCGCGTGCTCACCGGACAGTCCGTTGGCCTGGTGCTGTCGGGCGGCGGCGCGCGGGCTTATGCCCACGTCGGCGCGATCAAGGCGCTCCGGGAGCGCAACGTGCCCATCGACTTCGTGGGCGGCTCGTCGATGGGCGCGATCGTCGGCGCGGGCCTGGCCATGGGCTGGACCGAGCAGGAGATGGACGCCCGGCTGCACGAGGCGTTCGTCGATTCCAGCCCGCTCGACGACATCGCCCTGCCCCTGCTGGCCATGACCCACGGGGTCAAGGTGAGCGACCGTCTGGCGCAGCACTTCGGTGAGACTCAGATCGCCGACCTGTGGCTGCCGTTCTTCTGCCTGTCGTCCAACCTCACCACCGGCGCATACCAGCTCCATCGCCGCGGCCTGCTTCGCCAGGCGCTCCGGGCCTCCATCGCCCTTCCCGGGGTGATGCCGCCCGCCACCGATGGCCCCAACGTGCTGGTGGACGGCGCGGTGATGAAGAACTTCCCCGCCGACATCATGCGCGCCGCTCACCTCGGCCCGATCGTCGGCATCGACGTGACCACGGCGCGCAGCATCACCGCCAAGGACGTGGCGCGACCGTCCTCGGTCTGGCGCTGGATTCGCTCGGGGCAATGGCGGCTGGGTCCGCCGATCGTCTCGCTGCTCATGCGGACGGCCACCGTGTCGACCGGACGCGACCTGGCCGCCGCGCGAGAGGTCACCGACGTGCTGATCCAGCCCGACGTCTCGAAGATCGAAATCCGCGACTGGAGGGCCTACGACGACGCGGTCGAAGCGGGCTACCGCGCCACCCTCGCGGCCCTGGACAAGACCACGCGGCCGATTCCCGAACTCCGCCGCCGGGCCTCGCTGCGCGAACAGGCGGCGGCCGGCGCCGTCATGACGCCTTTCATGGCCTCGACCACGGCTGCGGCGGAATGAAACGTTGGCAGATCCGCAAAACGCACCCCATATTCGACTTGTGTTCAACAGCTGAAAGGAGGTGACCCAGTGTCTCATAGTGAAAGCCGCACTGCGGTAGCCGTGACCTGGACCTCCGTGAACGAGGTCCGCGCCTAGCCTTCGGGCTAGCGGTCGCGCACCGCTGAGCGGTCCGACTATGGAAAGGCCGCCCCATCGCTGGGGCGGCCTTTCGCTTTTCCGGAATCAGGCGGCGTCCGCCTCGCGGCCGGCGAGGACGCCGGCAAGCGCTTCGATCAATTCACCTGGCCGGAAGGGCTTCGCGACGAAGGCGTCCATGCCAGCCGCACGGCAGGCCGCGGCGTCGTCCTTCATGGCGTTCGCAGTCAGGGCGATGATCGGGGTCCGGCCGGCGGGGCCAGGCAGCGCGCGGATCCGACGGGTGGCCTCGAGCCCATCCATCACCGGCATGTGCATGTCCATCAGGATGGCGTCGAACGCTCTGCGTCCTACAGCCTCGACCGCCTCGGCGCCGTTGGCGGCGCGCTCCGCGCCGATCCCGATCTGGCGCAGGATCTCGATGGCCAGCATGGCATTGATGTCGTTGTCCTCGGCCAGCAGGACGTAGGCGTCCCACGCCCGATCGGGCTCAGCTTCGAGGGGCGAAGCCTCCGCGCCCCCCCGGAGTTCGGCGCTCTTCGCCAGGGTCAGCTCAAACCAGAAGATCGCTCCGCCGCCAGGCGCGTCGTCCACCCCGATGCGGCCGTCCATCAGCTCGACGAGCTGGCGCGAGATCGCGAGACCCAGGCCGGTGCCGCCAAACTTGCGGGTCGTCGAGCTGTCGGCCTGCTGGAAGGTCTGGAACAGCTTGGGCTTCTGCTCGTCGGTGACGCCGATCCCGGTGTCCCGCACTTCGACACGCAGCCGTACTTCGTCGCCCGCCGGCTCACCCCGGACGTCCAGCGCCACTTCGCCGTGCTCGGTGAACTTAACGCCGTTCGCCATCAGGTTCAGCAGCACCTGACGCAGACGAGTGGGATCGCCCCGCAGCGGCGCGTCCGCCGCCTCGCCGACCGTGCACGTCAGCCTCAGACCCTTTTCTTCCGCCTGCGGCCTAAGCAGCGCGGTCACGTCCTCGGCGACCGTTCGGAGCGAGAAGTCGATGGCCTCAACCTCGACCTTGCCGGCTTCGAGCTTCGAGATGTCCAGGATGTCGTCGATGATCCGCAGCAGGGCATCCGCCGAGGTGCTGACCGTCTCGGCGAACCGGCGCTGCTCGGCCGTGAGGTCAGTGCGCAGCAGGAGTTCGCTCATGCCGATGATGCCGTTCATTGGCGTGCGGATTTCGTGGCTCATGCTGGCCAGGAACTGCGACTTGGCGCGGCTGGCGGCCTCGGCGCGGAACTCGGCCTCCTCCGACTTCTGCAACGCCGCCTGCAGCCCACGAACCGCCGTGTTGCTCTTGGTGCGATCCTGCGCCGCCGCCCCGATCAGGCGTTGGGTGGCCACGACGATCAGCAGACAGGCCAGCGCGAAGGATGCGACGCTGAAGGCCAGGCCGAGGCCGGATGCGAGGTCGAGGGCCGGCCAGGCGGCGGCGACGACACCGACGGCGGCGGGCGCAGCTGTGGCCGCCCACACGCGGCGCGACATCCAGCCGACAGCGCCGGCCGTGGCCGCCAGGGTCGCGCACGTCATCGCAAGGTAGGCGTAGGCGGCCGGACCGCCGATCGTCCAGACCGCCGCCACGACTGGCGCCACCCAGAGGCCGGACCGCACGACCTGGCAGGCGGCGAGACGATTGAGCCCCCGGTTCTTGGAGATCGCGTCGGCGCCCGGCAGCCAGCGCCGGTAGAGAGCTTGCAGACCCTGGTCGAGGCCGAAGGAGACCATCGCCCACGCCGCGGCCAAGCCCGGCAATCCGAAGGCGGCCAGCGTCGCGGCGCTCAACAGGTTGAAGATGAGCGAGAGCTGCCACGGCTGGCTCAGACCCACCAGCGTGGTCCGGTACGCCGCCGGTTCCGGGGCCAGGGCGGGGGTCTGTTGGATCTCCGCAGACAAGATCTCGGCGGTCCTTCGAAGGTTGGGCGGGTCTGCCACCTTTGCCTTAGAGAATTAACCGACGGTCGCACGCCGGCGTTATGCGGCGCCTTGCGCCTGGGGCAGTTCGTCGCAGTGGGGGGTGTGCAAACGGCGCCGATACGATATGGATGATGTCACAGGAGACCGATCCGGCCATGAGCCTGACCTTGTCCATCGCTGCGCTGACCACCGCCGCCCTCGCGGCCGCGGCCATTCGCGCCGTCGCCATGATGAAGACCTCGAAGATTATGACCCGCCAGGCGGGGCGACGGCGCACGTCCTAGAGACGTCGCCACGATCTTAAGAGGATCGACCGCCCCGCGCCCCAGGCCGCGGGGCGTTTTCATATGCGGCCGTCCCCAAGCCAGAAGGACCCCGCAATGACCGCCCTCCTCATTTCCATCATCGCCTCCATGCCGACGACTGCCCGGTCCAGCGCGAGACGGAGGGCCGGTCATGTCGCCGGCTGAGTCTTCGCCGCCGGAGGCGCTGCAGGTCTTCGTGTTCGCCGCCCCTCACCCCCGCGCCGCGCTGACCGCCATCGAGGACGCCCTGGCGCGAACCGCCGGCGAGCTGGCGGGCCTACGGTTGAAGCCCGTCGGGCGGATCGTGGAGGCCACCCTCACCCTCCGAGGCCTGAGCGTCGACGCGGCGCAAGCCGCGGCCGACCGTTTGGCCGGCCAGGTTGGCGTACAGGCGCTGCGCCTCGAACACCTGCGCGGCCGTCGCACATGAGTGGGGAGAAACGGAGCGCTTCCGAGCGCCGGTGGCTGTTTGTCGTCGAGATGGCGGCCGGCGGCGACACCCTATTGCGCGCGCTGTCGCCCTTCCCCGTCCAGGGCGCCGAGGTCATGCGGCTCGATCTCCAGACCGATGGCGGCCTGGCCCGGCTGGAAATCGAGACCGACGGCCTCGCCGCCCCTCGCGCAGAGCACCTGCGCGCGCGCCTCCAGGCGCTGGCCGGGGTCAGGTCGGTGGCGTGCGGGTGGCGTTGATGCGCCGCCATTACCTGCCAGGTCATGGACGGCGGTCGGGCGGCCGCTAAGGTCGACGCATGAGCAGCACCTCGAAGCCCGTCGGCGAGCATATCCGCGACTGGCGCACCCGCAGGCGGATGAGCCAGCTCGACCTCGCGCTGGAGGCGGAAATCTCCACGCGCCACCTGAGCTTCATGGAGACCGGCCGCGCGCAGCCCAGCCGCGAGATGGTGCTCCACCTGTCCGACCAGCTCGAGATTCCGCTGCGCGAGCGGAACGTGATCCTGGTGGCGGCGGGCTTCGCGCCGGTCTTCCCGGAACGCAGCCTGGAAGCCCCCGAGTTGGCCTCGGCCCGGCGCGCGGTGGAGGTGATCCTGAAGGCGCACGAGCCCTACCCCGCCCTGGTCGTCGATCTGCGCTGGAACCTGGTGGCGGCGAACGCGGCGATCGCGCCGCTGCTGGTGGGCGTCGACCCCGAGCTGTTGCAGCCGCCGCTGAATGTGATGCGGGTTTCGCTGCACCCGAACGGGCTGGCCCCGCGCATCGCCAACCTGGGCGAATGGCACGCCCATGCGGTCGAGCGTCTGCGCCGGCAGGCCGAACTGACCGCCGATCCCGGCCTGCTCAGCCTCATCGAGGAGATCCGCGGTTATCCGAAACCGCCCGCCCCTGATCGTCGGCCCGAGGATTTCGGTAATGTGGTGATCCCGTTCCAGCTCATGGTCGGCGACACGATGCTGTCGCTGTTCGGCACGACGACGGTGTTCGGCACGCCGGTGGACATCACGCTTTCGGAACTGACGCTGGAGACCTTCTTCCCCGCCGACGCCGATACGGCCGAGGCGCTACGGATGGCGCACGAGGCGCGCCAGGCGGCCTAGAGCGCGTCGCAGGCCGGCGGGGGAAGCACCACCACCGGCTCCTGCTTGAACCTTGTCCTGTAAGCCGTGCGCACGGCCTCGACCTGGGTCGGACCGGCGCCCGAGGCTGGCAGGACGAGCAGGACCACCTTGTCGGCCTCGCGGATCAGACGGTTCTCGGAGCCCTTCCACTTGCCGCCGCCGTTGACGATGGTCACGCCGTCGGGGAAGCGCGGCGTCACCTCCTGGTCCACGAAGCGGCGCAGGTCGCGCTCGTCGAGCTTGGCCGGCGCCTTGGCGCTCAGGAACAGCTGCGCCGTGCGCAGCGGCGTCTGGCCGGCGGGACAGGCCTGGGGCCGCGGCGCGCTCATGCAGCCCGCCAAGCCCAGCGCCACAACCAGGATCGCCGCCCCCGCCCGCATCATCCGCCGATCAGCTCCCGTCCGATGAGGAAGCGTCGGATTTCGTTGGTGCCGGCGCCTATGTCGTACAGCTTGGCGTCGCGCAGGAGGCGCTCGACCGGGAATTCCTTGGTGTATCCGGCGCCGCCCAGGGCCTGAATGGCCTCCAGCGCCACTTTCACGGCGTTCTCGCTCGCCATCAGGATCGCCCCAGCCGCATCGAACCGCGTCGTCTGGCCCGCGTCGCAGGCCTTGGCCACGGCGTAGACATACGCCCTGGCCGAGTTCAGCGCGACATACATGTCGGCGATCTTGCCCTGCATGAGCTGGAAAGACCCGATCGGCTTGCCGAACTGCTTGCGCTCGCGCACGTAGGGCAGCGTCACGTCCAGGCAGGCCTGCATGATCCCCAGGGGGCCAGCAGCGAGCACGGTGCGCTCGTAGTCGAGTCCGCTCATCAGGACCCCGGCGCCGCCGTTCTCCGGGCCCATGACGTTCTCTTCCGGGATCTCGCAGTCCTCGAACACCAACTCGGCGGTGTCGGAGCCGCGCATGCCCATCTTGTCGAGCTTGGGCGACACGCTGAAGCCCTTGAAGCCCTTCTCGACGATGAAGGTGGTGATGCCGCGCGAGCCCTCCTCGGGGCTCGTCTTGGCGTAGACCACCAGGGTGTCGGCGTGAGGCGCGTTGGTGATCCAGAACTTCGTGCCGTTCAGGACGTAGCGGTCGCCGCGCTTCTCGGCCTTCAGGCGCATCGAGACCACGTCCGACCCGCTCCCCGCCTCGCTCATGGCCAGCGACCCCACGTGCTCGCCGCTGATCAGCTTCGGCAGGTAGCGCTGCTTCTGCTCGGGCGTGCCCCAGCGACGCAGTTGGTTCACGCAGAGGTTCGAGTGGGCGCCGTAGCTCAGGCCCACGGACGCCGAGGCGCGGGAGACCTCCTCCATCGCCACCACGTGTTCGAGATAGCCCAGGCCCAGGCCGCCGAACTCTTCCTCGACGGTGATGCCGTGCAGGCCCAGCTCGCCCATCTGGGGCCACAGCGCGCGCGGAAAGGCATTGTTGGCGTCGATCTCGGCGGCCAGCGGCGCGATGCGGTCGGCGGCGAAGCGGGCGGTGACGTCGCGGATGGCGTCGGCGGCTTCGCCGAGGCCGAATTCCATGTTGGGGCCGTGGTTCGGGATCATGCGCGGGTGGTTAGCACGCGCGGCGCGGGGTGCGAACTAGTCGCTCTCGACCTCGCGGCCCAGCCGCTGCAACAGGCGGAAGACCGCCACCACAACGAAGCCCACCCCGGCCAGACCCGCCGGCCAGGCCACCATCAGAGGCGTGACGAACCCGCCTGTGGGCCTCGCACTGAGCCCCCAGAAGATCCCAAAGCCGAAGAACGCCAGGCCCAGGAGCGCCAGCAGCAGATCCCAGACCACCGAAATCTCCTTGGGCGGAGGCGGCGGTCGTCGGCGGGCCGGAATGAACTCGTATGGCTGCGTCTCGGCCAAGGTCTCCGACGCGTCAGGATCGACGGCGTCCGCGGGGGCCTTCGGGATATCCAGCCCGGCGTCGCCAAGCGGCTCCGCCTCCGGCTCGAAGGCTGGAGCTTCCGCCGTGAACGCCTCGGGTTCCAGGTCGGGCCGGGGTTCAATCTCCGGCTCGGGGTGCGTCGTGATGGGCGGCGCGAAATCGGCTTGGGGCCTGACATCGGCCGGCAGGGCGTCGACGTCGGCCCCAGCCGGCGCGAGTTCGAAATCCTCGGCGGACTCCGGCCCCGGCTCCGAGACCGCCTCGGACTCCACGACCTCGGGCGCAGGCTCCGGCTCGGGCGGCGGCTCCTCGCCCGGATCGGGGAAGATCGTCTCCAGGCGCGCCGTCACCGCCTCGGCCGCCGCGGTCATGGCGGGGACGGGCTCGGGCGTGGGTTCGGCTGGCGCACTCGCTGCCGGGAACACCTCTTCCAGCGCGGCCTCGCGGCGCAGGCTGACGTGGCGGCCCTCGAACGAGGTTTCCAGCTCGACGGGCCGGCGCAGCGGCACGAGGTCGAGCGCGTCCAGATCGATGACCGGGCGGATGACCGGGGACGGCGCGGGCGCGAAATCGTCGCCGGCCGGCGTGAGGAACAAGGCCTTCTCGGCCGCGCGTCGGCGGACCAGGGCGTCGACGACGATCCGCTCGCCCTCGAAATCGGCCTTGCGCCACAGCTCCATCGCGCAGGCGGCCTGGACCATCGCCCCGGCGTTGATCCGCTTCAGGACCTGGCTGCGCCGGAAATTGTCGATGCCGATGTTGAAGGCGAAGCTGCACAGCGCGTCGAACTGGTTCTGGCTGAGCGGCGCGTAGACGTTCTCGTTCACCGCGTGCTGCACGCTGATCAGGTCATAGACCAGCAGAGCCTCGGCGTCGGATTCAGAGACCTCCGCCCCTTCGCGCGCCGTCAGCGTATGGCCATAGCCGATCGTCCAGCGCCCGTCGGGCAGCTGGGCGGCGTGTCGGCGGTAGCCTTCGAACCGCTTGAGCAGTTCGATGGCCGCCCGGGAAACGCGGTGGCGCGAGAGCATGGCTCCCAATCGTCCCAAATCGGCACAGGCGGCGAGCGCCTGATGAGATCAGGCGCAAGCCTGACGCCACTTACAACAGGATAAGGCTCGCCAATCCCAGAAAAGACAGGAAACCCATGAGGTCCGTGACGAAAGTTACGAACACGGACGAGGACACGGCCGGATCGCGGCCAAAGCGCTCCAGCGTCAACGGCGCCAGCACCCCCGCCAGGGCCGCCACGAAGATGTTGATGATCAGGGCGAGCGCGATGGTCACGCTCAGCCGGAGATCCTGGAAGAACACATAGGTGGCGATCGACATGATCAGGCCCACGACCGCGCCGTTGGCGAGGCCCACGGTCATCTCGCGGCCCACGATCCGCAGCGAGTTGGCCGCATTCAGTTCGCGGTTGGCCAGCGCGCGGACGGCTACCGCCAGGGCCTGGGTGCCGGCATTGCCGCCCACGGAGGCTACGATCGGCATGAGGATGGCCAGGGTCACCAGCTTGGCGATCTCGCCCTGGAAGACGTTGATGGCCTGGACCGCCACCGCCTCGGTCGCCAGGTTCAGCACCAGCCAGGGCAGGCGCGAACGCACGATGTCCCAGACGCCGGCGTCGCGGCCGGCGTCGGTCACGCCGGCGAGAGCCAGGATATCCTCCTCGCCCTCTTCCTGGATGACGCCCACGATGTCGTCGACGGTGATCTGGCCCACCAGCCGCCCGGCCGCGTCGACCACCGGCGCCGAGATCAGGTGGTACTTGTCGAAGATGTAGGCGACCTCTTCCTGGTCGAGGTCGACGGTGATCTCGGTCACCGGCTCCATGATCTGGGCCAGCGGCGTCTGGCGGCCCACCCGCAGCAGATGGCTTACCGGGACGGCGCCGACGGGCTTGTAGGCCGGATCGACCACATAGATGTCGAAGAACAGTTCGGGCAGTTCGTCCGATTCCCGCCGGAAGTGGTCGATGGCCTGGCCCACGGTCCAGAACTGCGGCGCGGCCACCACCTCGCGCTGCATCAGGCGGCCGGCGGATTCGTCGGCGTAGCTCAGCGTCGTTTCGATCGCCGCCCGCTCCAGTTCGGGCATGGCGGCCATGACCTCGGCCCGCTTGTCGTCCTCCAGGTCGTCGACGACGTCGGCGGCGTCGTCCGATTCCATCTCGCCGATGGCCTTGGCCAGGGTGGCGGACGGGACGTGCTCCAGCACCTCCTCGCGGATCTCGCTGTCCAGCTCAGACAGGATCTCGGCCAAGGTCTCGGGATCGAGGTGCGGAATCAGCTCCTCGCGCGCGTCGGCCGAGAGGAAACCCATCAGGTCGGCCACGTCGGCCGGGTGCAGGGCGGAGAGCAGTTCGCGCAGGCGTTCCGTGTCGCCGCGGTCCAGCGCGTCGGCCACGTCGGACACGAATTCCGGGTTCAGCGCGTAGTCGTCTTCGAGGGCGAGGTCTTCGAGGTCTTCCTCAACGTCCACAGGCTCGATGAGGTCGTCCGTTTCGCGGCTCATGCGGACCTCCCCGGCTATTTGTGGACGGCTTTGCTCGTTCCTCGGTTAAGGCCCTGATTCACTGGTGCGGTCGAGAAGACTCGAACTTCCACGGGTTGCCCCACAGCGACCTCAACGCTGCGCGTCTACCAATTCCGCCACGACCGCTCGTGGTGAGGCGCGGCAGGTAGCAAACCCCGCCCGCCTTGTGAAGTGCGTTAAAAGAGCAGGCTTTAGGCGTTGCCCGCCATGTAGTCGTAGACGTTGGCCTCGCGGGTCACGGTGATCGCGATGCGTTCGTCGTTGATCTGGATTTCACCGCGGGCCACCGGGTGGTTGTTCGCCAGGATCCAAACCTCTTCGTTCACGGTCGTATCCAGCGGAATGACGGCGCCGCGGCCCATGCGCAGCAGTTGCGCCATGGGCAGGGTGGCGCGACCGAGCACCACCTGGATTTCCACATTGACCGCCTTGACCTGGCTCACGAAGGAAGACCTCGACTGAACGCTGGGCTTTGCGCGACGCAGGCCCGACCCCCACATTGGCCGCAACATGCTTGATCACGCGTTAAACTTGCCGGGCGAAGCGCTGTTCGGTCGCACCGACGGCGCGGCTGCGGGCTGGGCGGTTTCGCGCAAGCCGGTGAGCTATCCCGAGGCGGTCGCCGCCATGGAGGCCCGCGCCGCCGCCATCGCCGAAGGCCGCGCCGGCGAACTGGTCTGGCTGCTGGAACATCCGCCGCTCTACACGGCGGGCGTCTCGGCCAAGCCGGCCGACCTGATCGACCCTGACCGATTCCCCGTATTCGAGAGCGGCCGCGGCGGCCAGTTCACCTATCACGGGCCCGGCCAGCGGGTGGCCTACGTCATGCTGGACCTGACGAAGCGGGGCCGTGACGTGCGCGCCTTCGTGGCGGCGCTGGAGGCCTGGGTGATCGGCGCGCTCGATACGTTCAACGTGAAGGGCGAGATTCGCGACGGCCGCGTAGGCGTCTGGGTCGAGCGCCGCCAGCCGGGCGCGCCGGTCCGCGAGGACAAGATCGCCGCGATCGGCGTGAAACTGCGCAAGTGGGTGTCGTTCCACGGCATCTCGCTGAACGTGGAGCCCGACCTCTCGCACTTCGGCGGCATCGTCCCCTGCGGCGTCACCGAGCACGGCGTCACCAGCCTGGTGGACCTGGGCCTGCCGGTGACGATGGACGAAGCCGACGACGCGCTGAAGGCGAGCTTCCGGCGCGTGTTCGGCCCCATCGAGGAAACGCCGGCTCCGATCTAGACCGGCGCCAGGACCACGGGATTGAGGCCGTAACGGTTGGCCCCCTGCTCGCCCGGCATGGCGGCAAGCTCGACGAAGGCCCAGACGAGGACGAGGAAGAACGGGAAATCCAGGAAGCTCTCCGGGTGCGGCCAGACCGCCACCACCGAGGCCAGGATCAGCGCCGCCCACCAGCCTGAGCGACCCCGGTCGTGCAGCCGCTTCGACAGTACGCAGGCGCCGGCGAAGAACAGCGCCGGATAGACCACCCAGCCGGTGATCCAGTGCAGGGTCGCGCCGACCAGGGCCTCGTAGACGGCCGCCATGGCCACCAGCACCGCCGCCGCGATCAGCGACGGCAGCCGAGGCGCGCGGCCCTGAGCCGAGAAGAAGAGCTCCGTGAAGCCCATCGAATCCCCCGAGCGATCAGCCCTAGGCGAACTCTACCAGAACCTCATCGGCCGCGACGCTGTCGCCGGACTTCACGTTGACGGCCTTGATGGTTCCGTCGCGCTCCGCCCGCAGGATGTTCTGCATCTTCATCGCCTCGAGCACGGCCACGATCTCGCCGGTCTTCACGTCCTGACCGGCGGTCACGTCGACCGAGACCACCAGGCCCGGCATCGGCGACAGCACCATCTTGGAGGTGTCGGCCGCCTTCTTGGGCGGCAGCTTCTCGTGCAGCTCGGCCGACCGCGGCGTCAGCACCAGGACGTGCTGCTGCGCGGCCCGGTGCCGGATCACAAAGCCTTCAGCCGCGGGCTTCACCGCCACCGTGAAGGGCGCACCGTTGAAGACGCCGCGGAAGACCGGCTGGCCCGGCCGCCATTCCACGCCTTCCAGCCGCAACGTCTTGCCGCCGCTTTCGATGGAAAGCCCGCCTTCCGCAGACACGACCGTCATGGCCTGCTGCTTGTGACCCGCCACCACGATCCAGTCGCGGCGCACCAGGTCGGGCGCGGCCCTCGCCAGCAGCGTCCCGTGCATCGCCAGCGCGGCGGCGCTCATCAGGTCGCGCTGCTCGTCGGTAGGCGGCAGCCCGTGGAAACCTTCGGAGAACTCGTCCTTGATGTAGCTGGTCGAGAGCTTGCCCGACCGGAACCGGGGCTGATCCATCACGGCGGCCAGGAACGGGATGTTCTGGCCCAGGCCCTCGATGTGGAAATCCTCCAGGGCCCGGCCCATGGCGTCGATGGCCGCCTCGCGCGTCTTCCCCCAGGTCGACAGCTTGGAGATCATCGGGTCGTAGAACATCGAGATTTCGTCGCCCTCCCGCACGCCCGCGTCGTTGCGAACGAAGCCGGCGGGCGTGTCGCCCTCCTGCGGCGGCGAATAGCGCACCAGCCGGCCGATCGAAGGCAGGAAGCCGCGATAGGGATCCTCGGCGTAGATCCGGCTCTCCATGGCCCAACCGTTGATCTTCAGGTCCTTCTGGGCGAACGGCAGCTTCTCGCCATAGGCCGAACGGATCATCTGCTCGACCAGGTCGACGCCGGTGATCATCTCGGTGACGGGATGCTCCACTTGCAGGCGGGTGTTCATCTCCAGGAAGAAGAAGCTCTTGTCCTGGCCGGCCACGAACTCGACCGTGCCGGCGCTGTCGTATTGCACGGCCTTGGCCAGAGCGACGGCCTGGTCGCCCATGGCCTTGCGCGTCTTCTCGTCCAGCAGCGGGCTGGGGGCCTCCTCGATGACCTTCTGGTTGCGGCGCTGGATCGAGCATTCGCGCTCGAAGAGGTGGACGACGTTGCCGTGCTTGTCGCCCAGCACCTGGATCTCGACGTGGCGCGGGCTCTCGATGAACTTCTCGATGAAGATCCGGTCGTCGCCGAAGCTGGCCTTTGCCTCGGCCCGCACCGCCGGGAACCCCTCTTCCACGTCCTTGCGGTTCCAGGCGACGCGGATGCCCTTCCCGCCCCCGCCGGCAGACGCCTTGATCATCACCGGATAGCCGATTTCCTCGGAGATCTTCACGGCGTGGGCGGTGTCGTCGATCTCGCCCACGTGGCCGGGCACGACCGAGACGTTGGCCTTGGCCGCGAACTTCTTCGATTCGATCTTGTCGCCCATCGCCTCGATGGCGTGCGGATTGGGACCGATGAAGACGATGCCTTCCTTGGCCAGGCGCCGGGCGAAGCCGGCGTTCTCCGACAGGAAGCCGAAGCCCGGATGGACCGCCTCGGCGCCGGTGGCGCGCACGGCGTCGACGATCTTGTCTGCCACGAGATAGCTCTCTGCGGCCGGCGCGCCGCCGATGAAGACCGACTCGTCGGCCATCTCCACAGCCATCGAATCAGCGTCGGCCTCGGAGTAGACGACCACCGTCTTGATACCCATGCGGCGGCAGGTCTTGATGATCCGGACGGCGATCTCGCCCCGGTTGGCGATCAGGATTTTCGAGAACATCCGAACCCTTAAGCGATGGATCCAACGGCGGTCTTTCGCCGAGGAGGCGGGGACCTTAGATTGACGTCCATGAGCACGCCAGAAGTCTCCCCCTCCGGTTTCTCTCTCTCGCCGCCTAACGCTGAGGAACGCAAGCGACTGGAGGCCGACCTCACGCGCGAGGAGGCCGAAGTGCTGCTGCACCACGGCACCGAGGCCCCGTTCTGCGGCGGCCTGCTCGACCAGAAGGACGACGGCGTCTACTGCTGCCGCCTCTGCGGCCTGCCGCTGTTCCAGCACAAGACCAAGTTCGAGAGCGGCACGGGCTGGCCCTCGTTCTGGGCGCCGGTGGACGAGGCCCATGTGCAGGCGGTGCGCGACACCTCCTACGGCATGGTCCGAATCGAGACGACCTGCGCCCGCTGCGGCAGCCATCAGGGCCACGTCTTCCCGGACGGCCCGCCGCCCACGCGGCTGCGCTACTGCATCAACTCGGTCTCGCTCACCTTCGTGAAGGGCGGCGGCAAGCTTCCCGACCCGCTGGGCCGCGGCGACAACGAACACGCCGCGGGCGTCTACGCCTGAGCGAGGGCCCGCCGCGCCATTCCGTCTGGACGTCCGGTCTCTGGGCCTTCCTGGCGGCGATCGTGATGCTGGGCTGGGTGGCGTGGCAGAACCGCGCCGAGGACACCCGGCCCGACCGCGCCTTCAGCACCCTCGACAGCGGCTCCGGGGCCGAGCGCGAGGCGGCCGGGCGACTGCTGCAGGAGGGCTATGCCGTCCTGCGCTCTTCGGCCTTCCGCGAGAACCTGGAAGCGCTGCAGGATCGCTACCCGATCATCTACGCGCGACGCTCGGCGCAGGCGTTGGACCCCAGGGCCGTCGCCGGGATTATTGCTCTAGAACCTCCAGGATCCCGGTTCGCGCCCGCCCAGGCGATGATCGTCGACGACAACGGCGCCGCGCTCGGGGCGGCCGGCGAAGGCGGGACGACCGGCCGCTATTCCGATCTGCTCATCACCCGCGGCGTCCTGCGTGCGTTCCAGTCGGGCGATCCGGTCACCCGCTCGTGCGCGATCAACGTCGCCGCGCACGAATACGCCCACACGATCTCACTGACGCCGATGGGCTATCGGGTCGCCTTCACCGACACGGGCGAAAGCGAAGCGCGCATCCCCGACCGCCGCCATCCGGGCACGCCCGTGGCCAGCTACCTGATCGGCTCGGTCGCGCAGTGCACGTGGCTGGAACGGCAGGGCCGGATCGACCGCGCGGACCTTCCGGCCTGCGTCGAAACCTTCGGCGTCGCCGCCTTCAATTGGAAGCGCTGCGGCCAGTTCGCTGGCGGCGAGCCCCTGGCGCCCCGGCCCGGTCTCGCGCCGGCGGTCCCGGCTCTCTAGAGCCGCGCCTCGGCCAGTTCGAGCACGGCGTAGGACCGTGAAGGGTCGTGCCCGTCCGCCAACTCCCATGCCGCCGCCAGGCCGGCGTGGGCATGGATCCAGCGCAGCAGGCGCTCAGGCTCCAGGCCCGCAAGCCCGGCGATCGACGCCCGCGCCTGGTCGAACCGTCCGGGCGCCATCACGCGCGCGAGATCGGGATTGCGCAGGATATTGGCGTAGTCGTAGGCGCGCTCGCCGCGAAAGCCCCAGGGGTCGATCGCAAGCCAGCCCGCCACGCCGAAGTCGAGGACGTTTGAGTGGTGGATGTCGCCATGCAGCAGAACCTCATCGCGGGGAGTCGCAAGCAGGGCCTCCGCGACGCGGCGTGGCGTCTGGAGGCGAGCCTCGCCGCTTTCGAGCAGCGCCTTGAACAGCGTACTCAAGGGCGGAGCCGCGGGCGGATCCGGCCGCGGGACATGCAGCGCCTTCACGGCCGTGCAGAGGATGGCTGTCGCGTCGTCGTCGTCCAGTTCATCGAGGCTCCGGCCGCCCTCCGCCCGGACCATCAGCAGCGCTTCGTTCGCGTGGACTAGGACCGGGGCGGCGCCCTGCCCGCTCCACCACGCCATGACGGCCGAGCCGCGGCGTTCGTCTGGGGAGGCGGCCAGCTTCAGCATCGCCGCACGGCCCGCCTGGCGCACCGCCAGCAGGCGGCTGTCGGCATAGGGGGTGCGGAAGGGCTCGCCGTCCGGCTCCAGCCCCCACCGTTCGATCCAGGGCTGGAAGTCGGACAGCATGACGCCTCCCAGCCTAATGGAGCCGGGAGGCGTCTGTCGCTTGGAAGCGGACTAGTTGCGCTTCTGGGCCGGCGGGGTCGCGTTGCCGTCCGTCACGTCCTTGACCGCGTCGCTCGAGGCCATGCGGGCTTCCTGGACACTGTCGCCGTAGCCACGGCCGGCGCTGGTGAAGTAGCTCCCCGCGGTGACGCGCAGGTTGTTCTGCACGTGCTTCACGCCCGAGATGTCCTCGACCACGCGCTCGGCGCGGTGCTTGGCCTCGCGGCTGTCGACCGAGCCGGACAGGGTCACCTCACCTGCCGATACCGAGACGTTGATCTCGGTGGCGTCGAGCCAGGCGTCGTCGGTCAGGCGCTGATGCGCCTCGTCGCTGATCCGGTCGTCCGAGCGTTGGTAGCCCTTGGGGCCACGGCCGCGCGCGCCACGGAACGCATCGTAGCGCTGCCGGTCCTCGGCGTAACCGCGGTCGTAGCTCCCCTCGCCCGCCACATCGGCGAACCAGTTGGAGATCCGGCGGCCCGTCCGGCGGAAGAACTCCCCCGCTTCGCGGGCGCGGTCCTCGAAGCCTTCGTCCCGGTCCCGGGCGTCGCCGTAGCGGCTGCTCTCATCCTCCCGGCCGCCGTCGCCGTAGCCACGCTCCGCATAGTCGTAGCCGCCGGTCCCGCCACTGACCGGCCGGCGCATCTCGCGCGCCCAGCGCTGGTCGGCTTCATAGCTGCCGAAACGGCGGCCTTCGTTGTCGTAGGGGCGTTGGCTGGCGCCGTACTCGCCGCCGTAGGAACGCGAGCGGCCCTCGTCGCCGTAGTAGCGGCCGCCGCGCGTGTAGTCCTGGGTCCGGAAGCGCGGGTTCGCCCGGTAGCCGGTGTCGTAGTCGCCCCGGCGCATGGCCGGCGAGACGCCGCCGTAGTTCTCGTTCTGCCAGCCCGTGTCGGTCCGATCGCCATAGCTGCCGCCACGTTGCGGCCGGTTGTAGGCGACGCCGCTCTCGCGCTCGCCGAACACGCGCTCGTCGCGATCGAACGAGCGGTCCTCGCGCCCGGCGTATCGATCACCTTCGTCGTTCAGGCCGAACACGTCGTAGCGGTCGTCGTAACGCCGCTGCAGCTCGCGATCGCGCCAATCCCGTTCGTCATTCCACCGACCGGCCATGATGGTTCTCCTTCGCTCTCTGCGGGCGATCCCGCCTTGGCGTGGGGAACGGAGGGGCGGCGGCAGGGTTCCGGCTGAGGCGCGGGAGATTCAGATCATCGCCAGCAGGGTCATCGCCGCGGCGATCGCGGCGGCCCACAGCGCGAGCGATACCGCCAGGGCGATCGTCAGCGAGACGCCGAGGGGCCATCGGGTGGGCTCCGCGCGCCGCGCGGGCCGCAGCCGCACCTGGTCACGGTCGGGGGCCGTGGGTAGCAGTCCAGTCGGCGCAACCTTACGGTACATGAGCCCACCCCTGGCCGCCCGAACCAGATGCCTCGGGGGGACATCCACGGCTGACGGCGCGAGGTTAGAGGTACGCGCTGCGGTTGAGCTTCGGAATCAGGTGAAACCCCAGGCGACGCCTCTGGTCGCGCCGACCGACGTTCGCTCACTTCTCCGCGAGCGGCGCCCAGGCCCGCACCGTCAGCCCGCGCGGCCGCTCCTCAAGCGTAAGCGAACCACCGAGCTGGGTCATACGCGCCAGCATGCCGCTCAGGCCCACGCCCAAGGGTTCCGCCGGGCCCGGGTGGCCGCCGCGACGCCGGAGGCCGACGCCATCGTCCTCGACCTCCAGTACGATCATCGAAGGCTCGCGGCGCAGGCGAACCTCCGCCGTGCGCGCTTCGGCGTGGCGATAGACGTTCATCAGGGCCTCCTGCGCCACGCGGAACAACGCCAGCTCCATGGCCCGCGGCAACGGCGCCCCGACATGCTCGACCTCGACGACGACATTCAGACCCGTGCGTTGGCCGAAGCCGGCGCCGAAGTCCGCGAGCGCCTTGGCCAAGCCGCTGTCGACCAGGCCCGGCGGGTGGAGCAGGAACGAGAACGTGCGGATTTCCGAGAGAGCCGCCGAGATCGAGCGCCGCACGTCGGCGGCGATCCGGCGGGTCTCGCCCTTGAGCTCGGTCCGCCGCTCCAGGGCGCTCAGCCCGAGTTGGGCGGCGACCAGCAGCTGGGACGTGGAATCGTGAAGCTCGCGCCCGACCCGCCGCCGCTCGTTCTGCTCCGCCTGCGCGACCGCCAGCACCGGACTGAGGCCAGCGGCGCCCTGCCCCCGGCTGGGCGCCCGCACGGCCTCGGTGAACGACAGCAGCACGCCCTCGCGCGTCGGGCGCGCCTCCACGTCGAGCCGCGTCACCCGATCGCCCCGGACCCGGGCGACGCGCGTACGCACGACCTGCTCCGCCTGGACGGCGGCCGCGACGGCGTGGGCGATGCGCTCGGCCGACCGACGCGGAAACACCTGCCCCAGCTCGCGGCCTTCGAGGTCGACTGGGTGCGCCCCCAGTTGGCCGGCAAGCCGGTCCGTGACGCCGAGAATCCGCGGTGCCGGCTCGCCCGTCGACACAAGCGCCATCGGCATCGGCAGCGTCCAGAAGACGCGCCGATAGTCGGTGGAGCCGACAGCCCCCGGCTTCGTCCGGGCCAGCATTCGAGCCTCGCATCGGGTCGTCGATCGGCCTGTGACAAGACCGACGCCCACGCCCTGTTCCCATCAAAAAAGGTACAGCCTTGGAGGGAATTCGTACACGATATTCCCGCATAAAGTGTCGGACGCCTCCCGAGTCTGCGGGCCCGGGACAAGGGTTTCGCCTGATGGGCGTCCGGGTAGCGTCGGCACGTACTCCTGTCATCGAGCCCTGGCTTGGAGACGGGAACATGTTGCGGATCATGATCGCGGATGATCATGAAATTGTGCGGAAGGGCGTGCGTGACCTGATCGAGAGTCATGTGGGCTGGGAGGTGTGCGGCGAGGCCGCCGACGGGCAGCGCGCCCTGGAGATCGCCCTCAACCAGACACCCGACATCGCGATCCTCGACGTCTCTCTGCCGATCCTGAACGGCGTGGCGCTGACCCGGCGGCTACGCCACGAGCGCCCCGGCATCCGGGTGCTGCTCTTCACCATGCATGACGACGACGAGACGGTGGGCAGTGGGCTGGCGGCCGGCGCGCGGGGTTACCTGCTGAAGACCGACAGCGAGCTGGACCTGGAGGCCGCCATATCGGCCCTGGGCGCCAATCGGCCGTTCTTCTCGGCCTCGGTGTCAGACCTCCTGCTGGAAACGGTCGTGCACGGGCGCACGCCCGGCCGGCTCGAAAGCTTCAGCATGCGCGAGCTGGAGGTCGCCCAGCTGATCGCCGAGGGCAACTCCAACAAGAAGATCGCCCGCCTGCTCGGGATCAGCATCAAGACCGTGGAGAGCCACCGCGCGGCCGCCATGCGCAAGGCCGGCGTGCATAGCGGGCCTGAGTTCGTGCGCTTCGCCGTGAAGCACAACCTCATCCAGGTCTAAGGGCGCGCAGCGGCGGCGCTCAGGGTTTAACCCGATGACCCGACGGCCGCCGGCGGCGCACATTCCCTTCGGGCGCGGCTGCGAACCCAACGCCACGACGGAATGCACCCCTGGTACGGCGCTGACCCGCGTGTGCAGCCGCGTCCACCCCAGCTTCAGAGCGGGATGTTGTCGTGCTTCTTCCAGGGGTTCGTCAGCGTCTTCCCCTTGAGGTTCTTCAGCGCGTTTACGATCCGCTTCCGGGTCGAGTGGGGCATGATCACGTCGTCGATATAGCCGCGTGAGGCGGCCACGAACGGGTTCGCGAAGCGGGCTTTGTACTCGGCCTCGCGAGCCGCGATGGCCTCGGGATCGCCGATCTCGCTGCGGAAGATGATCTCCACCGCGCCCTTCGAGCCCATCACCGCGATCTCGGCGGTCGGCCAGGCGTAGTTGATGTCGCCACGGATGTGCTTGGAGCTCATCACGTCGTAGGCGCCGCCATAGGCCTTGCGGGTGATCAGGGTGATCTTGGGCACCGTGGCCTCGGCGTAGGCGAACAGCAGCTTGGCGCCGTGGCGGATCAGGCCGCCCTGCTCCTGCTTGGTGCCCGGCATGAAGCCCGGCACGTCCACGAAGGTGATGATGGGGATCTCGAAGGCGTCGCAGAAGCGCACGAACCGGGCGCCCTTGCGCGAGCTGTCGATGTCCAGCACGCCGGCCAGGGTCTGCGGCTGGTTGGCGACGATGCCGACCGGCTGGCCATCCATGCGGGCGAAGCCGACAACGATGTTCTTGGCGAAGTCGGGGCTAATCTCGAAGAAGTCGGCCTCGTCCACGACCTTCAGGATCAACTCCTTCATGTCGTAGGGTTTGTTCGGGTTGGCGGGGACGAGGGTGTCGAGCGACGGCTCGAGACGGTCCTTTTGATCGTAACTCTGGCGGACCGGCGGCTTCTCGCGGTTGTTGAGCGGGAGGAAGTCGATCAGGCGGCGCACCTGGGTCAGCGCTTCCAGGTCGTTCTCGAACGCCCCGTCGGCCACGCCGGACTTCAGCGCGTGAACGCGGTAGCCGCCCAGGTCCTCGTGGCTGACGTCCTCGTGGGTGACCGTCTTCACTACGTCGGGGCCGGTCACGTACATGTAGGACGTGTCCTTCACCATGAAGATGAAGTCGGTGATGGCCGGCGAATAGACGTCGCCGCCGGCGCAGGGGCCCATGATCACGCTGATCTGCGGGATGACCCCCGACGCCAGGGTATTCTCCAGGAAAATGTCGGCATAGCCGCCCAGGGCCGCGACGCCCTCCTGGATGCGCGCGCCGCCGGCGTCGAACAGGCCGATCACCGGCGCGCCCACCTTCATGGCCTGGCGCTGAACCTTCAGGATCTTCTCGGCGTGGGCGCTGGAGAGCGAGCCGCCGAAGACCGTGAAATCCTTGGAGAACACGAAGACGACGCGGCCGTTGATCCGGCCCCAGCCGGTGACGACGCCGTCGCCGGGGATGCGCTGCTTGTCCATGCCGAACTCGCTGACGCGGTGCTCGACGAACATGTCGAACTCCTCGAACGAGCCCTCGTCCAGCAGCAGGTCGATCCGTTCGCGGGCGGTGAGCTTGCCCTTGGCGTGCTGGTTGGCGATCCGCTTCTCGCCGCCGCCCAGACGGGCCTCGCCGCGACGCTTCTCGAGTTCTTCCAGGATCTGCTTCACGCCGGCGGCCTCAGGTTCGCGAAAAGCGAAGGCGTAGAGGCGTGCGCAGGGCGATGCAAGCTGCCGCCGGGGGAGGTTCCCCTACGCGGCCATCATGAGGGCGTCGCGGGCTTTGGCCACCAGTTCCAGCGACCGCAGCCGCTTCTCCTGGTCGAAGATCTGCGCCGTGACGATGATCTCGTCGGGCTTGTGCCGCGCGATGAACGCTTCCAGGCCCGCGCGGACTGTCTCCGGACCGCCCACCACCGCCTTGGAGAGAGGCGAGCCCGCCGCGACGGTCGCCGCCAGGCGGCCCTCGGTATCGTCGATCGGGGGCGGCAGGGGCCCCGGCATGCCGCGATGAAGGTTCACGAACGCCTGCTGCAGCGAGGTGAACAGGAAGCGCGCCTCCTCATCGGTCTCGCCGGCCACCACGTTCAGGCCCAGCATCAGATAGGGCTTGGAGCGATACTCGGAGGGGGTGAACTCGCGGCGATAGATCTCGGCCGCCTCATCCATCATCTGCGGCGCGAAGTGCGAGGCGAACGCGAACGGCAAGCCTAGGACCGCGGCGAACTGGGCCCCAAACAGGCTGGAGCCCAGCATCCACACCGGCACGTTAGAGCCAGAGCCAGGCACCGCGCGGATCGCCTGCCCGGGCTGCGGTTCCTTCAGGAAGGCCAGCAGCTCGAGCACGTCCTGCGGGAACTGGTCGACGCCGCCGGTGAGGTTGCGGCGGAGTGCGCGCGCGGTGAGCTGGTCGGTGCCGGGGGCGCGCCCGACGCCCAGGTCGATGCGGCCGGGATAAAGCGCCTCCAGCGTCCCGAACTGCTCGGCGATGATCAAGGGCGCGTGGTTGGGGAGCATGACGCCGCCGGAACCGAGGCGGATCGTGGATGTGCCGTCGCCGACGAAGGCCAGCGCCACCGCGGTCGCCGCGCTGGCGATGCCGGTCATGTTGTGGTGCTCGGCCAGCCAATAGCGCTGGAAGCCGAACCGCTCGGCGGCCTGGGCCAGGCCCCGGCTGGCGCGAAGCGACTGGCCCGGGCTGCCGCCCTGTACGATGGGTGAGAGGTCGAGGACGGATAGCGGAACCATCCGGCCAATGTAGGCGCCCCGTGGGGGTTTCCCAGCCCCCTCTCCTCGCTCGTCATCCACGGGCGTGACCGGGGGATGACGAGCAAGGGTGGAAGGGCCTGCTACCCTCCCCCCGAACGGAGATTCCCATGCTCGTCGTCACCGGATCGGTCACCGCGCGGCCCGACACCTTTGAAACCCTGCTGGAGGCCGCCTTGGCCCATACCCACCGCTCGCGCACCGAGCCGGGCTGCGTCAGCCACGCGGCGCACGTCGACTGCGAGAACCCGCTGCGCCTGTTTTTCTACGAGGAGTGGGCCGATCGCGCGGCGCTGGACCTCCACTTCGCCCAGCCGGGCTCGCTCGACTTCATGAAGACCGTACGCGAGCTGGCGGCCAGCAGCACGCCCGTGAAAATCCTGCCGATCGTCGAGCGCCCCTAGGCTGCGAGGCTTCGGAACCAGCGGTCCAGCATGGCGGCCTCGCCACGCAGGCGATGGGTGCGCTCGGCCGCCTCCTCGTCGATCCCCCACTTCTCTTCCTGGAAGGCCTCGTCCAGGCGCGACAGGTCGTAGGCTTCTTCGCCGGCGAACCAGCCGCGCAGCAGGCCGATCGACAGCACGGCCGAGCCGAAGAGCGCCACGCCGAACGCCAGGCCCGCCAGGCGGAAATCGTCGAGGCCGAGCGCGATCTCGCGCACCCTGGCGAGGGTTTCAGCGGGCTGTTCCCGGTGGACGATGCCGGCGCAGCGTTCGAAACGCAGCCCCTCGTCGGCCAGCGCCCGTTCCAGCACCGGCCCCCAATGCGCGTCCTGCCGCGCCACCAGGGCCGCCGGCTCATCGGCGAAGTAGCAGACCAGGTCAGAGCCCGCATACTGCGCCGCCTGGTCGGCCACGCCCTCGCGCGCGCCCGGAATGGTCTCGATGGCGGTGTTGGCGAGCCGGGTGGCGTGCATGGTCGCCATCTCGATCACGTCGGTCTGGGCCATCCATTCCTCGGCGATCTGATCGGCCACCGCGCGGGCCGGCAGCACCATGAGCTGGGCCTTGGGCGTACGCAGGTTGCGGCCGTCGAGCTGGACCTGCCAGCCGCCGTCGACCTCGACGACGCTTACGGTCTTGTAGAACCGCCGCGGCTTCTCGGCCGGCTCATGGAATCCCTTGCGCAGGTCCAAAACTCACCTCTCCCGACGGATCGCATCGATGCGGGCGTGGAATGGGGATGAAACGCGCCGACCGCAAGGGAGGACCATCGCGGCTGGTCACGCCCGGCCGCTGCGGCGCTACACGGGCACGGCGTCGAAGGCGATGGTCATGCGGCGCTCGTCCGTCGTGAAGGGCACGGTCCCGTGCCACATATATGAGGGGAACAGCACCAGCCGCCCCGGCTTCGGACGCACGAAATGTTCGGCCGGCAGCTCCGGCTGCGTCTGGAATGGCGGCTGACCGAAGCGGATCCAGCCCTGCTTCTCGGCGCTGTCCAGCGCACTCTCGGGCGTCTCGACGTAGAAGGCCGAGGAAAGCCAGCCGAGGGGATGGAAGTGGTCCTTGTGGAAGCCGCCGCGCTTCAATCGAACGGACCAGGCTCCCTCGATCCGATAGTCACCGGTCCGCCGCGACCGCACCGGGTCCGTCCCCTGGCCCATCGCCGCGATGTGCTGGCGGATCGGCGCATCGATGGCCTTGAAGAACGCCTTGATCGCCGGGTCGTCCGAGCCGGTCAGGCGATGCATCGTCTGGCTGCCATGTCGCAGCGACTGGGCCGCCGGATGCTGGTCGTAGAGGTGGATCGCGTTCAGCGCCGCGGCGAGGTCGGCGAGGTACGCGTCAAGGCTGGACCAGCCCGCGGGCGCCTCGAGGTCGTAGACCCCGACCATGGCGTCGTAGTCGTACAGTTCCTTGTACAGAGGGTCTCCGACAGCGCGGGCGGCCGTGGCGGCCCAGCCCCACAACGACTGGTTCTCCGGCGCGAACGACAGACCCTTTCGCGCCTTCTCCAACGCCAGGTCCGGCTTGCCGGCGGCCAGGTGCACGATGGCGACCTGGTTCAGCACGCCGGGCGACTCCGGCAGCCGCGCCTCGGCGCCCAGCACCCAACGTTCGGCTTCGTCGAGCCGGCCGCGCTCCAGGGCGGCCTGGCCGGCCGCCAGCGCCAGGGCCACGTCGTCGGGCAGACGCGCAGCCGCGGCCGCCAGCAGTTCGGCCGCCTTGTCCGCCTCGCCCGCGGCCTCGAACAGCTTGGCCTTGGCCAGGAGCAGCGGCGCGGGGGCGCCGCCGGAATGGGCGCAGCGGTCCAGCACCTCCTGCGCGCCCGCGAGGTCGCCCCGCCGCATCCAGACGAGGTCGGCATACTCGACGGCGGTCTCCACATGCTGGGACGCACGCTTCAGCGCTTCGCGATAGGCCTGCTCGGCGCCGTCCGGGTCGCCGGCCGCCATCTTGGCGCGCGCCATCACGCCCCAGCTCAGCGCGCCGTCCAGGCCCAGTTGGAACGCCCGGCCCATCGCCTCCGCCGCCTCGCGGCCGTGCCCCATGTCGCCGAGGGTGGCCGCCATGTTGTGCCAAGCGACCCCGCTGTTCGGGAACCGCTTGGTGGCGCGGTCGTCGAACACCAGCGCCTCCTCGCGGCGCCCGGCCGCCTTGAGCGCCGTCGAATGCATGGCCAGCGCCCGGTGGCTGGGGTCGCGATGGTCGGCGAGCGGCGTGGTGACGGCCAGCGCCTCGTCGATCCGGCCCTGATCCAGCAAGGCCTTGGCGTGATCCAGTGGGTCGGTGTTCAACGGCGCCTCTTGAACGGTTCGGGGTCGGCCTCGTGCTCGTCGAAGCCGAAGCGTTCGAAGCCGGCCTTCAGCTCAGGGCTGATCGGGGCTTCGAGCATGAGGGTCCCGCGCGACGGGTGCGGCAGCACCAGCCGCCGCGCGTGCAACTGCAGCTTCAGCCCTTCGGACAGCTCGGCCGAGGCCTCGCTGTTGTACTTGGGATCGCCCAGGATCGGATGGCCCATGGCCAGCATGTGGGCGCGCAGTTGGTGCGTGCGGCCGGTGTGGGGCCAGAGCGCCATCCAGGCGGCGCGCGGGCCGGCGCGGGCGATGGTCACGAACTCGGTCTCGGCCGTCTCGGCGCGCTCGTCCTTGGGATCGGCCGGGACCATCATCTCGCGGTCGCCGACGCCGCGCTTGGCCAGCGGCAGGTCCAGCACGCCGTCGCCGGGTTTGGGAAAGCCCGCGACGATGGCCCAGTAGATCTTCTGCGCCTTGCGCTTGGCGAAGGCGCCGGCAAGCCGCGCGGCGGCCGCGGGGGTCTTGCCCAGCACCAGGACCCCCGAGGTGTCGCGGTCCAGCCGGTGGACCAGGCGTGGCCGCTCCAGCCCCTCGCCCCAGGCCGACAGCAGGCGGTCGACATGCTTGAGGGTCTTCGTCCCGCCCTGGACCGCCAGGCCCGACGGCTTGTTCAGCGCCAGGACCTCCTCGTCCTCGTAAATCACGAGGCTCTTGGCGTAGGCGACGTCGCGAGGTGGGAGCTTGCCCTTCTCCTCGGCCGGCGGCGCGTCCGGCAGGGGCGGCACCCGCACCTGCGAGCCGGCCGACAGCCGCGTGTCGGGCTTGGCCCGCGCGCCATCCACCCGGATCTGCCCCGAGCGGGTCAGCTTCTGGATCTGGATATGGTTGAGATGGGGCCAGCGACGCTTGAACCACCGGTCCAGGCGCACGCCCTCCTCCCCCTTGTCCACGTAGAGGGTGCGGACCTCCCTCACGCCAGCAGTCTCCGCATGAGCAGAAGGCCCGCGAAGAGCGCCGTGATCGACAAGGCCACCGAACCCAGGCCGTAGGCGGCGGCCGACGCCCACTCGCGGCGCTCGATCATCAGCGCGACTTCCAGGGAGTAGGACGAGAAGGTGGTGAACCCGCCCAGCACGCCCACGCCCAGCAACAGCCGCCACTTCTCCTGATCGGCGCCGCCGCGCATGGCCAGCACGCCGGCCAGCACGCCCATCAGGAAGCCGCCGATCACGTTCGCGCCCAGCGTTCCATAGGGCCAGCCCGGCCCTAGCGCCCGCATGGCGCCGACGCCGAGCAGGTAGCGCGCCACCGCGCCCGTCGCGCCGCCCGCGGCCACCAGGAAGAGAGTCTGCATCACGACGGCCTTATGCGACGGCAAGACATTATTTGCCAACGTCGCCGATGGTGGGCCGATGTCGCGACCCCTCGTCGGCATGACCGTGTCGAAGATCACCGCAGCGGACGCCGCCGTGGTGCTCGAACGGCTGTCCGGCTCGGACCGGGTGGAGCGGGGCGCGGTGTTCATCATCAGCGTCGAGGCGATCCGCGAGCGTTCGGGCGACCGTTGGCCGAAAAAGCGTGACGACGTCTGGGGTTACCTGGGCCGCAAGCTCAACGAATACCTGTCGTACCAGGACGTCCACCACCGCATCGGCGAGACCGACGTGCTCGTCGCCATGACCACCGAGGATGGCGTCGCGGCCCAGGCCGTGGGCATGCGCGTGCTCGAGGACGTGCTGGAATTCTTCCTGGGCTCGGTCGACCGCATGGACGTCCGCATCCGCACCGTCAGCAAGATCGAAGGCGACGAGCTGACGGTGGCCGACCTGGACCCCGCCGAGATCGCCGTGGCCCTGGAGACCCAGGAGGCCCAATCCTACCGCCGGCAGGTCAGCGCCGAGCGCGAGCGCGAGCGGAGCCCGATCTCGTTCGTGGCCTCCAACGGCCAGCGACTGCAGGTGGACTTCGCGCTCGAGCACATCGTCAGCCTCAGCCACAAGGTCACCGCGGTTCTGCGCATCGAGCCGACCGTCACCTTCGCGGCCACCGGCGAGATCATTCCGACGCGCCGGTTCGGCCGGCTTTCGGATGAGGACATCCTGGCCATCGACCGGGCGACCCTGTCATTCGGCGCGCTGTTCATGCCGTCGGACGCCCGCAGCCAGCCGCCGGTGATCATCCCCGCCTCGTTCCGAACGATGGGCGGGCGCAAGGGCCGCCAGCTCCTGCTCACGGTCGAGGGCGTAGCGCCCGAGCGGGTGCGTCAGGGCGTCATGCTGGAGTTCGTGGACATCGACCGTGGCACGCCCACAGGCCGGATGGTCGAGGTGGTCAGCCTGGTCGGCCGCGTCACCCGCGGCGTGCTGGCGCGGCTACAGCCCGGCCGCGACGCCCTGGATCCGGTGCAAGGGACGCGGTTCAACGGGCTGACGCTCGACTTCGCCGACGTGACCCTGCCGGCCGACCGTCTCGACCCCCTCATGCGGGTGATGGCCCACCAGATGCGCGGCAAGGCGCCTGCCCTGATCGCCCAGGGTCTGTCCGGGTTCGGGCACATGGATCTCGCGGATGCCGCCGGCTTCACCCATGCCAGCATGCGCGCCGCGCCGCTCACCCAGAACAGCGCGCTCGACGTGGCCTAGAGCCTGTTTGATTAGAGCGCGCTTTGGGTGCGAAATCGGCATCCTTTCGCCCAACGCGCTCTAGCTAGATCCGCTCGCCGAGGCTCTTGCGCAGGGCGCGGGCGTCATAGGCGTCGCGGCCGATCGGCCGCTGTCCGCGCCCCATCACCACTTCGATCGTGGTCGCCAGCGAGGGGCCGCCGCCCAGGTTGAAGGTGGTGCCCACCCCCACACTGACGCCGCTGCGATAGCCGAAATCGCCGCCTCCGACGCCGACGCCGACCCGCGGGCCCCGGTCCGGACGCCCTTCGGTGAAGCGGTCGGCCACCTGGAACCAGTCGTATCCGTCCCTGATCGCGAGGTCGGCGGCGCGGACCAGGGCGTAGTCCATCACCTGCTGCGGCGGCGCGCCTGGCCCGCCGCGGAAGGTCACGCGATAGCGGCCGGGCTCGATCCTGTATTCGGAATAGCCCACGCCGTTCGGCTGCGCCGACGGCTGGTAAAGCGTGGGTGTTGTGGCGCAGGCGGCCAGCGACAGAGCGGCGACGGCGATGATCAGGCGCTTCATGGCGAACGGTCCAACTCGGAAAGACGTGTCCCTTCCGATGCTTGTACGCCGAAACGGACGACTTGGCGGCGCCGTTCCGCTCAGCCGAGCCCCAGATCGCGGATCAGGCCGGCCATGTCGGCAGGCGGCGGCGCCTCCAGGCGCTTCGTCCCGCCCGCCGGATGCGGAAAGCTCAGCGCCGTGGCGTGCAGCATCAGCCGCGGCACGGCGTGGCCGCCGATCACCAGGGCGCCGCCGTAGCGGGGGTCGCCCGCGATGGGCCGGCCGATGTGGGCCAGGTGGACTCGGAGCTGGTGCATGCGGCCGGTCTCGGGATCCAGTTCCAGCAGCGCCGCCCCCGAGGCCTCGGCGAGCGTCCGGTAGCGCGACACCGCCCGCTCGGCGTCGGGATGGTCCGGCGGGCACGGCCGCATGTAGGCCTCTCGCCCCTGCTCGTCGCGGCGCAGCGCCTGGTCAATCCGCCCGCCCCTCGGCTCGGGCGCGCCGGGCGTGACGATGGCCAGGTAGGTCTTGGAAAACTTCCGCGCCATCAGGGCCTTTCCCAGGAAACCTGCGGCAGGCTTGGTCTTGGCCGTCAGGATCACGCCGGAAGTGTCGCGGTCCAGCCGATGGATGAGACGCGGCCGCGCCTTCCCGGGCCTGGCGAAGGCCCACAAGAGTTCATCCAGGGTATGGACCTGTCCCCGCCCGCCCTGGCTGGACAGGCCCGAGGGCTTGTTCAACGCCAGGATCTCGGCGTCCTCGTACATCACCAGCCGGCGCACGAACTCGGTCTCGTCGCGCGAGAGTTGGATGGGCTTGAGGTCCTTCACACGGACCGTTTAGCGGAGCACCCCCCGCTTCGTCATCGTCGATGCGTACCAGGTGAAGAACATGCAGATCGCCACGATCACGCACGGCATGACCGGGCTCATCAGCGCCGCCGCGCCGGGCGCCAGCAGGTTGTAGGCCAGCGCACCGGCCGCCCCGAGCGTCGAGAGCGCGAAGGCGTGGAACGCCCAGCGGCTGCGCGCCACGAACAGGATCGAGCCAACCACCGAGCCCCAGACGCCGATCGCCCACACGGCGTGCATCCACACCGGATAGGTCGCCATGTAGGCGATCTGAGCCTCGGTCATGCCCATCTGGCGATAGTAGGCGTCGCCCTGCAGGTGGCTCATCGTGTAGTCGTAGCCGCCGAACCCGTTCCAGAGCAGCGCGATCAGGGTCACAAGCCAGAAGTGCCAGGGTGTTGCCGGCCGCCCGGCGTCGATAGCTTCGGTCATTTCAGCGTCCCTCCCGTGGACTTGGGAGGGAGCCTAGGCTCGGATTTCTGGGATAACAATGGTTGGGCTAAACGCCGCCGCGCTCGCGCCGCAGCGCCGCCCAGCGGTCGAGCCGCTCCTTGATCCGCGCCTCGGAACCCTCGCCGCGCGGCTGGTAGAACTGCCGCCGCTCCATCCCTTCCGGGAAGTAGTTCTGGCCCGAGAAGCCTTCGGGCGCGTCGTGGTCGTAGGCGTAACCCTTGCCGTAGCCCAGGTCCTTCATGAGCTTGGTCGGCGCGTTGCGGATATGAGCCGGCGGCATCAGGGAGCCGGTCTCCTTGGCCGCCTTCATCGCGCCCTTGAACGCCATGTAGACGGCGTTGGACTTGGGCGCCGCGGCCATGTGGACGACGAGCTGGGCCAGGGCGATCTCACCTTCCGGGCTGCCCAGGAAGTCGTAGGTGTCCTTGGCCGCGTTCGCGAGCACCAGGGACATGGGATCCGCCTCGCCGATGTCCTCGGCCGCCGCGCGGATCAGCCTGCGGGCGATGAACAGCGGGTCCTCGCCCCCGGTCAGCATCCGCGCCAGCCAGTAGAGCGCCGCGTCGGGGTCGGAACCGCGGATCGATTTATGGAGGGCCGAGATGAGGTTGTAGTGCTCCTCGCGATCCTTGTCGTAGGCGGGGCTGCGTTTCTGGAGGATCTGGCCCAGCCCCTTGGTGTCGAGCGGCGTGGCCGTGCCGATATTGAAGAGGGTCTCGGCCAGGGTCAGCAGGTAGCGTCCGTCGCCGTCGGCCATGGCGAGCAGGGCCGCTCGGGCTTCCGGGTCCAGCGGCAGCTTGCGCTGTTCGTGCTCCTCGGCCTTCTCGAGCAGCGTCTCCAGCGCCTCGTCGTCCAGCCGCTTCAGCACATAGACTTGGCTCCGCGACAGCAGCGCCCCGTTCAGCTCGAACGACGGGTTCTCGGTGGTGGCGCCCACCAGGGTGACGATCCCCTCCTCCACGAAGGGCAGGAAGCCGTCCTGCTGAGCGCGGTTGAAGCGGTGGATCTCGTCGACGAACAGCAGGGTCGCCTGGCCGGCCAGCCGGCGCGCACGCGCCTGTTCGAACGCCTTCTTCAGGTCGGCCACGCCCGAGAACACCGCCGAGAGCTGCTGGAACTCGTAGCCCGCCTCCTTCGCCAACAGACGGGCGATTGTCGTCTTGCCCGTGCCCGGCGGTCCCCACAGGATCATCGACGACAGCCGCTTGGCCTCGGCCATCCGCCGGATCGGCCCCTCGGGGCCCAGCAGATGGTCCTGGCCCACCACCTCGTCCAGCTTCTGCGGCCGCAAGCGGTCCGCCAGCGGCGAGGGTTGCTGCGGCGTCAGACCCGCGGCTTCGAAGAGGTCGGCCATGGCCGAGGGTCTAGCAAATCGTCGGATGCGGCGCCGAAGAAAGTCGACGCAGTTCGCCTCAGCCCGAGAAGGTCGCCGTCACCGTACGGCCGTCGCGTTCGATGGTGATCCGCCAGGTCCGGACCTGGGCCGAGGCCGCGGCCGCCAGGTCGCGGACGGCAAGGATCTTCACCCCGTTCACCTCGCGCACGATGTCGCCGCGCCGCAGCCCGACGCCCCGGGCCGCGCCGGCATCGATGGCGGTGACGATCACGCCCGCGCCGGTGAGCGCGTCCAGACCCATCTCGTCGGCCACCGCCGGCGACAGGTTCGCCACCGTCGCCCCGTCGAACGGGTTGCGGCCGGAGATCCGGCGCTCGTCGCGCGGCGGCGTCGCGGGCGCCGGCTCGGCGCGCAGCATCAGGGTCTGGTCCGCCCCGCCCGCGGCGCGGCGCACCACCAGCGCGATGTTCTCGCCCGGCCGATGGTTGCGGATCGTGTAGCCCAGGGCGGCGGCGTCATCGACCGAGCGTCCATCGGCTTGCAGCACCACATCGCCCTGGCGAAGACCCGCCCGCGCGGCCGGGCCGCCCGGGTAGATGTCGGCCACCAGCGCGCCTTCCGGCCGCGGCAGGCCCAGGCTGCGGGCCATCTCCGCCGTGACAGTCTGGGTGCGGGCGCCCAGCCAGGGGCGCACCACCGCGCGGCCGCCGCCCACCGCCGTCTCCACCACCCGGCGCACGACCGCGGCGGGAATCGCGAAGCCCACGCCCGAAGAGGTGCCGGAGCGCGACAGGATGAAGCTGTTCACGCCGATCAGGTCGCCGTCCATGTCGATCAGGGCGCCGCCCGAGTTGCCCGGATTGATCGCCGCGTCGGTCTGGATATAGGCCGAGCCGCCCTCCCCGCTGGGATCGGTGATGCGGTTCAGCGCCGAGACGATGCCGTTGGTCACGGTCTGGCCGACGCCGAAGGGGTCGCCAATCGCGAGCACCAGGTCGCCGACCTGGGTGTCCGTGCTTTCGTCCATCGCCAGCACCGGCAGGCGTTCGCCGCCCGGCGGATCGATCTTGAGCACGGCGAGGTCGGTCCGCGGATCGGCCAGCAGCACCTTGGCGGCGAACTCACGCCGGTCGTTGAGGGCGACGGTGATCTCCTGGGCGCCCTCGATCACGTGGTTGTTGGTCACGACGATGCCGTCGGCGCGCACCACCACCCCCGAACCCAGAGACTGGGCCACCCGGGCCTGGGGCACGCCCAGTCCGAACATCTGCCAGAATGGATCCACCTGCTGACGGACGACACGCTTGGCCGAGATGTTCACCACGGCCGGCGCGGCGCGGCGCACGACGGGCGCGAAGGAGGCCTTCATCGCCGCGGCATTGGCCGGGACGGCGCGTGTGGTCGGCTCGGCGAAGGCGACGGGCTGGGCGAGCACCTGGCCGGCGGCCAGGGCGAGGGTGATGGCAGGGATCAGGACGCGAGGCGCGCGCATGGGGTCTCCGAATACGAACGGCGGAACGCTACGCAGGTTTCCGGCGCAATAATGGCGAAGTCTGACGCCTATTCGGCCGGGGAAGCCACCGGAGTCGGCTGGCGGGCCGTCGCCAGGGCCAGCAGGAACGCCAGGCCCATGAGCGCCGCCGCCAGATAAATCGCCAAGCCCGGGACGTGGAACCCCTGGTGGCGGATGGACCAGGCGAAGACCTCGCCGAAGATCAGCGGGCCGAAGATCGCCGCCAAGCCCTGCAGGCTCTGGTTGGCGCCCTGCAGCTGGCCCTGCTGGTGAGGCGCGACGCGACGGGTCATCAAACCCTGCAGGCCCGGCATCAGGAAGCCGATGAAGGCGAACACCGGCACCGCCGACAGATAGAGCAGGCCCGTCGGCGCCCAGGCGTACCAGGAGAAGCCCGCAACGCCGGCCAGCGCGCCCAGCAGCACCGCGTTCCGCTCGCCGATCCGCCTCACCACGGGCCCGATCAGGAACATCTGCACGATCACCCCCGCGACGCCGGTGGCGATGAAGGTGGTGCCCAGCACCCCGGTGGACCAGCCGTAGCGGTATCCCGCGTACAGCACGAAGATCGAGGGCAGCACCATGTGCGCCAGTTGGAACAGGAAGCCCACGCCGGCCAGCGGCAGCAGGCCGGAATGCGACTGCAGCAGGCGCAGCGACCCCAGCGGATTCGCCTTCTTCCAGTCGAAGGTCGCGGCGCGCTTCTCGGGCGGTAGGCTCTCGGGCAGGACGAAGAGGCCGTAGAGGAAGTTCAGCAGGGTGATCCCGGCCGCCGCCAGGAACGGCAGGCGCAGGTCGACCTCGCCCAGCCAACCGCCGAAGGCCGGCCCGAAAATGAAGCCGAAGCTGAAGGCCGAGCTCATCCAGCCGAACACCTTGGCGCGCTCCTGCGGCGGCGTGACGTCGGCGAGATAGGCGTTGGCGGTCGAGAAGCTGGCGGCGGTCATCCCGTTCAGCACGCGGCCCAGGAACAGCCACCACAGGCTGGGCGCGAAAGCCATGAACAGGAAATCGACGCCCAGGCCGAACAGCGAGATCAGCAGCACCGGCCGGCGGCCCCAGCGGTCGGCCATGAGGCCGAGCACCGGGCCGATCACGAACTGCATCACGCCCCAGGTGGTGGAGAACACCATGTTCCACTCGGACGCCGCCGCAGTGTCGCCGCCGGTGAACTGCTTGATGAGGTTCGGTAGGATCGGGATCATGATCCCGAACGACAGGGAGTTCATCAGGGCCAGTGCGAAGATGAAACGGAAGCTGGCCTGCCGGCCCGCGCGCGCGGTCGTCTTCTCGCCGGTCATGATCTTTCCCCTCGAACGCGCAATCTGAAACAAAACAGGAACCGGCGCAACGCCGTTAGGTCACGCGCTGGCCCATCGCGCGTATCTGGGCCTGCCAGAACTCGGCCAGCCGCGCCAGCAGCGCGGGGTCGGGGAAGCCGTGCCGCGCCGCGCTCTCGGCGGGCACCTGGTGGAAGCCACGGTGCTCGACGCTGACCCGGGTTTCCTCGCCGACCGCCTCGAACCTGACCTCGACCTCGGTGTGAAGTTCCGGCGGGAAGCTCGCCTGCCGCCAGGAGAAGACGAGCCGGGACGGCGGCTCCCAGGCCACGACCTCGCCGATCTCGAACACCTTCCCGTTGGCCAAGGTTTCGATCAGCCGGCCGTCCTCGAACGCCAGGACGCCCGGCGCCCGCGGCGTCGTCTGGAACAGGCCGCTGGGCCGCCACCAGGCGCCGATCTCCCCGGTGAAGACGGCGAACGCCCGCTCGGGCGTCGCCTTCACGCGCAGGGCGACATAGACCTTTGACGTCATGCGCCCTTCTCGATGTGGGCCTTGAACGCCAGGAGCTGGGCGCTCCACAGCCGTTCGCTCTCTTCCAGCCAGCGCAGCAGATGGACCATGGGCTCGGGCCTCAGGGCGTAGATGCGGACGCGCGCGTCGAACTCGGGGTGACTCTCCTCCACCAGGCCGCTGGCGCGCAGGGTGCGCAGGTGGCGGCTCATGGCCGGCGCCGACACCTCCAGTTCGCGCGCCAGCTCGCCGGCCGCCCGCGGCCCGCGCGCCAGCAGGTCCACCGCCCGCCGCCGGACAGGATCGGCCAGGGCGGCCAGGGTCTGGTCGAGGGCGGCGTTCAAATCCAGCCCGTGATCTTCAGGCCGCTGGCGGCCTCCGCCTCCTCGCGGCTGACCGCCTGGACGGTCTGGGCGACGGTCCAGATGTGGCCCTCGGGGTCGCGGCAGCGATAGGTTCGGTCGCCGTAGAACTGGGTCGCCGGCTCCATCAGGATCTCGAACCCCGCCTTGCGCGCCCGCTCGCAGTGGGCGTCGACGTCGGTGTGGATCTGGATGTGCACAGTCTGGGTGTTCTTCCCGCCGATCGAGGCCGGGCTCTTGTGATCGTCGGTCCACTCGTTGCCGACCATGACCACGGCGTCGCCGAAGCGCATCTCGGAGTGGGCGACGTTGCCCTGCTCGTCCTCGATCAGCATCGACAGCTCGAAGCCGAACGCGGCCTCCAGGAACTTCAGGGCCGCCTTCGGGTCGCGGTAGCAAACCGCCGACATCAGCGGCGCGCGCCAGTCCGCCATTCAGGCCTCCTCGAGCGTGTTGCGGATCTTCAGGCCGGTGGCGGACTCCATCTCGCTGACCGGCGTCTCGCGCACGAGCTGGGCGAAGTTCCAGACGTGGCCCTCCGGATCGAGGGCGCGATAGACGCGCGACCCGTAGAATTGGTCCTCGGGCTCGGCCACGATCCGGGCGCCGGCGGCTCGCGCCCGCTCGCAGTGGGCGTCCAGGCCGTCAGGCATGTGGATGCGCACGAACTGCGTGTTGATCCCGTCCAGAGAGGCGGGGCTGCGCATCCGCGCCTCGCCCACCAGCTTGGGGTCCTGCCACTCGCCACCCACCTGAATCGCGCCGCCCAGGAACGCCATCTCGGCGTGGGCGACATTGCCTTCGGCGTCGGTGACGAGGCTGGTGGTTTCGAAGCCGAAGGCCTGTTCCATCCACTTCAGTGCGGCCAGCGGATCTTTGTAGAAAACGGCTGGAACGACGGCGGGTGCGTCCATGACGATCTCCTTTCGTTGATCGACAATATTTAACACATATCGCAATTATTTCGTCAAGGCGCCAGTGCCGGCGCTATGTCGCCGAGCTTGCCGTCGCCGGCCTCGGCCTGAACGCCCAGCAACCGCGCCAGCAGGGGATAGACGCTGACGTTGTCGAACGGCGGCAGGGTCACGCCACGCCGGAACGCCGGACCGTTGGCGATGAACAGGGCGGCCATCTCCGCACTGAAGGGATCGAAGCCATGGTTGCCGAGCTCCGGCTTCTTGGCCTTGTCGTCGCGGGTGGTGAGGGTCCACCCGGTGTCGGGCAGGCAGAAATAGGCCGCAACGCGCAGATTGCGGCCGTAGTGGAAGCGTTCGGGAATGTCGGCCTTCGCCCCGCATTGCAGATGCGCGTGCGCCTTCAACAGGGCCGACGCCACCTCACTTTCGTGCCCCGGCTGCGGATAGAGGGTCATGAAGGCGCCGCCCGACAGCGACCGATAGGCGCCCTTCGGCAGCAGGTCGTCCATGTAGAGCTTCCGCGCGTCCGAGAGCGCGGCCATGCCGTGGTCGGCCACGATCACGAGGTTGGCGACGAGGCCCCTCGCCCTCAGCCCCGCGACCAGGTGGCCGAGCTGTTCGTCCACCTCGGCGACGGCCGCGTTCGTTTCGGGCGCGTCGGGACCGTGGTCGTGGCCGGCCGTGTCCACGGTGTCGAAATAGAGGGTCAGGAAAGCGGGCCGGCTCGCCGGCGGCCGATTCAACCGCGCCAACAGGTCGTCGACCCGCCTCGTGTTCGGCGTGTCCATGTCGAACACGACGTAGTCGTGCGGCCGCACGCCTTGGATCGCCGCTTCCGCCCCCGGCCAGAAGATCGGCGCCGTCGCCAGCCCCGCCTTCTCGGCCGTCACCCAGATCGGCGTGGCCTCGTCCCACCAGAAGCCATCCTGCACGGCCTCGCGATTGGCCATCCTGAAGGTCGCGCCCGGCCGCCGCGGATCCTCGAAGGTGTTCTCGACAATGCCGTTGCGGTCGGGCCGCAGTCCGGTGACCAGGGCGTAGTGGTTGGGGAAGGTCTTGGAGGGGAACGACGGCCGCATGGCGGCGCGGGCGCCCTCCGCCGCGAGCGCCGACAGCACGGGCGTCATGCCGCGGTCCAGGTAGTCGGCGCGGAAGCCATCGATCGACACCAGGATGACGGGGATGCGCGCCTGGGCCGATTGCGCACACGCGTGCTGGATCGCGCAGGCGCTGAGCAGGAGGGCGAGCACGAAGACGATCGGGCGAGTCATGCCGCGAGCCTATCCGCGCCTCGCGACAGCCGCGCAACGCCGGGCGCATCCCCATCATGCGGCTGCCGCCAGCTCGTGCAGCGGCACATGGCCCCTCAGCGCGGCGCTGGTCGCCGGCTCACCCTGCTCCAGGGCCACCGCGACGCGCACGGCCGGGTCGTCGTGCAGCCGGGCCTTCAGCGCCGCGATCTTCGGGTAGGCGTCGGGGTCGATCGCTTGATGAAAGTCGGCCCAGCGCGCCACGCCCACGAACACCGCATCGGCTAGCGTCGGCCGCTCGCCGAAGAGGTAGGGGCCGTCGCCGATCATCGCCTCCAGCTTCGCGTGCCGTCCGTTGACCAGGCGATGGCCCAGACGCCGCCACGCGTCTCGCTCCTCGGGGGTCGCGTCCGGAGCCTCCATCGCCAACCAGTACGGGCTGAACGCGGAGGTGAAGCCCGTATTCAGGAAGGCCACGTACTGGTGCAGCAGGTCGGCCTCACGCGTCCCGGGCGTGAAGCTGATGCGGCGCTCCGAGTCGCGCGCTTCCAGCCATAAGCCGATAGCCATCGTCTCGGTCAGCGCCTCGCCCGGGCCGGTGACGAGGACCGGCGCCTCCCCCCGGCCGTTGAGGCGCAGGAATCCTTCGGTGCGGATGTCCTTCGTGAGATCCACGCGGGTCAGGCGATAGGGCTGGCCCAGCCATTCCAGCGCCGCGACGAGGCCCGTGGCGCTGCCGAGCGGATGGCCGTAGATGAGCAGAGGTTCCATGGTTCAGCACTCCGGGCTGTTGAACGGAACACCCAAGTAGCCACATGGAATTCTGCGGCCAAGAACGCATAAATTTCTGAGCTGGTCAGAAAAACAGGACCATTGGAGAGGAAGGCGATGCAGGATCGCATCTCGGAATGCCCGATCGAAGGGGCGATGATCTTGCTGAGCGGCCGATGGCGGGCGCTGATCCTCTACTATCTCGCGCAGGGTCCTATGCGCTTCAACGCCCTGCGCCGCGCCAACGCCGGCATCTCGCAACAGATGCTGACCCATGAGCTGCGCGCCCTGGAAGAGGCCGGTGTGATCGTGCGGACCGCCTACCCGGAAGTTCCCCCGCGCGTCGAATATGCGTTGAGCGAGGCCGGCGCGCGCCTGATGCCCGTGATCGGCGCGCTGAGCGCGTGGTGGCAGGAGACGCAGGCACGGCGCGCCGCCGCCTAATGCGCATAAGAAAAACCCCGGAAGCATGGGCTTCCGGGGCTCTTCAGATCTTGTTGTGACGAGGACTATTCGTCGCCGCCGCCGAAGCCGGCCTCGGCCGTCGGGCCCGAGTCCTTGCCCTTCTCGGCCGGATCGCGGTCCACGAACTCGATCACCGCCATCGCGGCGTTGTCGCCGTGACGGAAGCCGGCCTTCAGGACGCGGATGTAGCCGCCATTGCGGTTGGCGTAGCGCGGCCCCAGCACCGAGAACAGCTTGCCGACCTGTTCGACATCGCGAACCTGGCTGATCGCCTGGCGGCGGGCGTGCAGGTCGCCGCGCTTGCCGAGCGTCACCAGCTTCTCGACGAAGGGGCGGAGCTCCTTGGCCTTCGGCAGGGTGGTCACGATCTGCTCGTGCTTGATCAGGCTGGCCGACATGTTCGCGAACATGGCGGTGCGGTGGGCGGACGTACGGCCCAGTTTGCGGTGGGCTTTACCGTGGCGCATTTCATATCTCCTGGGTCATCCGACCCGCTGGACGCTTCCGATCGTCTGGAGGCGTCTCACCTGACCAAGTCCCAGCCTGCTCCCGCCTGGGTCAATACGAAGCGCCGGGGCCCTCCACCGCGGTCGCGGCTTCGTCAGGCCCTGGCCGCGGAGAGCGGCCCGGAGTCGGCGCGGAAGCTTGATTACATCTGGTCTTCGAACTTCTTCGCGAGCTCTTCGATGTTCTCGGGCGGCCAGTTCGGCACGTCCATTCCGAGGTGGAGACCCATCCCGGCCAGAACTTCCTTGATCTCGTTCAGCGACTTGCGGCCGAAGTTCGGAGTGCGGAGCATCTCCGCCTCGGTCTTCTGGATCAGGTCGCCGATGTAGACGATGTTGTCGTTCTTCAGGCAGTTGGCCGAGCGGACCGAGAGCTCGAGCTCGTCGACCTTCTTCAGCAGCGCCGGGTTGAACGGCAGTTCCGGCTTGGCTTCGCCTTCGACCTTCTTCTTCGGCTCTTCGAAGGTGATGAAGATCTGCAGCTGGTCCTGGAGAATGCGGGCGGCGTAGGCCACCGCGTCAACGGGGCTGATCGCGCCGTTGGTTTCCACTTCCATGATCAGCTTGTCGTAGTCGAGCGACTGGCCCTGGCGGGTCGGCTCGACGCGATAGGCCACCCGCTTCACCGGCGAATAGAGGGCGTCGACGGCGATCAGGCCGATCGGGGCGTCCTCGGGACGGTTCAGGTCGGCGGCGACATAGCCCTTGCCGGTCTGGACCGTGAACTCCATGCGCACGTTGGCGCCGTCGTCCAGGGTGCAGAGCACGTGGTCGGGGTTCAGGATCTCGATGTCCGACGGCGCTTCGATCTGGCCGGCGGTCACGGGGCCCGGGCCGGTGGCGCGGAGCGTCATGCGCTTCGGACCCTCGGCGTGCATGCGCAGAGCCAGTTGCTTGATGTTCAGGACGATGTCGACGACGTCCTCACGCACGCCTTCCAGCGAGGAGAACTCGTGGACCACGCCGTCGATCTGCACCGCGGTCACCGCCGCGCCCTGCAGGGAGGAGAGAAGCACGCGCCGCAGGCTGTTGCCCAGGGTCACGCCGAACCCGCGCTCGAGGGGCTCGGCCACCAGACGCGCCTTGCGGCTGGCGTCGGCGCCGGTCTCGATTTGCGGCTTCTCGGGACGGATTAGTTCATTCCAGTTTCGTTCGATCACGTGTGTCCCTCGAAAACGCAGGATCGCCGGCCGTAAATTCACGGCCGGCGTCAGGGAATTGTAGCTCTAACGACTAGACGCGCCGGCGCTTGGGCGGGCGGCAGCCGTTGTGCGGAATGGGCGTCACATCCCGGATAGTGGTGATCGTCATACCCACCGCCTGCAGGGCGCGCAGAGCCGATTCACGACCCGAGCCAGGGCCCGAGACGTTGACTTCCAGCGTGCGCACGCCGTGTTCGGCGGCCTTACGGCCGGCGTCCTCGGCCGCCATCTGCGCGGCGTAGGGCGTCGACTTACGCGAACCCTTGAAGCCCATCAGGCCGGCGCTGGACCAGGAGATCGTGTTCCCCTGCGCGTCGGTGATGGTCACCATGGTGTTGTTGAAGGAGGCGTTCACGTGGGCGACGCCCGACGTGATGTTCTTGCGCTCGCGGCGTTTGACGCGCGCCGGTTCCTTGGCCATCGACTAGCTCTCTTACTTCTTCTTGCCGGCGATCGGCTTGGCCGGGCCCTTGCGGGTGCGGGCGTTGGTGTGCGTGCGCTGGCCGCGGACCGGCAGGCCCTTGCGATGACGCAGGCCGCGATAGCAGGCCAGGTCCATGAGGCGCTTGATGTTCACCGCGGTTTCGCGGCGCAGGTCGCCTTCGACCAGATAGTCGCGGTCGATCGTCTCGCGAATCTGCAGGACTTCCTGGTCGGTCAGCTGATTGACGCGCCGAGCGTCCTCAATGCCGACCTTGCTGACGATCTCACGGGCTTTCGCCTCGCCGATGCCATGGATGTACTGCAGCGCGATCACGACGCGCTTGTTCGTAGGAATGTTGACGCCAGCGATACGGGCCACGTGAGGTAATCTCCTGATCACGCAAGAAAAGCGCAAACGGCGCCCCGGCCCCCAGTTGCCATAGGCATAGGCCGGCGCGTCCTTCGCGCTCTTTCGCGGAAGCGCTTCGTTATATGGATCGGGGTATCGCCGTCAATGGCGGAAACGTCCAAATGTGAACGAAATACTGCGCGCGCAAGGGGTCGACCTTACCCGCGTCCGTTCCATTGGGGGCCGGCTGCGTCCGGCGCGGCTTGAAGGAAAGCACGGGAGCGGCTTTCGCGCAACGCCACGGGGCGGCGGCCGGGGCTGGGACCGCCTCCTGCTCAGGGCTGCGGCGCCATGCGGCTCAACGCCGCTCCCGCCGCCTCCAACACCGGCGCCCAGGCCCCGCGCTCCGGCTGACGAAAGAGGCGCGCCGAGCCATACCAGGGCATGGTTTCGCCCTGGGCCATGTAGCGCCACTCGGCGATATGCGGCACGAGCGTCAGGCACGGCGTCCCCAGGGCCCCGGCGAGGTGGACGACCGCCGTCTGCACCGAGACCACGGCGTCGAGGCCGCGGACCAGACCGGCTAGGTCCTCGAAATCCAAGATTTCGGCCGGATCGAACACCTGGAGATCCCCAGCCTCAGCGGCCGCCACGTCGGCGCGCACGTCCCCGTACTGCAGGCTGACATAGACGTTCTCCCTGGGCAGCGCGGCGAGGAGATCGGCAAGGGGAACCGAGCGCTGGCTCAGCCGGGTGTGCTTCGTCCCGCCTCGCCACGAGAGCCCCACCCGCAGGCCGCCCTGCGGACGCGGCCGGAGCCGTTCGCCCCACCGGGCGGCCACCGCCGGCGACGGTCGCAGATAGGGCGCGCCGTCGAAGTCCTCCAGGCGGTTGCGGAACAGCCGCCCCAGGCTGCCGGCGGGCAGGACGATGTCGTGGGGCTCGACGGCGCCGACATCGTGCGCCGCTCGGAATGCGATCGCCGGCATCGACGCCCTGAACAAGCGGACCAGACGCGCCTCGCAGAGGCAGGTGACGCGTCCCGCCAGCCTCGCGAGGTCCGGCAGCATGCTGGCGAACATGATCTCGTCGCCGATCCCCTGCTCGCCCACGACCAGGACGCTGCGTCCCCGCAGCTCATCCAGGGTCACGTCGAGCCGGAAGCGGGGCGCCAGCGCCCGCGCCGCGGCGCCTGCGGCGTCGGTCAGGAACGGCGCGTCGCGCCAGCGCGCCTCGTGGTCGCGCCAGCCGCCTTGGAATTCCCCCGCCTTCAGGCGGATCAGCGAGCGGCGGTGATACGCCAGGTGGTTGGCAGGCCGCAGCGCCGCGGCCTGGTCGAGCACCGTGAAGGCTTCATCCAGCCGGCCGGACGACGCCAGGGCGAGGCCCAGCCGGCAGAGATGCTCATAGGGGTCGTCACCCGCCTGCATGGCCAGCCGGCTGGCGGCGATCGACTCATCGAAGCGATCCAAGGCGAACAGGGCGGCGGCCCGCACGCCGAGGGCCGTCGCGTTTGGTCCCGCGGCCAGCGCAGCGTCGGCGACGGCCAGCGCCTCCTCGTGCCGCTCGAGCGCATTCAGCAGCACGCCCAGGTTCCGCTGCGCCGCCGCGTTTCCGGGATCCTGCGCCAGCAGCCGCCGGTAGATCTCCTCCGCCGCCGCGTGCTGCTTCAGGGCCATCAGCGCCGCGCCCAGGTTGGTCAGCGCGCCCTTGTGGCCGGGATCCAGTCCCAGGACGCGCCGCAGCGTCTCCACCGCCTGGGCGTGGCGGCCGCGGCGGAGCTCGGCTACCGCGAGGTCGTTCTGGGTCTCGGAATCGTTCGGCGCGAGGACGGCGGCGGCCCGCAGTTGCGTCTCCGCGCCTTCCAGGTCGCCGGCTTCAGCGAGGGTCATGCCCCACCGCTGCCGCAGCGCCAGCTCGAAGGCGGGAGGCGCTGGATCGGTCTTGCGATGCAGGTCGATGAGGCGCTCGGCGTCCGCGAAGCGCCCGCCCAGGATCGCGGCCCGCAGATCGTCGAGCCAGGCCGGTGGTGCGTCTTGGCCGCTCACGGCGCCGACGCCCCGGTTCAGGCGCGGGCGTCGAGCGCGCCGTCGATGCCGGCGGCCACGGCGTCGATCGCGCCCATGCCGTCGACTTCCACCAGCTTCCCCTGCTCCTGGTAGTACGGCAGCAGCGGCGCGGTTTGGGCGTTGTAGGCGTTCAGGCGCACCACGAAGCTCTCGGGATTGTCGTCCGGGCGGCCCGACTCGGCGAAGCGGCCGGCGATCCGTTGCTTCAGCGCCTCGTCGTCGACCTTCAGGCGAAGGACCAGGTCGATCTGGCTGCCGCGGCCCTTGAGCATCTTGTCCAGGGCTCCGGCCTGGGGAAGCGTGCGCGGAAAGCCGTCGAAGATGGCGCCGCCGGCGGCCTCGGCTTCCGGCAGGCGGCTCTCGATCAGCTCGATGACGATCTCGTCCGAGACGAGCTCGCCGCGCTGCATGATGCCTTCGACGCGCTTGCCCAGGTCGGAACCCGAGGCGATCGCGGCGCGCAGCATGTCGCCGGTCGACAGCTGGACCATGTTGCGGGTCTCGACCAGGCGCTTGGCCTGGGTCCCCTTCCCCGCCGCCGGCGGCCCGAACAGAATCAGGTTCATAGCGATCCCCTCACCCGGCGCTCTTGATGGCGCCGTACCGCAACGTCACCCAAGGCAGGCCGCCCCTAGCGGCGGCCGCCCCGCAGCTTCGACTTCTTGATCAGACCTTCGTACTGGTGCGCCAGCAGGTGCGACTGGATCTGGGCGACGGTGTCCATGGTGACGCTGACCACGATGAGCAGCGACGTGCCGCCCATGTAGAATTGCGTGCCCGTGAACCGCATCAGGCCTTCCGGCACCAGGCAGACTAGGGTGATGTACGCCGCGCCGATCACGGTCAGGCGGGTCAGCACGAAGTCGAGGTACTCGGCCGTCCGCTTGCCCGGACGGATGCCCGGCAGGAAGCCGCCGTACTTGCGCAGGTTCTCCGCCGTGTCCTCGGGGTTGAAGACGACCGACGTGTAGAAGAAGCAGAAGAAGATGATCAGGGCGCCGTAGAGCACCATGAACAGGGGCTGGCCGTGCTGGAGCTGGCCCACCGCGAGCGGCAGCCACTGCAGCCACTCCGGCAGGTTCGCCGTGGCCGCGAAGCCCATGACGGTCGCCGGCAGCAACAGCAGCGACGAGGCGAAGATCGGGGGGATAACGCCCGAGGTGTTGATCTTCAGCGGCAGGAACGAGGTGTCGCCGCCGAACATGCGGTTTCCGACCTGGCGCTTCGGATACTGCACCAGAAGGCGGCGCTGCGAGCGTTCCATGAAGACGATGGCCACCGTGATCGCCACCACCAGGATGACCATCAGGAAGAGCGTGCCGGTGTTCATCGAGCCGGTGCGGGTGAGCTCCAGCGCCTGGAACAGGTACTGCGGCAGGACCGCCACGATGCCGGCGAAGATCAGCAGCGAGATGCCGTTGCCGACGCCGCGGCTGGTGATCTGCTCGCCCAGCCACATCAGGAACATCGTGCCGCCCGTGAGGGTGACGACCGTGGAGACGATGAAGAAGATGCCGGGATGCTCGACCAGGCCAGGGCTCTGCGACAGCCCCGCGGCGATGCCGAAGGACTGGAACACCGCGAGCACCACGGTCAGGTAACGGGTGTACTGGTTGAGCGTCTTGCGCCCCGCCTCGCCGCCTTCCTTCCGCAGCTTCTCCCACGGCGGGTACACCGTGCCGAGCAGCTGAACGATGATCGAGGCCGAGATGTACGGCATCACGTTCAGGGCGAAGATCGCCATCCGTTCGACGGCGCCGCCCGAGAACATGTTGAACATGCCCAGGATGCCCTGGGCCTGGCCCGAGAAAGCCTGCTGGAACGCCACCGGGTCGATGCCGGGGATCGGAATGTAGGTGCCCAGGCGATAGACGATCAGCGCCCAGAGCGTGAACCAGATGCGCTTGTGAAGCTCCGTGGCCTTGCGGAAGGCGTCGAAGTTCAGATTGGCGGCGAGCTGTTCTGCGGCCGAAGCCATTCAGCAAATCCCCTGACTCGTATTCCTGCTGAGATAGGACGCGCCGACCCCGATAGCGAGGCCGGCGTCGTAGCAGGACGCCTTAGGCTTCTTCAGCCTTGGCTTCGACCTTGGTCGTGGTCAGCGAGCCGCCGGCCTTTTCGACGGCCGCGCGGGCCGAGGCGGTGGCGGAATAGACGGTCAGGTTGAGCTTGGACTTCAGCTCGCCCTCGCCCAGCAGCTTCACGCCGTCCTTTTCACGACGGATCACGCCCGCCTTCAGCAGGGCGGCGGCGTCGATGGCGGCCTTCGCGTCGAGCTTGCCGGCGGCGATCGCTTGCTCGATGCGCCACAGGTTGACCTCGGCGAAGTCCTTCCGGTTGCGCGAGTTGAAGCCGCGCTTCGGCATGCGCATGTGCAGCGGCATCTGGCCGCCTTCGAAACCGAAGACCGACACGCCCGAGCGCGCCTTCTGGCCCTTCACACCGCGACCGGCGGTCTTGCCCTTGCCCGAGCCCGGGCCGCGGCCGACGCGCATGCGGCCCTTGGTGGAGCCTTCCTGCGGGGCGAGTTCGTTCAGCTTGGTCATGTGCCTCTCCTTGGAGATCTGTCGCCGGGACGAAGGCCCCGACTCGGCTGTGAAAAACGGGTCGGCTTAGAAACGCCGACGGGCGAGGCTCGCGCCTCGCCCTTCAGTCCGTGCCTATGGCACGAATGATTTGGCTATTCCACCACTTCGACGAGGTGATGGACCTTGGCGATCATGCCACGGACCGAGGGGGTGTCCTCGAGCGTGGAGACGCGGCCCACCTTGTTCAGGCCCAGGCCCGCGAGGGTCGCGCGCTGGTCCTTGGTCCGGCGGATCGGGCTGCCGGTCTGGCGAACGGTCACTTGGGCCATGAGCTTAACCTTCCGCGTCCGCGGCGGCCGCAACCGCCGAGGCGCCGTCAGCGCGGCGGCCGATCACGTCCGAGACCTTCTTACCGCGCTTGGCCGCCACTTGGCGGGGCGAGGATTGGGCCTTCAGCGCTTCGAACGTCGCGCGCACCATGTTGTAGGGGTTGGACGAGCCGACCGACTTGCCGACCACGTCCTGAACACCCAGGGTTTCCAGAACCGCGCGCATCGGACCGCCGGCGATGACGCCGGTGCCGGGAGGCGCCGCGCGGACCATCACCTTGCCAGCGCCCCAACGGCCGTTGCCGTCGTGGTGCAGCGTGCGGCTTTCGCGCAGCGGGACGCGGATCATCGACTTCTTGGCTTCTTCGGTCGCCTTGCGGATGGCTTCCGGCACTTCACGCGCCTTGCCATGACCGAAGCCCACGCGGCCCTTCTGGTCGCCCACCACCATCAGGGCGGCGAACGAGAAGCGGCGACCACCCTTCACGGTGGCGGCGACGCGGTTGATGTGCACCAGCTTTTCGACGATTTCGCTGTCGCGTTCTTCTTCGGGGTTCCGATTGCGACGATCGCCGCGCTGTTCGTCTCTGCGAGCCATGATCGTTTCCTTAGAAGTTCAGGCCGGCTTCGCGCGCGGCGTCAGCCAGGGCCTTGACCCGACCGTGGTAGATGTAGCCACCCCGATCGAAGACGACGTCCTTGACGCCCTTTTCGATGGCGCGCTGGGCGACCAGGGCGCCGACGCGGGCGGCGGCGTCCTTATCGGACCCCTTGGCCTTCTTGCCCTCGCCTTCCAGCGTGGAAGCGGCCGCGAGCGTCACGCCGTTCTCATCATCGATGACCTGGGCGTAGATGTTCTTGGCGGAGCGGAAGACCGAAAGGCGCGGGCGGCCGTTCGCCACCGTCCGGAGACGGGTGCGGACGCGCTGGGCGCGACGCTTCGTGGATTCGCGGGAGGAAATAGCCATGGCTTACTTCTTCTTGCCTTCCTTGCGCCGGACCGTCTCGCCTTGATAGCGCACGCCCTTGCCCTTGTAGGGCTCCGGCGGACGGATGCGGCGGATCCGGGCGGCGGTTTCACCAACCGCCTGCTTGTCGATGCCCGAGATCTTGATCTCGGTCTGCTTCGGCACGGCGAACGAGATGCCCGCCGGCGGCGGGATGTCGACGTCGTGGCTGAAGCCGAGCTGCATGGAGAGCGCCTGGCCCTTCATCGCGGCGCGGTAGCCGACGCCGACCAGCTCGAGGGTCTGCTCATAGCCCTGGGTCACGCCCACGACCATGTTGTTGACCAGCGTGCGCGAGAGGCCCCACATCGCTTGCGCGCGGGTGCTTTCCTGGCGCTTGGAGAGCGTGAGTTCCCCGCCCTCCTGCTTGACCTCGATCTCTTCGGCGACCGTCCAGGCGAGCTGACCCTTGGGGCCCTTCACCGTGACCGTCTGGCCGTCGATGGTGACGGTGACGCCGCTCGGGACGGCGACAGCCTTCTTTCCGATACGAGACATCTTAGTAGACCCGGCAGAGCACTTCGCCGCCCACGTTGGCCTCGCGGGCCGCGGTGTCCGACATGACGCCCTTCGGCGTCGACAGGATCGAGATCCCGAGGCCGTTCTTCACGGGCTTCAGGTCCTTGATCGACGAATAGACGCGACGGCCGGGCTTCGAGACGCGGCTGATCTCGACGATGACGGGCGCGCCGTCAAAGTACTTCAGCTCGATCTCGAACTCGGGGAAGGCGCCGGGCTTTTCCACCAGGTGGTAGCCGCGGATGTAGCCTTCATCGAGCAGCACATCGAGGAGGCGCGCGCGCATCTTCGAGGCCGGGGTCGACAGCTTGTTGCGGCCGCGCGAGGCGGCGTTCTTGATGCGGGCGATCAGATCGCCGATGGGGTCGTTGACCATTGGATGCCCCTTACCAGCTCGACTTGACGAGGCCCGGGATCAGCCCGGCGGACCCGAGGTCACGCAGGGAAATCCGGCTCATCTTCAGCTTGCGATAGTACGCACGCGGGCGACCGGTGACTTCGCAGCGGTTGCGAATCCGGGTCTTGGACGAGTTGCGCGGCAGCTCCGCCAGCTTGAGGCGAGCTTCGAAGCGCTCCTCCAGCGGCAGGCTCTCGTTGTTGGCGATCGCCTTCAGCGCGTCGCGCTTGGCGGCGTGCTGCTTCACGAGTTGCTTGACCCGTTCGTTGCGATTGACAGCGCTTTTCTTGGCCATGTCTCTGTTCCCTTCCCGCCGTTACGCTTGCACGAACGGGAACTGGAATTCCCGGAGAAGCTCGCGAGCTTCGTCGTCGGTCTTCGCAGTCGTGGTGACGATGATGTCCATGCCCCAGATCTGGTCGATCTGGTCGTAGTTGATCTCCGGGAACACGATGTGCTCCTTCAGACCCATGGCGTAGTTGCCGCGGCCGTCGAACGACGTGGGCTTCAGGCCCCGGAAGTCCTTCACGCGCGGCAGGGCGATCGTGATCAGACGGTCGAGGAACTCGTACATCTGATCCTTGCGCAGGGTGACCTTGCAGCCAACCGTCATGCCTTCGCGCAGCTTGAAGCCGGCGATCGACGTACGGGCCTTGGTGGCCACCGGCTTCTGACCGGCGATCTTCGCCAGGTCAGCGATCGCCGAGTTGATCTTCTTGGAGTCGGCGACAGCTTCGCCCACGCCCATGTTGATCACGATCTTCTCGATCTTCGGGATCTGCATCTCGTTGGTGTAGCCGAACTTTTCCTTCAGCTTCCCACGGATGCGCGAGCGGTACTCGGTCTTGAGCCGCGGTTCGTAAGCTTGATCAGCCATTGATCACCTCGCCGGTCGTCTTGGCGATACGGACCTTCTTGTCGCCCTCGATCTTGAAACCGACGCGGGTCGGCTTGCCCTTCGAGTCCACGACGGCCACGTTCGACAGATGGATCGACGCTTCCTTGTGCTTGATCCCGCCCTGGGGATCCAACTGGGACGGACGGGTGTGGCGCTGGACCATGTTCAGGCCCTGGACCACGACGCGTTGCTCCTGCGGGAGCACCTTCAGGACCGAGCCCTGACGGCCCTTGTCCTTACCGGCGAGGACCATGACCTGGTCCCCCTTCTTGATCTTCGCAGCCATCACAGCACCTCGGGGGCGAGCGAGATGATCTTCATGTGGTTCTTGGCGCGCAGTTCACGGGGAACCGGGCCAAAGATCCGCGTGCCGATCGGCTCGGAGCTCTTGTTGACGATCACGGCCGCGTTCTTGTCGAAGCGGATCACCGAGCCGTCCTTGCGCTTGATGGCCTGGCTGGTCCGAACGACGATGGCTTGCAGCACATCGCCCTTCTTCACGCGGCCGCGCGGGATCGCTTCCTTCACGGAAACGACGATCTTGTCACCGACGCTGGCGTAACGGCGCTTCGCGCCGCCCAGCACCTTGATGCACATGACCCGGCGGGCGCCGGAATTGTCGGCGACGTCCAGGTTAGTTTGCATCTGGATCATGGGTTCAGATCCTTAGGCTTCTTGGGCCGCGCCGCCCTTAGGCAGCACTTCCCAGGTTTTGGTCTTCGACTTGGGCGCGCATTCGATGATGCGGGCGATCTCGCCGGACTTGTAGGCATTGGCCTCGTCATGGGCGTGGTACTTCTTCGACCGACGGACGGTCTTCTTAAGCACCGGGTGCAGGAAGGTCCGTTCGACCTTCACGACCACCGTCTTGTCGCCCTTGTCGGAGACGACCACGCCTTCGAGAATTCGTTTCGGCATCTGTCGGTTCTCCTCAGGCCTGGGCCTGCTTGCCGCGCAGGACCGTCTTGATGCGCGCGATATCCTTGCGCACCTGGTCCACGCGGTGGGTCTTCTCGATCTGGCCGGTCGCCTTCTGGAAGCGCAGGTTGAACTGCTCCTTCTTCAGGGAGACGAGCTGGTCGGCCAGCTGGTCGGGGGTGAGGCCCCGGATTTCGTCGATCTTCATCAGGCGTGCTCCACCGGCGCGTCGATGCGGGTGACGATGCGGGTCTTCACCGGAAGCTTCGCCGCGCCGAGGCGCAGGGCTTCACGGGCCACATCGTCCGGCACGCCGTCGATTTCGAACATGATCCGGCCGGGGTGAACCCGGGCGGCCCAGAACTCCACGGCGCCCTTGCCCTTACCCATCCGGACTTCGGCCGGCTTACCGGTGACCGGCACGTCCGGGTAGATACGGATCCAGACGCGGCCTTGACGCTTCATCTGGCGGGTGATCGCGCGGCGGGCCGCTTCGATCTGACGCGCCGTGATGCGCTCGGGCTCGACCGACTTCAGGCCGTAGGAGCCGAAGTTCAGCGTGAAGCCGCCCTTCGCCAGGCCGTGGATGCGGCCCTTGAACTGCTTGCGGTACTTGGTTCTCTTCGGAGACAGCATCTCTTCAGGTCCTTAGGCGTTCGCCGGTTCGCGGCGATCGCGGCGCGGGCCGCGGTCCGGACGATCGCCGCGCTCGCGGCCACCGCCCTCACCAGCCGGGCCGCTCTCGCTGGCCAGGCGCTTGTCGAGGGCCATCGGGTCGTGGTCCAGGACCTCGCCCTTGAAGACCCACACCTTCACGCCGATGATGCCGTAGGTGGTCTTGGCTTCGGTGAAGCCGTAGTCCACGTCGGCGCGCAGCGTGTGCAGCGGCACGCGACCTTCGCGGTACCACTCCATACGGGCGATTTCGGCGCCGCCGAGGCGGCCCGAGACGTTGATGCGGACGCCCTTGGCGCCGAGGCGCATGGCCGACTGCATCGAACGCTTCATCGCGCGGCGGAAGGCGACGCGGCGCTCGAGCTGCTGGGCGATGTTCTCGGCCACCAGCTGGGCATCGGTCTCCGGCTTGCGGATCTCGACGATGTTCAGGTGAACTTCGCCGTCCGTCATGGAGGCGATGTCCTTGCGCAGCTTGTCGATGTCCGCGCCCTTCTTGCCGATGATCACGCCAGGGCGCGCGGCATAGATGGTGATGCGGCACTTCTTGTGCGGGCGCTCGATGATGATGCGCGACACGCCGGCCTGATACAGGCGCTTCTTCAGCGCGCGGCGGACCTTGATGTCCTCGTGCAGCAGGCGGCCGTACTCGGCGCCGTCGGCGAACCAGCGGCTGTCCCAGGTGCGGTTGATGCCGAGGCGAAGCCCGACCGGATTGATCTTCTGACCCATTAGGCGGCCTCACCCACTTCGCGGACCACGATCGTGATCTCGCTGAACGGCTTCTCGACACGCGACGCACGACCGCGGGCGCGGGCATGGAAGCGCTTCATCACGAGGTTCTTGCCCACGTAGGCCTCGGCGACGACCAGCGAGTCGATGTCGAGGTTGTGGTTGTTCTCGGCGTTGGAGATCGCCGAGTAGAGCGCCTTGCGGACGTCATTGGCGATCCGGCGCGAGCTGAATTCCAGCTCGTTCAGGGCGCGCTGAACCTTGAGGCCCCGGATGGACTGGGCCACGAGGTTGAGCTTGCGGGGGCTGATGCGGATGGTCCGCACCTTGGCCACCGCTTCGGCGTCCGTGTAACGGCGAGCCTTGGCTTGCTTGCTCATCTTACTTCCTCTTGGCCTTCTTGTCGGCCGCGTGACCGGGGAAGAAGCGGGTGGGCGCGAACTCGCCCAGCTTCATACCGACCATGTCTTCCGAGATGAGCACCGGGACGTGCTTGTGGCCGTTGTGCACGCCGAACGTCAGGCCCACGAACTGGGGCATGATCGTCGAGCGGCGCGACCAGGTCTTGATCACGTCCTTGCGGCCCGACGCCTGCAGCGCCTCGGCCTTCTTCAGCAGGTACCCGTCGACGAACGGGCCTTTCCAAACGGAACGGGTCATGGCTTAGCGAGCCTTCCGAGCGTGACGCGAGCGGATGATGAACTTGTCCGTCGCCTTGTTCTTACGGGTCTTCCGGCCCTTCGTGGGCTTGCCCCACGGGGTGACCGGGTGACGGCCGCCCGAGGTGCGGCCTTCACCGCCGCCGTGCGGGTGGTCGATCGGGTTCATGGCGACGCCGCGGACGTGCGGGCGACGGCCCTTGTGACGAGCCCGACCGGCCTTGCCGAGGTTCTCGTTCATGTGGTCGGGGTTCGAGACCGCGCCCACCGTGGCCATGCAGCTGTCCATCACCATGCGCAGCTCGCCCGAGTTCAGGCGGATCTGCGCATAGCCGGCGTCACGACCGACCAGCTGGGCGTAGGCCCCGGCCGAACGGGCGATCTGGCCGCCCTTCAGGGGCTTCAGCTCGACGTTGTGGATGATCGTGCCGATCGGCATGCCGCGCAGCGGCATGGCGTTGCCCGGCTTCACGTCAGCCTTTTCCGAGGCGACGACTTGGTCGCCGACCTTCAGGCGTTGCGGCGCCAGGATGTAGGCCAGCTCGCCGTCGGCGTACTTCACCAGGGCGATGAAGGCCGAGCGGTTCGGGTCGTATTCCAGGCGCTCGACGGTCGCGGGGACGTCGAACTTGCGACGCTTGAAGTCCACGATGCGGTACAGGCGCTTGGCGCCGCCGCCGCGGAAGCGGACCGCAACGCGGCCGTTGCCGCCGCGACCGCCCGACTTCGTCAGGCCTTCGACCAGCGACTTTTCCGGACGGCCCTTGTGGAGCTCGGACTTGTCGACCAGGACCAGCTGACGGCGGCCGGGCGAGGTCGGGTTGAATTGCTTCAGAGCCATCGACTTAGAGCCCCGTAGTGATGTCGATCGACTGGCCTTCGGCCAGCGTCACGATCGCTTTCTTGACGTCCGAGCGCTTGCCCATGATGCCGCGGAACCGCTTGGTCTTACCCTTCACGTTGATCGTATTGACCTTCGTGACGTTGACCTTGAACAGCGCCTCGACCGCAGCGGCGATCTCGTCCTTGGAAGCGTCGCCGGCCACGCGGAAGACGACCTTGTTCTGCTCCGAGAGCAGCGTGGCCTTTTCCGTGATGATCGGAGACAGGATGGTGTCGTAGTGACGAACGGTGGGCTCTACGGCCATCACGCGGCCTCCTTAGGCTGGAAGCGCGCCTGGATCGCTTCGACCGCGTCCTTGGTCAGGACCAGGGTGCGGCGACGCAGCACGTCATAGACGTTCAGGCCGGCGTTCGGCAGCACATCCACGTTCGGGATGTTGCGGGCGGCCAGGCCGAAGTTCTTGTCCACCTCGGCGCCGGCGATCACGAGGGCATGGGTCACGCCGATCTTGCCCAACTGGTCGCGCAGGGCGGCCGTCTTGGCGTCCTTCAGCGAGACCGTGTCCAGCACGATCAGCGAGCCGTCCTTGGCCTTCGAGGACAGCGCATGGCGCAGGGCCAGGGCGCGGACCTTCTTGGGCAGGTCGAAGGCATGGCTGCGGACCACGGGACCGTGGGCCTTGGCGCCGCCGACGAACTGGGCCGCACGGCGCGAACCGTGACGGGCGCCGCCGGTGCCCTTCTGCTTGTACATCTTCTTCGAGGTGCGGGAGACCTCGTTGCGGACCTGGATCTTGTGGTTGCCCGAGCGGCGCTTGGCCAGCTGCCAGGTAACGACGCGTTGCAGGATGTCGCCGCGGATCTCTTCGATGCCGAAGATATCGTCGGCCAGCTCGATCGAGCCGCCCTTCCCGCCGTCCAGCTTGATGACGTCGAGTTTCATTACGCTTGATCCCCAGCTTCGGTCGCCGCGGCCTCTTCGGCCGGGGCTTCGGTCACCGCGGGTTCCTCGGCCTTGGCCGCTTGGCCAGCGCCCTTGAAGGCGCCCGGCTTCGGCGCGTCGGCCGGCAGGGCCGACTTCACCGCGTCGCGGATCTTCACGAACGAGCCGTCCGAGCCCGGGACGGCGCCCTTGACCAGGATCAGGCCGCGCTCGGCGTCGACGCGCCAGACGGTCAGGTTGAGGGTGGTGACGGTTTCCTGGCCGAGATGGCCGGCCATCTTCTTGCCCGGGAAGGTACGGCCCGGATCCTGGCGGTTACCCGTCGAACCGTGCGAGCGGTGCGAGACGGACACGCCGTGGGTGGCGCGCAGGCCCCCGAAGTTCCAGCGCTTCATGGCGCCGGCGAAGCCCTTACCCACCGTGGTGCCGGTGATGTCGATCTTCTGGCCGGGCACGTAGTGGTCGGCGGTGATTTCCGCGCCCACGTCGATGAGGCTGTCTTCAGAGACCTTGAACTCGACCAGCTTGTGCTTCGGCTCGACCTCGCCCTTGGCGAAGTGGCCGCGCAGAGCCTTCGTGGTGTTCTTCGGCTTCTTGGAGCCCGCACCGAGCTGGAGGGCCACGTAGCCGTCCTTGTCCTTGGTGCGATGGGCGACGACCTGGCAGCCTTCAAGGCTGAGGACCGTCACGGGCACGTGGGCGCCGGCTTCGTCGAAGAAGCGAGCCATACCCATTTTCTTGGCGATTACGCCGGTTCGCATCGGATCAATCCCCTTAGAGCTTGATCTCGACGTCCACGCCGGCGGACAGGTCGAGCTTCATCAGCGCGTCCACGGTCTGCGGGGTGGGGTCGACGATATCGAGCACGCGCTTGTGCGTGCGGATTTCGAACTGCTCGCGCGACTTCTTGTCGATGTGCGGCGAACGGTTGACGGTGAACTTCTCGATGCGCGTCGGCAGCGGGATCGGCCCGCGCACGGCGGCTCCGGTCCTCTTGGCCGTGTTCACGATCTCGCGGGTGGAATGGTCCAGCACGCGGTGATCGAAGGCTTTGAGCCTGATGCGAATGTTTTGAGCCATATCGCTCTTACGTTTCCCTACAGACGGCGGGCGCCCGCGTGATCTCGACCATTTCAAAGACCAGCCCGAACCCTCGAGGTGAGAGCCCGTACGCGAAAGTCCGCACAAACGATTTAGGCCCGCGCGAACCCGCGAGGGCCTACTCCCGAAACGCTTAGTGAAAGCACTGTCTCGAGCCGTTCCGCGGTCCGCGTCTGCGCTTCAAATCTCTTCGAAGCACACAGCCGGTCCAACAGGAGGCGCGGTAATACCTATGCGACTCGTCCCCGTCAAGGGGCGCGGAGGTGCTGTTTCGCCTTCGATCCCTAAAGCAGCGCCCGCTGCAGGCGCGGGGGCAGCCCCTCGTCGGCCGCATCGGCGGCGTCGGTCAGCATCATGGTCAGCATGCGATAGGCGGTGACCGACCCAGGCTTCCAGTTGGGGACGATCAGCAGGTCACTCACCTTGATGAAGTCGTTGATGTACACCTCGCGCGCGCGGCTGTCGGCGAGGGTCCGCACCTTGCCGTCGGGCTCCACGTAGAACAGCCGCCCGGGCCACTCGCCCACCAGGTAGTTGTCGCCGTCGGCGCGGGCCAGGCCGTCGGCTTGGCCGAGGCCCCTCGCCTTCACCGTCACCGCGCGCGTGCGGTAGTCGATCGAGAGCAACAGGCCCTCCATGGTCGTGACCAGCAGCCGGTCGGGCTCGGGCAGCAGGCCGTTGACCGATTTCAGCAGCGGGTGCGCCGACCAGACCGTCATCGCCCCGCTCGCCAGGGCGAAGATGCGGCCCGTCCCGGAGTCGGCCACCAACACAGTACCATCGGGCGCCACGCCCACGTCGTTCAGGAAGGTCGCGCCCGGCGCGGGATAGCGGGCCGTGATCCGGCCCGTGGCGGTGTCGATCTCCACCAGCCGGTCGATGTCCGAGACGTAGAGCTTTCCGCCCGAGACGATGGCGCCCTTGGGAGCGTCCAGTCCCCTCACCCACTCCCGTTCCAGCATCTTGCCGCCGGTCGAGATGCGGCTGATGAAGCCGTTGCCGTCCTTGACCTCGCCCTCGCCGGCCACATTGGCCACGTAGAGCGTCCGGCCGTCCGCGGCGAGCGCGACGCTCTCGGGATCGGAGAGGCCGGTGAGCCGCCACAACGGCTCCCGCGTCTCCTCCGCGTTCGTCGTCTTGGCTGGCGCCCCGCAGCCGGCGGTCAGGAAGAGGAGCGCGAGGACCAGGCCGCGCATCCGATCAGTTGCCGACGCGCACCGAGCCGGAGCCCATGACCGTCTTCGAGACCTCGCCCCGAACCTCCGCGGCGTGCACATCGCCCGACCCTGCGATGCGGGCCTTCAGGCTGTCGGCCGCGCCGGCGAAGTCGACGTCGCCCGACCCGGCGATCGAGACCTTCATGGCCGTCGCGCGGCCGCCGCCGATGTCGACGTCGCCCGAGCCGGCGACGGAGATCTCGATCGGGCCCGAAGCCGACTTCACATGCGCCGAACCCGAGCCCGCGATGCTGATGTCCAGGCCGCTCTTCACATCGGCAGTCGCCACGTCGCCCGAGCCCGCGACCCGGACCTTGAGCGAGCCCGCCGAGCCCATGCGCGTATCCCCGGAGCCGGCCTGGCTGACCTTCGCTTCGCCCTCGACGTTCGCGACGGTCCAGTCGCCGCACCCCGAGTTGCCCAGGTCCAGGGCGCCGGAACGGCCCACCGAGCCGAACACGGCTCCGCCGGCCTCAACCTGCACCTCCCGGGGCGTGCGGATCACCACCTGCGGCATCTCGGCGTAGGAGAAGCGGCCCACGCCGCGCACCTCGACCGAGGCGCGCTCGCCCGAGCCATTGCAGCTGCGGATCTTCCGGTCGAGGTCGCCGTCGACGATCGTCCGCCCAGCCAGGCTGCGCACGCTGAGCGGCAGCTTGGCGTTAGGCGCGATGACCTCGACCTTGATGTCGGAGCGGTTCTCCGGGACGACCGTGACGCGGGCGACCGCGTCCTTGATCTCCACGGAGGGGGCGGCCTGGACGGCGCCGGTGGTCATGGCCGCGACGGCGGCCAGAAGGATCGTTTGAAGACGCATCGTCCTCTCTCCCAAAGTCGAAAGCGTTGAGCCGGAAGCTAGAGGGGTGCGCCGGTCAGGGCAGCTTAAATGTCGGTCATGACACGGTTGTCATGCGGGCAAGCAAAAGGGCCG